>DASVGV010000145.1:0-47285 GCA_036379355.1 Mycobacteriales bacterium | reverse complement strand
GGCGAGACGGTGAAGGACGTGGCGGCCCGGTTCGGGGTGTCACGAAAGACGATGCATGTCTGGCTGGCCAGGTATGACGCTGGCGGGCTGGACGGGTTGGCGGATCGGTCGCACCGGCCCCGGTCCTGTCCGCATCAGATGCCGGCCGCGGTCGAGGTCGCGCTGGTGGAGCTGCGGATGGCGCACCCGTCGTGGGGGCCGCGGCGGCTGAGCTTCGAGCTCGGCAAGCGAGGGGTGGCCACGACTGAGTCGGCGGCGTATCGGGCGCTGGTCCGGTTGAGCCTGATCGATCCAGCGGCGCGGCGGCCTAGGGACCGCAAGTGGAAGCGATGGGAGCGCGGCGCGCCGATGGAGTTGTGGCAGATGGACGTGGTCGGCGGGTTCGCGCTCGCCGACGGCCGCCGGGTGAAGGTGCTGTCCGGCGTCGATGACCACTCGAGGTTCTGCATCAGTGCGCATGTAATGGTCCGGGAGGCCTCGCAGAAGGTCTGTGACGGGCTCGGGAAAGCGTTGCGGGCGTATGGGGTGCCGGAGCAGATCCTCACCGACAACGGGAAGGTGTTCACCGGCCGGTTCAACGTGCCGCCAGTCGAGTCGCTGTTCGACCGGATCTGCCGGGAGAACGGGATCCGGCACCTGCTCACCCAACCTCGGTCGCCGACGACGACGGGCAAGATCGAGCGGTTCCATCGGGCGGTCCGCACCGAGTTCCGCACCGACCGGGCCTTCGCCTCAGTCGAGGCGTTGCAGGGCGAGCTCGACGAGTGGGTCGGCGAGTACAACACCGCACGACCTCATCAGGCGTTGGACATGGCGACCCCAGCGCAACGGTTCTGGCGGGAGGATCCCGCACCCGTAACCGCCCTGCGGACCGCGACCGAGGGGGCACGTCGGCCGGATCCCCGGCGTGGTCACGGCTACTGGGTCTCCCGCCGCGCCTCAGCCGTCGGCGTGGTCTGCGTCAACTGGCAGCAGGTATGCCTCGGCGTCGCCGCCGCCGGCCGCAACATCGACGTGTGGGTGACCGACGAGGTCTTGCAGTGCTTCGACGGCGACCAGCTGCTGCGCACCAGCGCCAGGACCACAGAAGGGACGGTGAGGAAGAAGCGCGCCAGTTCCAGGCGGGCGACGTAAGGTCCATCTCGGGTGTCACCGATCAACCGAAGTAGATCTGGCACCCATCAACCGAAGGCCTACAGCGGCTCCACGTTCGCGCAGATCACTCCACCGGCATGGCCGGGCTGCGAGGGGATCTTCTCCTCGCGGACCCGTGGAGCGCCGCCCGTTGCGTACGGTGGCACGCATTCGATGATCGTGACATCATTGGCGCATGGATGCCACGTTGACGCTAGGGCAGCAAGGGCGGCTGGTGATCCCCGCCGAAGTTCGCAGCGCTTTGCGCCTTTCCGCCGGGGAGCAGCTGCATCTGCGGATCGTCGGCAACAGTCTCATCCTCGAGCGTCCGCAAGACGCCGTCGCGGAGCTTCGGGGTCTGGCCTCGGGGGTGTCGCGCACACGGTCGCTGGTGGACGAGCTGCTCCAGGAACGCCGTCTCGCGGCCGCTGCCGGCGAATGACGGTTCTGGACGCCTCGGCAGTGTTGGCGCTGGTCCACGACGAACCCGGCGCGGAGGTCGTGGCAGAAGCGCTGGAGCATGCGTCGCTGGGAGCAGCGAACCTCGCCGAGGTGATCGGCAAGCTGATCGATGCCGAGGTCGACGTTCGCGATGTGCGGGGACTGCTCACCGCCGCGGGCGTGGTCATCGAGCCCGTCACCGAAGCCGACGCTGAGCTGGCAGGTGCGATGCGATCGCTCGACGGTGGCACATTGCTGTCCCTGGGCGATCGGTGCTGCCTGGCGCTGACGGTACGCAGCTCACCTGCCGAAGTGCTGACCGCCGACCGTGCGTGGGCGGATCTGGACCTGCCGGTGCGGGTGCGCCCGATCCGGTAGCCGATCCCCCCGCGGACCAAGATTGCAACCGCGTTGCCGCCGCCATCAGCAGTTCCGGCGCGGGCCGCCCCCGCCCAGGTGCGGCTAGCGTGCCGCGGGTGGACATGGAGTTCTCGGCCGAGCTCTGGGAATGGCGGGGGCCGGCGCCGTTCTACTGGCTGACCGTGCCCGCGCACCACTGCGCCGCGATCCGTGCCGAGGCGGCTCAGGCGTCGTACGGGTGGGGGGCGATACCGGTGTGGGTCCGGATCGGCGCCACGGAGTGGGAGACGTCGTTGCTGCCCAAGGACGGCGGCTACGTCCTGCCCGTGAAGAGCGCGGTCCGGGCCCGTGAGCGCGTCGGCGAGGGCGACGTCGTGACGGTCGCCCTCAGCGTTGCGCCGCGCGGCGGCCGCCCGGCCGACCCGGGCCCGTCCGACGAGGCACGGGAGTTCGACGGACTGGTGCTGGCGGGGGGGCGGGGTCGGCGGCTCGGTGGACCGGGCAAGCCGGCGTTGGACGTCGGCGGCCGGCGCATGATCGACGTGGTGCGCGGCGCGTTGGAGGGCGCGCGTGCGCTGACGGTTGTCGGACCCGGAGGGGACCTGGTCGAGCAGCCGCCCGGTGGCGGACCGGTCGCGGCCATCGCCGCCGGCCTCGCGCGCGTCACCGCTCCCGTGGTGGTTGTCCTTGCGGCCGATCTGCCCTTCGTGACCGCCGAGACCGTCCGCAGGCTGGTCGCCGCGGCACCGGCCACGGCCGTGGACGACGAGGGCCGCGCACAGTACCTGCTCGGCGCCTACCCGACGTCCGCGCTGCGCGCTGCTCTGCCTGCCGACCCGCGCGGGGCCAGGGTTGGCGACGTGGTGAGATCTCTTGCGCCACAGGGAGTCCGCTTCGACGAGCGGCCGCCGCCGTGGTGGGACTGTGACACGGCAGAGCAACTCGAGCAGGCGAGGAGATGGGCATGACCCTGGACGAGTGGGTGGCGGCGGTCAGCGCCGAGCTGGGCGTGACCGCGCCGGACACGCGCGCGGTCCTCGACTTCACGCGGGACGTCGCTCACCGCGTCGATCGCCCGGCCGCGCCGATCACGGCCCTGCTGGTCGGCCTGGGCTGCTCCACCGGCGACGACGTCCCCGCGGTCATCGAGCGACTGCGGCCGCTGCTCCCGGCCGAGGAAGGCTAGAGCCCCAGGCGTTCCGCGCCTGCATACACGTTCATCGCCTCGCCCCGCAGGAATCCGACCAGCGTCAGGCCGCTGTCGGCGGCGAGTTCGACCGCGAGACTCGACGGTGCGGAAACGGCTGCGAGGCAAGGGATTCCAGCCACGATGGCCTTCTGGACCAGTTCGAACGATGCCCGCCCGGACACCAGGAGCAGGCGGTCGCGGAGGGGCAGCCACCCTTCGCGTACGCCATGGCCGACGACCTTGTCGACGGCGTTGTGCCGCCCGACGTCCTCGCGGACGACCAGCGGCTCGTCGCGATCGGCAGCGAACAGCGCCGCGGCGTGCAGACCGCCGGTACGGGCGAACACGCGCTGGGTGTCGCGCAGGATCGTCGGGAGCCGTACCAGCTGCGCCGGGTCCCATCGCGCCGTGCTCTCGCCCAGGTCGTACGGCGCGGCCGAACGCACCTCGTCGATGCTCTGCCGGCCACAGAGACCGCACGCGCTCGTGGTCAGCACGTTGCGGACCGGCCGCCGGGCCGTGGCGGCAGGGTCGAGGACGACGTCGAGCACGTTGTAGGTGTTGGCGTCGCCGTCCACCGCACCCGCGCAGTACGCCGCGGTCCGCACGTCGTCGGCGGAACGGATGAGTCCCTCGCTCAGCAGGAACCCGAGCACGAGGTCGACGTCGTCCCCGGGCGTGCGCATCGTGACGGTGAACGACGACCCGTCCAGCCGGATCTCCAGCGGCTCCTCGGCGGCCAGCGTGTCCGGCCTGCGCACGGCCCCGTCCTGCGCCGACCAGCGCAGAACCGGCCGGTGCTGCGTGCGGCGACCCATGCGCCCAGGATCGCACCGCCCACCGCGTGGACGGGCACCGGTGCTCAGGCCGACGCGGCCGCCCGCTTCGGCAGCCGCCAGTCCGGCCGCGGGAAGTGGCAGGTGTAGCCGTCGGGGTAGCGCACGAGGTAGTCCTGGTGCTCCGGCTCGGCCTCCCAGAAGTCGCCGGCCGGCACCACCTCGGTGACGACCCTGCCCGGCCACAGCCCGGACGCGTCGACGTCGGCGATGGTGTCCTCCGCCACCGCCTTCTGCTCGTCGTCGACGTAGAAGATCGCCGACCGGTAGCTGCTGCCGATGTCGTTGCCCTGCCGGTCCCGCGTCGACGGGTCGTGGATCTGGAAGAAGAACTCCAGCAGCTCGCGGTACGACGTCGCGGTCGGGTCGAAGACGATCTCGACGGCCTCGGCGTGCCCTGGGTGATGCCGGTACGTCGCGTTCGGCACGTCGCCGCCGGTGTATCCCACCCGCGTGGACACGACCCCCGGCTGGCGCCGGATCAGGTCCTGCATCCCCCAGAAGCACCCACCGGCCAGAACGGCTCGCTGCTGCGTCATCGGCTCTCCTCGTCGGATCGGCGGCCGGCATGCGGCCGTGGCTGCCTCGGATGTTCATCGTGCACCCCGCAGACGGCCCAACACGCCCGGCTCCGCTCCTGTTTCCGGTACGGACTTGACCGCTCGCGCTTCATGGGTACATTAGTCAAGTAATGAACCAGGGAACATGGCTCGGGACCGAGGAGTGATCCGTGCTCGATGACGGAGCGCCGATCTTCACCCAGATCGCCGAGCACCTGGCCGACGAGATCGCCGACGGCACGCTCGCCGAAGGAGCGCGTGTGCCGTCGACCAACGAGCTGGCCGCCTTCTACCGGATCAACCCGGCGACGGCGGCGAAGGGGATCAACGTGCTGATCGACCGGGGCCTCTTGGACAAGCGCCGCGGCATCGGCATGTTCGTCGCGGCAGGAGCGAAGGCGCTCCTGCTCGAGGAGCGACGCAACGGCTTTGCGGAGCGCTACATCCGCCCGCTGATCGCCGAGGCCGCCCGGCTCGAGATCGACCTCGACGGCCTGGTGGGACTGGTGCGCGCGAGCCACCACGAGCAGGGAGCGAGCAAGGTATGACCGAGCAAGGCAGCACACCGACGATCTCGGTCCGTGGCCTCACCCGGCGCTATCGCGACCAGACGGCACTGGACGATGTGAGCCTCGACATCAGCGGTCCGTCGATCACCGGGCTGCTCGGCCGCAACGGCGCCGGGAAGAGCACCTTCCTGCGGATCATCACCGGCCAGGAGTACGCCTCCGCGGGTCAGGTGCATGTGCTCGGCGGCAGCCCGGTCGAGAACGACGCGATCCTGCGCCGAATGGTGCTGGTCCGTGAGGACCAGGCCTACCCGGACCTGCGAGTCGGTCAGGTGATCCGCGCCGCATCGTGGTTCTACCCGCACTGGAGCGGTGACCTGGCCGACAGTCTCTTGGCGGACTTCGACCTGCCGTGCGGGCGCCCGGTCAAGAAGCTCTCCCGCGGCATGCGGTCGGCGCTGGGCATCGTGATCGGCCTGGCGGCCCGGGCGGAGGTCACGTTGTTCGACGAACCGTACGCCGGGCTCGACGCCGTCGCCCGCCAGCTGTTCTACGACCGGCTCCTGGCCAGCCACACCGAGGATCCGAGCACCGTCATCCTCTCGACGCACCTCGTCGACGAGGTCGCGGACCTGCTCGAGCACGTCGTGATGATCGACCACGGGAAGATCGTCCTGGACGCGCCGGCCGACGAGGTCCGCGGCAGCGTGACCGCCGTCAGCGGTTCGGTCACCGCGGTCGAGGAGTTCGTCGCCGGTCGCACGACGTGGGACCGACGACGCGTGGGTTCCCACGAGTCACTCGTGGTCGGCGGGGCGCTCGACCGAGCCGACCGGGACCGGGCCCGGCATCTGCGCCTCAGTCTCGAGGCCCTGTCGCTGCAGCAGGTCATGGTGCACGCCGCCGGGCAGCCGGGCGACGAGCTGACACGAAAGGCCCACGCATGAGCACGTACACCAACGTCGTGCGCTACCACCTGGTCCAGCGCTTCAACTACCTGATCCTGCCCTGGGCGATCCTCGCCTTCGTGTTCCTGGTCGACGTCCTCATCCTGGCCGCGACCCCGGCCGGGCACGCCTCGCACCGGTACGTCGGCGGGTTGGCCTCGCTGCCGGTCCTCGGCTTCGTCTTGGGGCTCCAGACCGTGGCGCAGTCGCTGCCGTTCGGGCTCTCGTTCGGCAGCCGCCGCTCCTACTACCTCGGGACCGTGCTGCTGACGGTCGGGTTCTCGGCCATCGCCGCCGTCGTCATCACCGTGGGACAGGTCATCGAGCGGCCCACCCATGGCTGGGGGCTGCGGATGGGCTTCTTCCGCGTGCCGTACATCCTCGACGGCCCGTGGTACCTCACCTGGCTCACGTCCTTCGTCGTTCTCGCGCTGCTGTTCGTCTACGGCATGTGGTACGGACTCATCCACCGGCGTTGGAGCCTCGTCGGCCTCGTGACCTTCATCGTGGTGCAGGTGGCCGTGCTCCTCGCCGGCGCCCTGCTCGTCACCTGGGTGGGCGCCTGGCACGACATCGGCCACTTCTTCACCGCGCTCAGTGCGGCCGGCCTCACCGGTCTGCTCGCCGCACTGACGGTGCTCCTGGCCGTCGGCGGCTTCGCCACCATGCGGCGGCTGACCGTCTGACCGAGGGCATCACGCGCGCATGGACTCCAGGACCGCCCGTACCGCCGGGCTGATCGGAGCCGGCCGGCCGTCGATCAGGTGCACGAAGACCACCTCGGCGAGTCCCAGGCAGGCGCCCTGCTGCCACGCCGCCTGCTCGAGGGTGGCGGCGCTGGTCCCGATGCGCGCCAGGCGGGTACGGACGTGGAGCGTCTCGCCCATCCGTCCCTCGAGCAGGTAGTCGATGGCGACGCGGGCGACGAGAAAGTGTGCGCCCGCGGGACGGCCGGCCTCGCGCAGCCCCGCGCTCACGTTTCCGGAGAAGCGGGCGTGCTCGAAGAACCGGCCGAGGGCGACGTTGTTCAGGTGCCCGTTGGTGTCGAGGTCGCCGTAGAGGATCGGCAGGTCGTAGCCGGGGCCGGGGTAGGCGTCCACGGCGAGGCGGTCGGCGGGCCAGCGGGGCATGCGAGGACTCCTGATCCGGGACGGAAGGGCCGGGCCACTGTAGGCAACGGCGCTCAGACGTCGTGGCGCAGCGGGCCGTGGCCGCGGCCCACGTCCAGGTCCGCACCCGCCAGCAGGGCGCGGGAGACGTACGCCTTCGCGGCCCGGGCGGTCCCGGCCCAGTCGGGGTGCAGGGGCCGCAGCGCGGCGAGCGCCGACGAGAGAGTGCAGCCGGTCCCGTGGGTGGCGGTGGTGGCCACCCGGGGGGCGGCGAGCCGCGTCGTGCTCCCGCCGCCCGCGAGCACGTCCACGCTCTCGGTGCCCCCGAGGTGGCCGCCCTTCAGCAGGACGGCCGGGCCGAGCGCGGCGAGCGCCGCCGCCTGCCGCGCCTGCTCCTGCTCGTCGCCGGCCGGTTCGACGCCGAGCAGGGCGGCCGCCTCCGGCACGTTGGGGGTGACCAGGTCTGCGAGCGGCAGCAGGTCGGCCAGCAGCGTGGGGACGGCACCGCCCGGCAGCAGCGCGTCCCCCGACGTGGCGACCAGAACCGGGTCGAGGACCACGACGGGCGGCCGGCGGGCACGCAGCACCTGTGCCAGCGCAGCGATGCCGGCGGCGTCGCCCAGCATGCCGATCTTCACCGCGTCCACCCGGACGTCGTCGAGCACGGCCTCGACCTGGGCGGCGATCACCGCGGGATCGACGGGATGCACGGCCCGTACGCCCTGGGTGTTCTGGACGGTGAGCGCGGTGATCGCCGCCATGCCGTAGGCGCCCAGCGCGGCGAACGTCTTCAGATCGGCCTGGATGCCGGCTCCTCCGCTCGGGTCGGAGCCCGCGACCGACAGGACGTTCACGACCACGCGCGTGCCAGTTCCTCGGTCGCGGCGCGGCAGTCCTCGGCCGCACAGACGGCGGACACGACGCAGATGCCGGCAGCCCCCGCCTGGCGGACCGCGGCGCAGTGGGCGGCCGAGAGCCCGCCGATCGCGACGACGGGCACGGCGCTGGCCGCGCAGATGGCCGCCAGCCCGTCGAGACCGGTAGCCGGCGCCGCGTCCGGCTTGGTGGGCGTGGCGAATACGGGTCCCGCGCCCAGATAGTCGACGGGAAGTGCTTCTGCCGCACGGGTTTCGGCCACACTCGAAACCGAAAGCCCGACGATCAGGCCGGGAGCGATCGTCCGTACCGACACGGGGTCGAGGTCGGACTGGCCGACGTGCACCCCTTGCGCGCCCGCGGCGAGCGCGACGTCGACCCGGTCGTTGACGAGGACCGGGACGCGGCCCGCAACGACGTCCAACACCGCGCGCGTCAGGGCCACGAGGTCGCGCGCCGCGGCGTGCGGGTCGCGCACCTGGACGACGGTCGCGCCCCCGGCAACTGCCTCCCCGACCACGGCAGGGACCTCGCGCCCGGCGCACATGGCCGTGTCGGTGACGACGTAGACACTCCAGTCGATCACGACAGGGCGACCCGGTCGACGACAGCCGACGGCGTCAGGTCGGCGCGGCGGTCGAGCAGCCGGACGGCGAACGTGCCTGGCCCGGGGTCTCCCTCGGCGGCCGCCGAGCCGGCCGCGCACAGCAGCGCTGTGGCGGCGGTGGCGGCCGTCAGCGGCGGCGCGACCGCGAGGGCGGCGGCCACCAGCGCGCCGAGGGCGCAGCCCACCCCGGTGACCCGCGTCATGGACGGGTGTCCGCCCGCCACGCGAACCTCCCGGCCGCCGCCCGTGATCACGTCGACCGGGCCGCTGACGGCGACCACGCAGCCGTACCGCTCCGCGAGGTCCCGTGCCGTCGCGAGCGCCGCCTCGGGTCCATCCCCGGCATCGACGCCGCGCCCGGCAGAGGTCTCGCCCGCGACTCCGAGGATCTCGGAGGCGTTGCCGCGCAGGACCGCCGGCCGTTCGGCGAGCAGCTCGCGGGCCAGCGCCGTCCGTGCCGGTAGCGGGCCGGCGGCCACCGGGTCGAGCACCCAGCCGCGGCCGGTGCGGGCCGAGACGGCAACCCGCATCGCATCGGTCCGCTCGCGGGCGAGGGTGCCGAGGTTGACCAGCAGCCCGTCCGCGGCGGCGGCGAACACCGCGGCGTCCTCGACGTCGTCGACCATCGCCGGCGAGCAGCCCGCGGCGAGCAGCACGTTCGCCGTGAATCCGGTGACCACGTTGTTGGTCTGGCACATCACCAGCGGTCCGGTACGGCGCAGCGCGTCGAGCGCCTCGACCACGTCATCGACGAGCGCATCCACGTGACGATCCCTTCGCCAGCACGACCTGGGGCAGGTTCGACGGGTCTGCTCTCAGCCGGCCTGCCGGCACCCCGTCGTCACTGGAGGCGACGCTACCGCCTGCGCCGGCGCCGCGCCGGGACGGTCGAGGCGATGCCCCGCACGAGCACGTCGAGGTGGAACCGCGTCCGCTGCTCGCCGTCGCCGCTGGTCAGTGCTCCGGCCATCGCGACGAGGTGGGGGTAGCGGTCGTCCGGGAGACTGCTGAACCACGCGCGTAGCTCGGTGTCGGGCGTCGTCTGGGAGACCAGCTCCGCCCCGTGCGGCGTGTCGGCCGCGTCCGTCTCCACCGAATACTCGTACGCCGTCGCCGTGATGTAGAGCGCCAGCAGGTCCAGCGACCACGCGGTCACCTGCTCGTCGACGCCGCCGGCCAGCAGGATGCTCACCATCGCCTCCATCAGCGACAGCGAGCCGTCGCCCGTCGGAATGGTGCCGAGGGCAGCGCGGGCGAGGTCTCGATGCTGTCGGAAGGTGGCGATGGCGCCGAGCGCGAGCTCGGTGATCTGCTCCTGCCACCGGGCCGGGTCGGGCGTGCCGGGCAGCTCGATGTCCCCGGAGACGCGGTCGAACACGGCCGCGACCAGGTCGTCCTTGTGGTCCACGTGGGCATAGAGCGAGGCCGGGCCGGTGCCGAGCTCCTCGGCCACGCGCCGCATGGTGAGGGCGTCGAGGCCCTCGCGGTCCAGGACCTTGAGCGCGGCGTCCACGATGGCGGCCCGGCTGAGGCTCCGCGGCGCGGGGACGTTCGCCCGCAGGCGCATGCGGCGGGGCACCGGACGTGACACGCATCGAGGATACGTCTTGACACGAACGCTGTTCGCTTGGAACAGTGTTCGTTCATGACGATCAATGTTCGTGGCACGGCGTACCCACTCCGGTGGCTCGCCCTCGCGGTCGTCCTGGTGGCCGAGTGCATGGACCTGCTCGACAGCACGGTCGTCAACGTGGCCGCCCCTCAGATTGCGCGGGACTTCCACGCCTCGTCGACCTCGTTGCAGTGGATCGTCGGTGGCTACCCGCTGGCGATCGCGGTCGGGCTCATCCTCGGCGGGCGCCTCGGCGACCTCGTCGGGCGGCGGCGGATGTTCCTCATCGGCGCGGCGGGCTTTGTGCTCGCGTCCCTGCTGTGCGGCCTGTCGCCGGACGTGGCCACGCTCGTCACAGCCCGGCTGGTACAGGGTTCCCTGGCGGCGATGCTCTTGCCGCAGGGGTTCGGCATCATCCGCGAGTGCTTCGAGGAGAAGGAGCAGGCCAAGGCCTTCGCCGTCTTCGGACCGGTCATCGGTCTCTCGGCCGTCGTTGGCCCGATCCTGGGCGGCGCGCTCACCGACTGGAACCTGTTCGGATCCGCCTGGCGACTCTGCTTCTTCGTCAACGTGCCGCTCGGGATCGCGGCCATCGTTCTCGGCCGCAAAGCGCTCCCCCCTTCGGAGGTTCATCCCGAAGTACGCCTCGACCTCACCGGCACCGTGCTCGTCGGCCTGTTCGCGATCCTGCTCGTCTACCCGCTCATCCAGGGTCGTGAGGCGGGCTGGCCCTGGTGGACCTTCGCGTCGATGGCCGCGGGAGTCGCCGTGTTGGCACTGTTCGCGCTGCAGCAGGTAAGTCGTGACCGGCGCGGCGCCGACCCGCTCGTCACCCCCAGCCTGTTTCGCAAGCGTGGCTACGTGACCGGTCTGTCGTTCGTGGCGCTGTTCTTCTCGGGGCTGACCGGCCTGTTGCTGTGCATCACGCTGTTCCTGCAGATCGGGCAGCGCTTCACCCCCATCCACGCCGCGTTGTGTCTCGTCCCGATGACGCTCGGGATGACGGTCGGCGCGGGCCTGTCGGGCGCGCTGCTCGGGCCGCGCTTCGGCAGGTCGACCCTCCAGGCCGGCGTGCTCGTGTCGGGGGCGGGCTACGGGTTGCTGGTCCTCGCCCTGAGCCGACACGGAACGGTCGGCGCCGCCGATCTCGCCCCCGGCCTCCTGGTCGTCGGTTTCGGGGTCGGCCTGGTCGTCGCCCCGATGTTCGACATCGTCCTGGCGTCCGTCGACGACTACGAGACCGGCTCGGCCTCCGGGGTCCTCAACGCCGGCCAGAACCTCGCCGCATCCATCGGGGTCGCCGTTCTCGGCACCGTGTTCTTCGACAACATCGGCGGCGGGGACTTCCACACCGCGCTGAACCGGGTGCTGGTCGCCCAGTTGATCCTCGTGGCCGCCATGCTGGTGGTCTCCCCGATGCTGCCGCGACGGGCGCGCGAGGAGGCAGAGGAGCCGGCCGTCCCGGACGGCGAGCCCGCCCCGGTCGGCGGTTGATGTCCGGCCATGACAGGTGTCACGGTCGGGTGCTGACGCAATCGGGTGGTGCCACGCGCCTGGTTGGGAGAGGCTGTCCGGATACCGCAGCCGATGACGGGAGCAGCGCATGATCGAGGCCAGGGGCCTCACCAAGCACTACGGCAAGACGCTGGCGGTCGACGACCTGTCCTTCACGGTCGAGCCGGGCACCGTGACCGGCTTCCTCGGTCCGAACGGAGCCGGCAAATCCACGACCATGCGCATGATCCTCGGTCTGGACCGCCCGAACTCCGGCGCCGCGTTGGTCAACGGCCGCCCGTTCGTGGACTCGCCGCACCCGATGCGTGAGGTGGGGGCGTTGCTGGAGGCACGCTCGGCCCATCCGGGTCTGAAGGCGCGTGACCACCTGCGCCAGCTGGCGCAGAGCAACCGCCTGCCGGCCAGGCGGGTCGATGAGGTGCTCGCGCTCACCGGCATGACCGACGCCGCCAACCGACGTATCAAGGGCCTGTCGCTCGGCATGACGCAACGGCTGGGCCTGGCGGCGGCGATGCTGGGCGATCCGTCGGTCCTGCTGTTCGACGAGCCGGTCAACGGCCTCGACCCGGAGGGGATCCACTGGATCCGTACCTTCATGAAGTCGCTGGCCGCAGAGGGCCGGACCGTGCTGGTGTCCTCGCACCTCATGAGCGAGATGTCGCTCACCGCCGAGCACCTGGTGGTCATCGGGCGCGGCCGGCTGATCGCGGACACCTCGACCCGCGACTTCATCCGGGGCAGCTCGAACAACAGTGTCCGGGTGCGGTCACCGCAGCAGGAGGCGCTGGCCCAGGCGTTCGGGAAGGCAGGCCACGTCACCCGGGAGGTCGACGGGTTCCTGGAGGTCGTCGGCATGACCACCGACGAGGTCGGCGAGCTGGCCTGGAAGGCGAAGGTGCCGGTGCACGAGCTGTTCGAGGAGCGGGCCTCGCTCGAGGAGGCGTTCATGGAGCTGACCCGGGAGAGCGTGGAGTTCCACGCCGGCTCGGTCACGCCGGGAGGGGTCGCCTGATGTTCTGGTCCGTGCTGCGCAGCGAGTACACGAAGATGACGTCGTTGCGCTCGACCCGCTGGACCCTGGTCGCCCTCGTCGTCGCCACGGTCGGCTTCGGGGCGCTGTTCGCCTGGGGCGCGTCGCAGAGCTACGCCGGCTCGTCGGCGAGCGACAAGCTGCACTTCGACCCGGTCGCGATCTCGCTGTCCGGCATCGCCTTCGGCCAGCTGGCCATCGCGGTGCTCGCGGTCCTCACGATCAGCAGCGAGTACGTCAACGGCGCCATCCGCGCGACGTTCACCGCGGTCCCGAGACGCGGAATCGTGCTGGCCGCGAAGGGCACGCTCGTCACGATCGCCGGCTTCGTGTTCGGACTGATCAGCTCGTTCGCCGCGTTCTACGTCGCCAAACCGATCTTCGCCCACTACGGCTTCCACCCCTCGATCGGGGATCCCGGAGTCCTGCGGGCGATCATCGGCGGCGGTCTGTACGTCGCGGCCAGCGGGCTGTTCGGCTTCGGCCTCGGCGCGCTGCTGCGCCGCACGGCACCGGCGATCACGTTGGCGGTCGCGCTGCTGCTCGTGGCACCCGGACTGACGAACCTGCTGCCGGGCGCCTGGGGCCAGGCGGTGTTCCGCTACTTCACCAGCAACGCCGGCCAGCAGATCGCGTTCACGGTGCAGCAGAGCAACTCGCTCGGCCCGTGGAGTGGCTTCGGCGTCTACTGCGTGTGGTGGATCGTGTTCGTCGCCGCTGCGTACGTGCTCGTGCAGCGCCGCGACGCCTGACCGAAGCGGCCGCGGCGACGGACGGGGTCCTGTCAGGCCACGGTCTCGAGCCGGCTGCCGGATCGGCCCTTGTGGACGCGCAGCTGGGTAGGGATGCGCTGACGCAGGTCGGCGACGTGGCTGACAATGCCGACGACCCGTCCGCCGGCGCGGAGTCCGTCCAGGACGTCCATGACCTCCTCCAGGCTGTCCTCGTCGAGGGTGCCGAAGCCCTCGTCGACGAACAGTGCTTCGATCGGCGCGCCCCCCGCCTCGGCCGTCACGGTGTCGGCGAGCCCGAGGGCGAGGGCGAGCGAGGCCATGAACGTCTCGCCGCCGGAGAGCGTGTCGGTGTCGCGGCTCTGCCCGGTCCACGCGTCGTGCACCACGAGACCGAGTCCGCCGCGGCGCCGCGCGTCGCGCCGGGCGTCGGTGTGCCGGAGCGTGTAGCGCCCGTCGGACATGCGCGCCAGGCGCTGGCTGGCGAGGTCGGCGACCTGTTCGAGCCGGGCGGCCAGCACGAACGTCGAGAGGGCCATGCCGAGGCGGTTGCCGCTGCCGCGTCCGGCGGCGAGCTCTGCCAGGCCCTCGACCTCGTCGAGCTCGGCGCGCAGCGGCGCCAGTCCGGCCAGCGCCTGCCGCAGGGCTGGTCCGTGGCCGGCGACGGCGCGAAGGCGGTCGGTCGCGACGGCCGCCGCGTCGCGCGCCGCATCACGGGCTGCCCGCGCGAGCAGGTCGGCCTCCCCGGCGCTGGCCACGTCGGCGGCCGGCTCGAGCGGGACGTCGAGGTCGGGGTCGCCCAGGGTGGTGGCGAGTGCCGCCGCGGCGGCGTCGTGGGCAGCCACCCGCTCGGCCAGGGCCGGGTCGGCGGTGGCGCGAAGGTCGGCGACCGACCCGAACCCGGCCGCCGCGAGAGCCTCGGCGACCCGGGCGCTCTCGGCCTCCGACTCGTGGGCGAGGCGGGCCGCGTCGGCCGCCGCGCGGTGGGCGGCGTCCAGCGCGTCGGCCACCGCACGGGTCGACGCGAGCGCGGCGTCGAGGTCAGGTGCCCCCGCCAGCGCCTCGGTGAGTGCGGCGCGGTCCTCGTCCGCGACATCAGCTGCTGCCGCGCGCGCACCGTCGATCTCGGCACGCTCGGCGGCGATCGACGCGAGACGGTCCCGCAGCGCGCCATCGGCGTCGTCGAGGGCGGCGACCGCCTGCTCGGCGCTGTCGAGGTCCGCGGCTGCCGCCTCGAGCCTCGCCACCCGCGCGGCGGCGGCCGCCCGGGCGTCCGCCAGCGGTGCGGAGTCCGCCCATCCCGCTCCGGCCACCCGGGCGTCGAGCGTCGCCAGCTCGGCCGTGGTGGCCGCCAGCAGGGCGGCGGCCTGCCGGTGCGCGTCGGCAGCCCGTTCGGACCGGTCCTCGGCCTCGGCGAGGGCCGACTCCTCGACGAGGTCGCTGGCAGCAGCCGGGGCTGGGTGCTCGCGCGCGCCGCAGACCGCGCACGGCTCGCCGTCGACGAGAGCGGTTGCGAGCCGGGCCGCCTGGCCCGCGAGAAGTGCCTCGGCGATCGCGAGCCGGTGTTCGCGCGCGGCCAGGGACTGCTCCCGCGCCTGCTTCTCGGCCCGGCGCTCGGCCTTCAGGCGCGTCCGCAGGGCGGCTGCGGCGGCCGCGTCGGCGGCCACCTCGTCGAGGTGGGCGCTCTCCGCGCGCGCCGCCGGCAGCGCCGTGACGGCGGCCTGCGCAGAGGCCAACCGCCCGGCCGCGGTCGCCTGCCGGGCGGGAAGCGCGTCGCGCTCCCTGGCGACCGCAGCCCACTGCGCGTCGAGGGTGGACAGCGCCGCGTCGGCGGCCCGCAGCCGGTCGTCGGCCTCCGCCAGCCGCGCCGCGGTGGCGCGCAGCCCTTCCAGCCGGCCGATGCGGGCCCGCGCCTCGCCGGCCAGCGCCGCGAGGTCGTCGCCCGGCTGCGCGCCCACGGCCGCTGCGAGCCGGTCGGCGGTGGACAGGGCGGCGTGGAGGGCGGCCGCGACGCGCTCTGCGTGGTCGGCCAGCGGCAACAGGGGAGCGGCCCGGCGCCCGGCCTCCACCGCGGCCCGGGCCGCGGCGATCTCGGGCTCCGCGGCGGTGAGCGCGGCAGCTGCCTCCTCGGCGTCTCGGCGCCGTTCCTGCCGGTCGCGCAGCGTCTCCGCGGCCCGCAGGCGCTCGGCCGTCGCCATGGCAGCCGCGTCAGCGGCCACGGCGTCGGACGTCGTCGCCGTCACCGACGCCTGCGCAGCGGCCAGAACCTCGTCGTACCAGTCGATGTCGGGATCGCCCGCTGGCTCGTCGACCTGCGCCGCCTCGACCACGCGGTCGATCAGGGACCGTGCCTCGGCCGCGGCGTCGTCGTAGCGACCCCGTAGGGCCGACCGGCGATCTCCGAGCCACGACTCCGCGTCGCGGAACCGGTCGGTGCGAAACAGCGTCTCCAGCAGCGCGCCCCGCTCCTTGGCTCCGGCGTGCAGGAACTGCGCGAACAGCCCTTGAGGGAGCAGGACGACCTGCCAGAACTGCTCCGCACTCATGCCCAGCAGGCAGTCGAGCTCGCTGCCGACCTCGTCGGGTCGCGTCGACAGCGTGCGCCAGTCCCTGCCGATCAGCTCCTCCAGCCGTGCCGTGGGCTTCTCCTCGACGACACCGGTGCCGCGCTTCTTGGGCCGGGTGAACACCGGCGTGCGGGTCACCCGGAGCCGGCGCCCGGACGCGGTGAACTCGAGGGTGGCCGATGACGGGACCTCCTCGGACGCATGGTCGGAGCGCAGGCGCTGCACGCCGCGGGCGCCGGGCACCCGCCCGTACAGCGCGAAGCACATGCCGTCGAGCAGGGTCGTCTTCCCGGCACCGGTCGGGCCGTGCAGCAGGAACAGGCCGGCTGTCGACAACTGGTCGAGGTCGACGTCCACCACGCCGGGGAACGGCCCGAACGCCGAGAGCCGGAGCCGGTGCGGCCGCATCAGGCGACCTGCTGCTCGGACTCGGTCTGCCGCCCGGCCTCGAGTGCCGACGCGAGGAGCGCGGACTCCGACGCGGTGGCCGGGACGCCGCGGACGTGCTCGACGAAGCCGGTCGCGATCTCCAGGTCGGAGCGGTTGCGCACCCGCGAGACATAGGTGCCGGGGTGCTGCTCCGCCGTCTCCGGTTCGTGCGCGAGGCGCAGGACGTGCGGGAAGGGCACGCGCAGCCGCTCCATCGCGCCGGCCGGCAGAACCGGGTCGGTCAGCGTGACGGCGAGGAAGTGGCCGGCGAGGTCGCCGTGATCGCGCAGCACCTCCTCGAGTCGGCCGCGTACCCAGGCGAGCGGCCGGAACACGGGCGTGGGGACGGTCTCGACACCGACGAGGCCGTCCGCGTCGAGCGTCACCAGGAGCGAGCCCTTCTCCTGCCCGGCCTCGGAGAACGAGTACGGGAGCGGTGAACCGCTGTAGCGCAGGGCATCGCCCACCGTTTGCGGGCGATGCAGATGCCCGAGCGCGGTATAGCTGAAGCCGTCGAACAGCGCGGGCGGCACGGCGCCGATGCCGCCGACGGTGATGTCTCGCTCGGACTCGCTGGCCACGCCGCCGGCCACCCACCCGTGCGCGACCGCGACACTCCGCGGGAGACCGCGGCGCGCCAGGTCGGCGCGGGCGGCGGCCGTCGCCTGCCCGAGCACGGCGGCGTGGCCCGAGCCCAGGACCTCGTCGCCGGGCAGCCGGCCGCGGACGGCCTCGGGCTCGAGGTACGGGATGGCGTAGACCGCGACCGCGCCGTAGGCGTCCTCGACCAGGACCGGGTCGGCCAGACCCTCCACGCGGGTGCGGATGTGCACCCCGCTGTCGTCGAGCAGCCGGCTGTTGACCCCGAGTCGCCCGGCCGAGTCGTGGTTGCCGCTGGTCACGACCACGCGCGCGCCGGCGCCCCGCAGACGCAGCAGGGTGTCCTCGAACAGCGCGATCGCGGCGAGCGGGGGGATGGCGCGGTCGAAAACGTCGCCGGCGACCGCCACGACGTCGACCTGCTCGGCGCGCACGACCGCCACGAGGTGGTCGCAGAACGCCTCGTGTCCCGGCGTCAGGTCGGCGCCGTGCAGGCAGCGGCCGAGGTGCCAGTCGGAGGTGTGCAGCAGCCGCATGACGCGAAGGTAGGCAGGACCTCCGACAAAGCCGGCCCGACGCGCCGGGTGCCCCGCGACGAGACCCGCGCTCGTGTGCAGCGGGCACGAGCGCGGGTCTCGGGGCGTATCAACCCACATCCGCGGCCCTGGCGCCAGCGAAAGTTGGTGCTTACCTACGGTCAGGCCCCGAGCACCCGCAGGCTGTAGTCGTTGGCGAAGACCCGGCCGGGGTCGACCCGGTCGCGCACGGCCTGCGCGTCCCCGAAGCGGGGGTAGCGCTCGCGAAGCGCGGCGGCGTCCAGGAAGTGCATCTTGCCCCAGTGCGGTCGGCCGCCGACCTGGCTCATGATCTTCTCCACGCCGTGGAAGTACCGGTCGTACGCGCTGCCGCGGACGACGTGCACGGCGACGTACGCGGACTCGCGCTGGTACGCCGTCGACAGCCAGATGTCGTCCGGCGCGGCCACCCGTACCTCGACCGGGAAGCTGATCTCGAGGCCGGCCGTGTCGAGGAACGACCGAAGCTCGCGCAGGACGCCGGTCAGCTCGGCGCGGGGCAGGTTGTACTCCATCTCCACGAACCGCACCCGGCGCGACGAGGCGAAAACCTCGTGGCTGGCGGCCGTGTACTCCCTGCGCCCCAGTGCTTTCGACGCGACGCGGTTGATGCGCGGGATCAGGGCGGGCATCGCCTTCCCGAGCGCGCAGGTCATGCCGAACACGGTGTTGGACAGCAGCTCGTCGTCACGCCAGGCCTGCCAGCGGGTCAGCGGGGCCAGCTCGTCCATGCCGACACGGGTGTTGCGCTTGAGCAGGCATCCGTTGGTGTGGGGGAACCAGTAGAACTCGGTGTGGTCGACGGTCTCGGCGAGCTCGGCGAACCGGCCGTCGTCGACCAGCTCCTCGAACGTGGACGGCTCCTCGACGGCGTGCAGCCCGAACGCCGGCACCGCCTGCAGCGTGTACGAGGCGATCACCCCGAACGCGCCCAGGCCCACGCGCGCCGCGTCGTACAGGTCGGTGTTCTCGGTGTCGTCGGCGTGCACGACCGAGCCGTCGGCGAGCACGATCTCGAGCCCGCGGACCTGCGTCGCGAGGCCGCCGTACCCGAGGCCGGTCCCGTGCGTGCCGGTGCTGAGCGCGCCGCTGATGGTCTGTACGTCGATGTCGCCGAGGTTGGTCATGGCCAGGCCGCGCTCGGCCAGGGCCAGCGACAGGGCGTGGATCGACATGCCGGCGTCGACCGTCACCAGGCCGGTTGCGGGGTCGGCGGCGGTCAGGTCGGCGTGCTGGTCGAGGCGCATCTGCACGTCGGTCGGAACCCCGACGCCGGTGAACGAGTGCCCGGTGCCGATCGGCTTGACCGTGCGGCCGGCGTCGGCGGCGGCCCGGACCGCGGCGGAGATCTCCTCCACGCCGCGCGGGCTCACGACCGTACGGGGATGGGCACTCTGGTTGCCGGCCCAGTTCGACCAGCGCACGCCGAGCTGCTGCGTATCCGCGACCATGCAGGCACCGTAGTGGGCGGCGGACCGGCCGGGCGCGCCCTCGCGGCCAGGCGGCCGAGCTCGCTGGGCACGGGAAGGGCAGCATGGCGCGCATGTCCTTGCCGACCCCGACGTTGACGACCGCGCGCCTGCGTTTGCGGCCCGTCTCCACTGCGGATGCCGACGCGCTCTTCAGGTTGCACAGCAGCGCCTCGGTGCTGCGCTATTGGGATGCGCCGCCCTGGAAGGAACGCGCGCGTGCCGACCGCTTCATCGCCGCGTCCGCGCAGATGGCAGACGAAGGCAGCGGGGCGCGGTGGGCGCTGGAGTGCGCGTCCGACGGGGCGTTCCTCGGCTGGTGCTCGCTCACCCGGTGGAACCGGGACTACCGCAGCGCGGCGCTCGGCTACTGCCTCAACGAAGCAGCATGGGGTCGCGGCTACGCGACCGAGGGCGCCCGCGCCGTGCTGCACTGGGCCTTCGAGACGCTGAACCTGCATCGAGTCCAGGCCGAGACCGACACCCGCAACCTGGCGTCTGCGCGGGTCCTGGAGAAGCTCGGGTTCGTGCGGGAGGGAACGAGGCGGGAAGACTGCATCGTGGACGGCGACGTGTCGGACTCGTGGGTGTACGGGCTGCTGAGGCGCGAGTGGCAGCCGGGCGCGCCGTGGCAGGGTTCGCGGAGCGCTGTCGCCCGCGACCGGAGAGGGAACCTGTGAACGTCACCGAGCTGCCGACACCTGCTCTCGTCGTCGAGAGAGCCGACCTGGACGCCAACATCGCCGCCATGGCCGCGCTGCTCCCAGGTCCGCGGCTACGGCCGCATGTGAAGGCGCACAAGTGCACGGCGCTGGCCCGGCGCCAGGACGCGGCCGGGCATCACGGCTTCACGTGCGCGACGCCACGCGAGGTCGTCGGCATGGCCGAGGCCGGCCTGGGCGCGGACCTCATGCTGGCCAACGAGACGCTCGACGGCGCGCGACTGCGGGCGATGGCCGCGCTCGAGGTGCCGGTCACGGTCGCGGTCGACTCGCCCGAGACGGTGGCTGCTGCGGCGGACCACGGCATCACGCGCGTGGTCATCGACGTCAACGTGGGACTGCCGCGGTGCGGCGTCGCTCCCGAGGGCGCGGGGGCGCTGGCCGACCTCGCGCGGTCGCGCGGCCTGGAGGTGCGCGGCGTCATGGGTTACGAGGGGCACGCGCAGCCGCTGCCGGACCGGGCGCTGCGGCAGTCGGTCACCGACGAGTCGAGGGCGCTGCTGTCGCGGGCGGCGGCCGACGTCGGCGGCGACCTGGTGTCCGCCGGCGGCACCGGCAACCACGATCTCAACCCCGTGGCCACCGAGATCCAGGCCGGGTCGTACGCCCTCATGGACTCGCAGTACGCCGGGGTCGTCTCGTTCCGGAACGCGCTCACCGTGCTCGCCACCGTGATTTCGGCGAACACCGCAGGCGGCTATGCCGTGGCCGACCTCGGGCTGAAGTCGCTCGGCATGGACCATGGAAACCCTTCCGTACCAGGCGGTTCCGTGTGGTTCTGCTCGGACGAGCACACGACGTTCGCGCCGGACGAGCCGGTTGCGGTCGGGACGAAGCTCCGGTGCATCCCCGCCCACGTGGACCCCACCGTCGCCTACCACGAGGCGATGTGGCTGGTGGACGGCGACGAGGTGCTCGAGCGCTGGGAGGTCGACCTGAGGGGCTGGTGATCTCGACGCCCGGCGCGGTGCCGGCGACCGCCTGTGGTCGATACTGCGGCGATGCGACTGGAGGGGGCCCTGGGCGTCGGCGTCGAGGTCGAGGTCGACGGTGCGGTACGGGTCGGATGGGGGGAGCGCGACTGGTTCGGTGCCGGACGTGCCTCGCGGCCGGTGACCGTCGCCGCGCCGGCCGACGGCGCAGACGATCTCGGGCCGTTCTCGGCGGTCACCGTGACCGGTGGGGACGTGCGCTGCTCGGTGCGGGCGTACCCGCAGCGACCGCTCGTGGTGTTCCGGAGCGAGGCCACCGTGCCGTTGCGCGGGCTCGGCACAGGCGCGTACGACCTTCCCTCCGTTGCGTGGCCGACGTTCACGCCGTCGGAACGACACGCGGGCGGCGCACCGGGCGGGATGCGCGCCCTGGCCTTCCAGCACTGCGAGTTCGGCCTGCCGAGCGTCGCCGGCGCGGACCTCGACGGGTTCTTCCTGCTGCCGCACCGTCCGCCCACCGGCTGGCCGGTACTGCTCACGGCCGCGGACGGCCGGACGCTGCTGCTCGCGCCGCTCGACGGCTTCCACGAGCAGACCGTCGGCCTGAACGGCGGAACCGTGCGCTGCGGCTGGCACGGGGACCTCGACGAGGTGCCGGCGGGCTTCGCCACGGACCTGGCGGTTCTCGCCGCGCCCGACGCGCGCTCCGCGCTCGACGCGTGGGGCGGGCTGCTGCAGGTCCGGGCCGGCACCGTCCGGCCCGGGCGCTGGCCGGACGCGCTCGGCACCCGGCCGTCGTACTGGACCGACAACGGCGCCGCGTACTGGTACCGCACCGAGCCCGGTCACGATGCCGCCGGATCGGTCGTCGCGGCCGTCGAGGACCTGCGCGCACACCGCGTACCGGTGGGCGCCGTCCAGCTCGACTCCTGGTTCTACCCGCACACCGAGTCCCGGCCGTTCGACACCGACGAGTGGGTCGTGCCGCCGAGCCCGATGCTGGCCTGGGAGGAACGCCCCGAGGTGCTGCCGGACGGGATCGCCGCGCTCCGCGAGCGGCTCGGCAGGCCGCCCCTGGTCGCCCACATCCGCCACCTCGCCGCCGCGGCGCCGATCGCCGGCGAGCTGCCCGTCCATGTCGACGGCGACCTGGCCGCGCCGTCCGACGCGCAGATCTATGAGCGATGGCTCGACCAGTGCGTCGCCTGGGGCGTGGAGACCTTCGAGCACGACTGGCTGGTCGAGGTGTTCTTCGGCGTGCGAGGTCTGCGCGCCGGCCCCGGCCGGGCCCGGGCCTGGCAGGAGGGCATCGACCGGGCCGCGCGGGAGCGGGGCATCACGTTGCAGTGGTGCATGGGCACCCCGGCCGACTTCGCGCAGACCGTCACGCTGACGCAGGTGACGTCGGTACGTACCTGCGGCGACCACGGTTACATCGCCACCCCGGGGCAGCTGTGGGCCTGGTTCTGCGTCACGAACGCGCTCGCCGGCGCGCTCGGGCTGATGCCGTTCAAGGACGTGTTCCGTACCGATCCCGACGTGGCCGGGTCGACCGGCGAGCCCGAGGCGCTGCTGTCGGCGCTGTCGACGGGCCCGGTCGGGATGGGCGACCGGGCCGGCCGCATGGACGTGTCGCTGGTCGAGCGCTGCTGCCGCGCCGACGGCGTGCTGGTCAAGCCGCACACCCCGATCGCGGCGACCAGCGTGGCGATGCTCGCCAACACGGCGTTCGTCCCCGAGCCGCTGGTCGCCTCGTGCGTCTCCCGGCAGGACGCCGGCCAGTGGACCTACGTCCTCGCCGCCCACGCGCACGGCGGCGACGAGCCGGTGACCGGCGAGGTGCGGCTGGCCGACCTGGGCGCGGACGCGCCCGCCGGGGACGTCATCGCGTGGGACTGGCGGGCCGGCACCGCGACCCGCCTCGGCCCCGGCGCCGCCTGGCCGGTGGACCTCGCCCGCGAGGAGTGGCGCTACGGCGTCCTGGCCCCGGTGCTGCGGGGCGGCCTCGCGGTGATCGGTGACGTGTCGAAGTTCGTCACCGCCGGCGACGCGCGCCTCGAGATCAGCGAGCAGCCCGGCGGCGTCGCCGTGGTGGTGAAGGGTGCCGGCGAAACCGTCACCGTCACCGGATGGGCGCCCGCCCGCCCCGAGGCACGCGGTGCGCACCTGACGGAGCCGCTGTCCTTCGACGCCGTGACCGGGGTGTGGACGGTGACGCTGGCGGTTCCGTCGCGCGGCTGGACCCGCGCCGAGCTCAGCGTGTGAGCCCGGCCGAGTGCGTCAGTGGTGGGGGTAGACGCCGCCGGCGTCCTTGAGGCGCTGGTACGAGCGATGGATCTCGGCCTCGGCCTCGGTGCGGCCGACCCAGGCCGCGCCCTCGACCGACTTGCCGGGCTCGAGGTCCTTGTAGACCTCGAAGAAGTGCTGGATCTCGAGCTTGTCGAACTCGGGCACGTGGTGGATGTCGCGCAGGTGCTCCGAGCGGGGGTCCCCGGCGGGGACGCACAGGAGCTTGTCGTCGCCGCCCTTCTCGTCGGTCATGCGGAACATGCCGATGGTGCGCGCGCGGATGAGGCAGCCGGGGAAGGTCGGCTCGTCGACGAGGACGAGCGCGTCGATCGGGTCGCCGTCCGCGCCGAGGGTGTCCTCGACGTAGCCGTAGTCGGCGGGGTAGCGGGTGGACGTGAACAGCATCCGGTCGAGCTTGATCCGTCCCGAGGCGTGATCCATCTCGTACTTGTTGCGCTGGCCCTTGGGAATCTCGATGATCACGTCGAACTCCACGAACCGTATTCTCGCAGACCTCATGTCCCTCCCGCTCCGTCGCCTGGCCGTCGCCGTCGTCGCGGTGTCGGCGCTGCTGGTGCCCGGCGCCTCCGCCGCGCCCGACGCCCCCGTGCTCGCGCCACTCGGTGCCACCGCGCCGGTGCCGTCCGCGGCTGCCGTGACCACCGCGCTCGCCGGTCCCAGCGGGGTGCCGGCGCTCGGCGGCGATCTGGCCGGCGAGGTGGTCGACGCCCGGTCCGGCTCGGTGCTGTGGCAGCGGGCGGCGTCGGCGCCGCATCTGGTCGCGAGCACGCAGAAGCTGCTCGTCGCAGCCGCCGCGCTGTCAGTCCTGGGACCGGGGGACGGCCCGGTCACGACACTGCTCACCGCCGGCGCGATCGCCGGTGGCGTGCTGCACGGCGATCTCTACCTGCGCGGCGGCGGCGACGTGCTGCTGCAGACGATGCCCACCTCCGCGCCCACCTCCGCGCCCACCACCACCTGGCCCGCGACGGCGAGCCTCGATGCGCTCGCGGCCCAGCTGGCGGCGGCCGGGGTCCGTACGGTGACCGGCTCGGTCGTCGGTGACGGCACGCTGTTCACCGGTCCCGCAGAGGCTCCCGGCTGGCGGCCGACGTACGTATCGCAGGGCAGCGTCGCGCCCGTCACCGCACTCGAGGTCGACCACGGCCGGATCGGGACCTCGAACGTGCGGTCGCTCGATCCGGCGACGACCGCGGCCGGCTACCTGCGCGGCCGTCTGCAGGCCCACGGCATCACCGTCGAGGGCGGAACCCGCCGGGGGGGCACGCCCGCCGGCGCGGTCCAGCTGGCCGCCGTGACCGGCGCACCGGTCGCGGTGCAGGTGCAGGAGATGCTGGAGAACTCCGACAACGACCTGGCGGAGTCGCTGGGCCGGCGGCTGGCACTCGCGCTGCACCTGCCACCCACCTTCGCCGGCGCCAGCGCCGCGATCATGCAGACCCTGTCGCGGGCCGGACTGCCGATCGGGTCGACGCACCTGACCGACGCCAGTGGCCTGTCCCGCGACGACGGTGTCACCCCGCAGCTGCTCACCGCGGTCCTGCGGGCGGCGGCCACCACCCGCGCGGACTGGCGCCCGCTGCTCGTCGGCCTTCCGGTGGCCGCGTTCTCCGGCACGCTGGCCGACCGGGACACGGGGCCCGCGGGCGTCGGCGCCGCCGGCGTCGTCCGCGCCAAGACCGGCAACATCGAGGGCGTGACCGCCGTGGCCGGCACCGTGGTCGACGCCCATGGCCGGCTGCTGCTGTTCTCGTTCGTCACCGACCGCGCCGTCGGGCTGGTCGCGAGCGAGAACGCGCTCGACGTGCTCGCCGGCGCGCTCGTCCCGCTCTAGCCCGCGGCCCATCCGCGCGCCGCTGGGAGCAGGCCGGGTGACCTAGGTTGGGGGGATGGACCTGGTCGACTGGGACTTCGCCGCTGCGACCGCGGGCCGCCTGGTCGCGCCCGGTCCCACCCTGTCCGTCGAGGACGCCGCCGACGTCGTCCGCGACCTGCGGTCCCTGGCGCTCGACGCGCTGGGGCACGTCTCGGCGTTCACCGGCCTGACGCCCGACCCGGCGCTGCGGACGAGCACCGTCGTCGTCGACCGCGGGCGGTGGGCCGCGCAGAACGTCGCCGGCCTGCAGACCGTGCTCGGCCCGCTCGTCGCGAAGGCGCTGGCGGCCCGCGAGGGGTCGGGCCCGAACCCGGTGGTGACCGCCGTCGGGCGCAAGGTGACGGCCGTCGAGGTCGGCACCGTGCTGTCGTTCCTGGCGAGCAAGGTCCTCGGCCAGTACGAGGTCTTCCTGCCGCCGGCGGACGGGGACGGACGGCTCTCGCTCGTGGCGCCGAACATCGTCCAGGTCGAGCGGGCCCTCGCGGTGGACCCCCGCGACTTCCGGATGTGGGTGGCGCTGCACGAGCAGACCCACCACCTCCAGTTCACGGCGGTCCCGTGGCTGCGGCCGCATCTCCTGGCCCTGGTCGACCGCCTTGCCGGGACCACCGACCTGGACCCGGGCCGCCTGCTGGCGCGGCTGCGGTCCGCGGTCCGGGAGATCCGAGACGGGGCTGACCGTCCAGGCGGGGTCCTGACCCTGCTCCAGACCCCCGAGCAGCGCGCCGTCGTGGCCGACGCGCAGGCGCTGATGACGGTGCTGGAAGGGCACGCCGACTTCGTCATGGACGCCGTCGGCCCCGCCGTCGTCCCGAGCGTCGCGCTCATCCGCAGCCGCTTCGAGCAGCGCCGACGCCGCGCGGGGTCACCGGTGCAGGTCGTCCTGCGCAAGCTGCTGGGCCTCGACGCGAAGCTCGCGCAGTACCGGGTCGGCGGTGCCTTCTTCCGTACGGTCCACGCCGAGGGCGGGGCGGAGGCCGTGGCCGCCGTGTTCGCCGATCCCGCACACCTGCCGACGTCCGCGGAGCTGACCGAGCCGGCCACCTGGCTTCGACGCGTCGCCGGCTCGTCGCCGGGCCGGAGCGCGCCACCGCTCGGCCGCCGATGAGCGGTCCGGCACCGGCCGTGGCGGCCCTGCGCGTCGCCGTCCGCCGGTGCCTGGCCGACCTGCCGGGCGACGCCGGCATCGGCGTCGCCCTGTCCGGCGGCCCGGACTCGCTCGCGCTGGCGGCCGCCGCTGCCTTCGAGCGGCCTGGCCGGGTCACGGCGCTGGTGGTCGACCAGCACTGGTACGACGGCTCCGCGCACGCCTGCGCGACGGCGGCCGAGCGGGTGCGCGACGTCGGGGCGCACGCGGTCGTCCTCGACGGGCCCGCTCCGCGTCGTGAGGCGGCGGCCAGGGACGCCCGGTACGCCGCGCTCGCCGCCGCCGCCGAGGAGTACGACCTGGCCACCGTGCTCGTCGGCCACACGGCCGACGACCAGGCCGAGACGGTGCTGCTGGCGCTGCTGCGCGGCAGCGGTGCCCGCTCGCTCGCCGGCATGCCGGCGGCACGGGGGCTGTTCCGACGGCCGCTGCTGGAGGTCACCCGGGAGACCACGCGAGCCGCGTGCGCCGCCCAGGGACTCGCGCCGCTGCACGACCCCGCCAACGACGACCGGTCGTTCGCCCGGACGCGCGTGCGCGAGCTGGCTGCAACGCTCGGCCGTGACGTGACCGCGAACCTCGTGCGGTCGGCCCGGCTGCTGCGCGCGGACGCGGACCTTCTCGACGCGCTGGCCGCCGACGCCGACGTCGACCACCGCGACGGCGGTCTCGATGCCGGCAAGCTCGCCGCCCTGCCGGCCGCGTTGCGCACCCGCGTGCTGCACCGGCTGGCACCGGGGCTGGCCGCGGCACATGTCGACGCGCTGGACTCGCTGGTCACCGACTGGCACGGCCAGGGGCCGGTCGGGCTACCGGGCGGTGTTCGCGTGGTGCGGGCCTCTGACAGGATCTGGCTCGATGGACGCGCTTCCGACGAGCCCGAGCGGGACGACCCCTGTGGCGGCGACGCCCGGCGAGGCGACTGACGCCTGGGCGCTGCCGGCGACCGTGCCGGCGACCCCGCCGGTCCGCAAGGAACCGGGCGTCTCGGTGCTCATCTCCGAACAGGACATCCACGCGCGCCTGGCCGAGCTGGCCCGTCGCGTCGAGGCCGACCACGCGGGTCAGGAACTCATCCTGGTGGCCGTCCTCAAGGGCGCGGTCATGGTCGTTGCCGACCTGTGCCGTGAGCTGCGGCTGCCTACCGGGCTCGAGTTCATGGCGGTGTCCTCGTACGGCTCGGCCACGTCGAGCTCGGGAGTCGTGCGCATCCTCAAGGACCTCGACCGCGACATCACCGGACGGCACGTCCTGCTGGTCGAGGACGTCGTCGACTCCGGCCTCACGCTCTCCTGGCTCGTGCGGCACCTGAACGCCCGCAACCCGGCCTCCCTCGACGTGCTCGCCCTGCTGCGCAAGCCAGAAGCCAAGGCGGGGTCGGCGGTCGTCCGCTACGTCGGGTTCGACATCGGGCCGGAGTTCGTCGTCGGCTACGGCCTCGACTTCGACGAGCGGTTCCGGGGGCTGCCGTACGTCGGGCTCCTCGACCCGGACCACGTCGTCAGCGACCCCGGACGCCGCGCCTGAGGGACGCCTGTGAGCGAGCGGCTCGCGGGCAGGCGCCAGCCGGTCCCGGTGTTAGCCTTGATGACGTGCTAGCCGTCCCCGGGTACGGGGGTATCTGGTGCGTCACAGGGGGCCCATGAGCACCTCCGGTACATAGCGCCGGGGGCGGGGCACGGACGGTTGGAGGACGAGGCGCCAGACCCCGGTGCCTCATCGCGATGGACATGAAGCGCCTGCTGCGCGGGCCGGTGGCGATCCTCGTGCTGCTCGTGATCGTCTTCGTGCTCGTCGAGAGCATCGCCCGGTCCGGCCCGTCGTACAAGGGCGTCGACCTGTCCCAGATCGAGAACTCGATCGCGACGCACCACGTCCAGTCCGCGACCCTGAAGGACAAAGAGCAGCAGATCCAGGTCACCCTGAACGACCAGGCGGGGACCAAGGAGGAGGCCAGCTACCCGGACCAGTACGGCGAGGTCCTGATCAACGAGATCAAGACCGCGAACGCGAAGGTGCCGGCGTCGGCGGCCACGACGTACAAGACCGACATCACCAAGAGCAACGTCTTCCTCAGCCTGCTCGGCTCGTTCCTGCCCCTGATCCTGATCCTGGGCTTGCTGCTGTTCTTCATGAACCAGATGCAGGGCGGCGGCAACCGCGTCATGAGCTTCGGCAAGTCCAAGGCCCGGCTGGTCAGCAAGGACACCCCCAAGACCACGTTCGCCGACGTCGCGGGCAGCGACGAGGCGATCGAGGAGCTCCGCGAGATCAAGGAGTTCCTCGAGAGCCCGGCCAAGTTCCAGGCGATCGGGGCGCGCATCCCCAAGGGCGTCCTGCTGTACGGCCCGCCCGGCACCGGCAAGACCCTCCTGGCCCGCGCGGTCGCCGGCGAGGCCGGCGTGCCGTTCTACTCGATCTCCGGCTCGGACTTCGTCGAGATGTTCGTCGGCGTCGGTGCGAGCCGTGTCCGCGACCTGTTCGAGCAGGCCAAGTCCAACGCACCGGCCATCGACTTCGTCGACGAGATCGACGCGGTCGGCCGGCACCGCGGCGCGGGCCTGGGCGGCGGCCACGACGAGCGCGAGCAGACGCTGAACCAGCTGCTGGTCGAGATGGACGGCTTCGACGTGCAGGGCGGCGTCATCCTCATCGCGGCGACGAACCGCCCGGACATCCTCGACCCGGCACTGTTGAGACCGGGCCGGTTCGACCGGCAGATCCCGGTGACCCCGCCGGACCTGGTCGGCCGCAAGGCCGTTCTCGAGGTGCATGCCAAGGGCAAGCCGGTCTCTCCCGACGTCGACATGATGACGATCGCGCGGCGCACCCCCGGCTTCACGGGGGCCGACCTGGCCAACGTGATCAACGAGGCGGCGCTGCTGACCGCACGCCAGGGCCAGCAGCTGATCACCTCGGTGACCCTCGAGGAGTCGATCGACCGGGTGATGGCCGGACCGCAACGGCGGTCGCGGGTGATGAGCGAGAAGGAGAAGAAGCTCACCGCCTACCACGAGGGCGGGCACGCCCTGGTCGCGCACGCGTTGCCGAACACCGACCCGGTGCACAAGGTCACGATCCTGCCCCGCGGCCGGGCCCTCGGCTACACGATGGTGCTGCCGGAGGAGGAGAAGTACTCCCAGACCCGGGCCGAGCTGCAGGACACGCTCGCGTACGCGCTCGGCGGTCGCGCCGCCGAGGAGCTGGTCTTCCACGACGTGACCACCGGTGCTGCCAACGACATCGAGAAGGCCACCCAGACCGCGCGTGCCATGGTCACCCAGTACGGCATGAGCCCCCGTCTCGGGGCGCTGAAGTTCGGCCAGGAGTCCGGCGAGGTCTTCCTCGGCCGCGACATGGGCCACCAGCGCGACTACTCCGAGGAGGTCGCGGGGGTCATCGACGAGGAGGTCCGCGCCCTCGTCGAGGCGGCCCACGACGAGGCGTTCGCCATCGTGAGCGAGCACCGCGACGTCCTCGACGAGCTGGTCCTGCGCCTGCTGGACAAGGAGACGCTCGGCAAGGAGGAGATCGCCGAGATCTTCGCCTCGGTGCCCAAGCAGCCGTCCCGCCCCATCGACAACGGCAAGCACCTGCCCTCGGACGTCCCGCCGGTGCTGACCGCCGCCGAGCTGGCGCAGCTGGGTCCGGAGGACGTCGCGGACCTGCTCAAGAAGCCGTCCCGCCGCCGCGCGTCCTCGTCGTCGGAGGCGAGCTCGCCGCGGCCGCGCCGGTCTCGCCAACCCGCCACCAGCGCCAACCGGGAGGCCAAGGACCAGGGGAAGGGGTCGGGCCGCACCGAGCGCACCGCGAAGGACCAGCCGCGCCGTCACAAGCCCAGCACCGAGCCCGGGTCCTAGCCACCCGTGACCACCGAGCCGCGCGCCACGCAGCCCGGGGCCGTCGACGAGGAGCGCGTCGCCGCCGCGGTGCGCGAGATCCTTCTCGCCATCGGCGAGGATCCCGACCGGGAGGGCCTGCGCGACACGCCGAGGCGCGTGGCCCGGTCGTACGCCGAGATCTTTGCCGGCATCCACCAGCGGCCGGCCGACGTGCTCTCGGCGGTGTTCGACGAGAACCACGAGGAGCTCGTCATCGTGCGGGACATCCCGCTGTACTCGATCTGCGAGCACCATCTCGTGCCGTGGCACGGGGTGGCGCACGTCGGGTACATCCCGAACGACGCGGGCAAGATCACGGGGCTGTCGAAGCTGGCCCGGCTGGTCGACGTCTACGCCAAGCGGCCGCAGGTCCAGGAACGGCTGACCTCCCAGGTCGCGAACGCGCTCGACGCGGCGCTCTCGCCGCGCGGCGTCATCGTCGTGGTGTCCGCCGAACACCTGTGCATGTCGATGCGCGGCGTGCGCAAGCCGGGCGCGACGACGGTCACGTCGGCCGTCCGCGGCCTGTTCGAGGCGTCGCCGGCGTCACGGGCCGAGGCGCTCAGCCTGATCCTCCAGCGCCCCTGATGCCGACCAGCGAGCGGCTGCGGCCCGACGCCGCCGACGGCCAGCTCCTCGCCCGCTCCGAGGCCAGGCTGCGGCGGTGGGTGCCGCCGCTGCTGTCGCTCCTGGTGCTGCTGGCCGGCGTCGTCGACGTCATCAGCGTGCTGACGCCCGAGATCCGCGAACGCTTGCACGCGGTGGCGGAGGTGATCGGCGGGCCGGCCGTCCGCACCGCGTCGGCGGGCGCGCTGGTGCTCGGCGTCGTCCTGGTCCTGCTCGCCCGCGGGCTGCGCCGGCGCAAGCGTCGAGCGTGGGTCGGCGCACTCGTCGCGCTCGTGCTGTCTGCCGTCCTCGACGTGCTGAAGGGCCTGGACGTCGAGGAGGCGCTGCTGTCGCTGGCGGTTGCGGCGCTGCTCGTCGGCTACCGCAAGGAGTTCGCGGCGGCCGGCGACCCCCGTACCCGCTGGCGAGGTCTGGGCGCCTTCGGCGTCCTGCTCGTCACCTCGGTCGTGCTCGGCGAGCTGCTGGTGGTCTCCCGACTGCGCGCGGCCGTCGGGCCGCACGGCTTCGGGCGGCAGCTGCAGCACGTTGTGTACGGCCTCGTCGGCGTGCACGGGCCGCTCGTCTTCCGCACCGACCGCAGCGACGACTTCGTGACCCGGGGGCTGTTCGGGCTGGGACTGCTGACCGTCGTCATCACGCTCTACCTCGTGCTGCGACCGGCCGAGCCACAGGCCCGCCTGGCCGCGGACGACGAGGAGCGCATGCGGGCCCTCCTGGCACGGTTCGGTGACCGAGACTCGCTCGGCTACTTCGCCCTGCGGCGCGACAAGAGCGTGCTGTGGTCACCCAGCGGCAAGTCGTGCATCGCCTACCGGGTGGTCTCGGGCGTCATGCTGGCGAGCGGGGATCCCCTCGGCGACCCCGAGGCGTGGCCGGGGGCGATCGGGGCGTTCCTCGACGAGGCCGCGCGTCACGCGTGGACGCCGGCAGTGATGGGCTGCTCGGAACAGGCGGGCACGGCGTGGCAGCGGGCCGGGCTCGACGTCCTCGAACTCGGCGACGAGGCCATCGTGCACACGGACGCGTTCTCGCTCGACGGCAGGTCGATGCGCAACGTGCGGCAGGCGGTGGGCCGTGTGGAGCGGGCCGGGTACGACTTCTCGGTCCGGCGCGCGCGCGACATCCCGCCGGCCGAGCTCGAGGCGATCGGCCACGCCGCCCGCTCCTGGCGGGGCGCCGAGACCGAGCGCGGCTTCTCGATGGCGCTCGGCCGCTTCGCCGACGCCGCGGACGGTGACTGCGCCGTGGCGACGGCGTCGAAGGACGGCCGGCTGGCGGCGCTGCTCCACTTCGTCCCGTGGGGCGAGGACGGGCTGTCGCTGGAGCTCATGGTCCGGGATCGCGCGGCGGACAACGGCATGAACGAGTTCCTCATCGCCCGCCTGCTCGACGCCTGTCCGGCGCTCGGGGTGGCCCGGGTGTCGCTCAACTTCGCGGTGTTCCGCTCGGCGCTCGCCCGCGGCGAGCGTCTGGGCGCCGGCTTCGTGCTGCGTGCCTGGCGCTCGCTGCTCGTGTTCGCGTCCCGCTGGTTCCAGATCGAGTCGCTGTACCGCTTCAATGCCAAGTTCCAGCCGGACTGGGAACCCCGCTTCGTCTGCTACCCCGCCGCCCGCGACATCCCGCGGATCGCCGTGGCCGCACTGGAGGCCGAGGCCTTCATCGTGTGGCCGCTACCGCGGCTGCGGTTCCTGCAGGGCATCGTCGGCGGACCGCACCCGGCCGTCCGCGCATGAAGGGGTTCGCCGACATCGGCCGCTGCCGGGTCATGGGGGTCCTCAACGTGACGCCGGACTCGTTCTCGGACGGCGGCGCGTACCTCGACCCCGACGCGGCCATCGCACACGGCGTCGAGATGGCCGCCGCGGGGGCGGACGTCGTCGACGTGGGCGGCGAGTCGACGCGGCCGGGCGCGAGCCGGGTGGACGCCGACGAGGAGCTGCGGCGGGTGCTGCCCGTCGTCGAGGCGCTCGCCGGGCGGGTCCCGGTGAGCATCGACACGCAGCGCGCGGCGGTCGCCGAGGCCTGCTTGGCGGCGGGCGCGGTGCTCGTCAACGACGTCAGCGGCGGGCGGGCCGACCCGGCCATGCTGCCGCTGCTGGCCGGCGCCGGCGCGCCGGTGGTGCTGATGCACTCGCGGGGCGACAGCGCCGACATGACGTCCGCCGCGCAGTACGACGACGTGGTGGGCGAGGTGCGGGACGAGCTGCGCGCCCGGCTCGACGCGGCCGTCGCCGCCGGCGTGGACGCCGACGCCGTCGTCCTCGACCCGGGCATCGGCTTCCACAAGATCGGCGACCAGAACTGGCAGGTGCTGGCCGGCCTGGCCGCCTTCCTCGAGCTCGGGCGCCCCGTTCTCGTCGGATCCAGCCGCAAGGCCTTTCTGGGACGGCTGCTCGCCACGGGTGACGGGCCGAGGCCGGTCGGCGAGCGCGGGGCGGCGTCGCTGGCCGCAGCAGTGCTCGCCGCGCAGGCGGGTGCCTGGGGCGTGCGCGTCCACGACGTGCGCCCGACGGTCGACGCGCTGCGGGTCCTGGCGGCCTGGGACGGCGCGCGATGACCGCCGGGCCCGGACGTCCTGACGCGGGTGACACGGTTGCGTTGAAAGGTCTGCGGCACAGAGGGTTTCACGGGGTCCTGCCCGAGGAGCGCGCGGCCGGGCAGGACTTCGTCGTCGACGCGGTGTTGGAGATGGACACCGCTCCTGCCGCGGCTGCCGACGATCTGGCCCGGACGGTGAACTACGCCGAGCTCGCGGGCCGCCTCACCGACGTGATCGGCGGTCCGCCGGTGGACCTGATCGAGACTCTCGCCGCGCGGCTCGCGGACGTGTGCCTGGGGTACGACCTCGTGGATGCGGTGACGATCACCGTGCACAAGCCGCAGGCCCCCGTCGGCCGGCCGGTCGACGACGTGACCGTGACGATCCGGCGGGCGCGTCGGTGAACGTGGTGCTCTCGCTGGGCAGCAACCTCGGCGACCGGATGGGACACCTGCGGCTCGGCCTGCAGGTGCTGCGGGCCTCGCTGGAGGTGACGGCGGTCAGCCCGGTGTACGAGACGGCGCCGGTCGGCGGTCCGGAGCAGGGGCCGTACCTCAACGCGGTCGTGCTCGCCGAAGCGGGGGACGCCGCCGCGGCACTGGCGGCCGCGCACGCCGCCGAGGCCGCCGCGGGCCGTACGCGGGAGGTGCGGTGGGGGCCGCGCACGCTCGACGTCGACGTCATCGACGCCGGGGGGACGGTGAGCGGCGACGCGGTGCTCACCCTCCCGCACCCGCGGGCCCACGAGCGCGCGTTCGTCCTCGCTCCGTGGCTGGACGTCGACCCCGACGCGCGGCTGCCCGGGTACGGGCCGGTCGCCGCGCTGCTGGACCGGCTGGGCCGGCACGGCGTCGTGCGGACCGGCGAGGTCCTCGCGTGAAGCCGACCCGCATCCGGGTGCTGGTGGCGACGTTCGCGGCCGGTGGCGTGGTCGGCGGCGTGGTGCTCGGGTGGGCCTACGGCGAGCTGCCCGAGCTGCCCACCTCCTGGGTCGTCCCGGTCGCGATCATCGCGGTGATGATCGCTTTTCTCGCCTGGACCACGCGCAACCGGCTGACGATGCAGCGTGGTGCGCGGCCCATCGACCCCATCGCCGTCGCGCGCTTCGCGGCGCTGGCGCGCGCCTGCTCGCCGGTGGGTGCGCTGCTGACCGGGCTGTGGCTCGGCGGTCTGGTCTTCCTGCTCACCCAGCGAGGTTCCCTCGACGCCGTCGCCCACGACCGGAAGCTCGCGATCGCCGGCATCATCTCCGGCGCCGCGCTGACCGCTGCCGCGCTCTGGCTGGAGTGGGTCTGCCGCATCAAGATCCACGACGACGAGGACAAGCACGGCCACCGCGGCCGCAACGAGGGCCCGGCGCACGCCTGACGGTCAGGTGTCCCGGCGGGAGGCGGCAAACACCTCCTCCGGGCCGAGGCTGCCGACCACGGTCGTCCCGTCGCCGTCGACGACCTCGACCCAGCCGGCATCCGTCCGCAGGATCGTGGCGAGCGCGGTGTGCAGCGTGTCGCCGACCGACACCCGGGCCTCGGCCCCGTCGCGCCGCGGCAGCAGGTCGCCCTCCGCGAGCGTCGTCACCGTGAGGCGCCGCAGCGCGCGGTCGCCGCCGACGAACTGCTCGACGAAGGGGGTCGCCGGGCCGCCGAGCACCTGCGCCGGAGGGGCGTACTGCTCGAGGTGGCCGCCCTCGCGGAAGACCGCGATGCGGTCGGCCAGCAGCACCGCCTCGTCGACGTCGTGGGTGACCATCACGACGGTCTTGCGGACCTCCCGCTGGATGCGCAGGAACTGCTGCTGGAGGTTGTCGCGGGCGATCGGGTCGATCGCCGAGAACGGCTCGTCCATCAGCAGCACAGGCGGGTCCGCGGCCAGCGCGCGGGCCACACCGACGCGCTGACGCTGCCCGCCGGACAGCTGCGCCGGGTAGCGACCGCCGTGCACCGACGGGTCGAGACCGACGAGCTCGATCAGCTCGTCGACCCGCGCGCGGGTGCGGGCTCGGGGCCAGCCGAGGAGCCGGGGCACCGAGGCGACGTTCGTGCGGATGTCCTGGTGCGGGAACAGCCCGACGTTCTGGATCACGTACCCGATGCGGCGGCGCAGCCGGACGGGATCGATCGTGGAGATGTCCTCTCCCGCAAGCAGAATCTGGCCGCTGGTGGGATCGATGAGCCGGTTCAGCATCTTCAGTGTGGTGGTCTTGCCGCAGCCCGACGGCCCGATCAGGGCGACCAGCTCACCCTCCGCGACGGACAGGTCCAGCGCCGCGACGGCGACGGTGCCGTCGGGGTAGCGCTTGCCGACCTCGCGCAGCTCGATCGTCGGCGTGGCGACGTCTCGGTCGCTAACGTCCACCACGTGCTCCTCCTGCCGCGCGGCAACTGCCTTGCCGACAACGCGTACTGGTGCCCGGCGTACTTCACCAACCACTACAACAGGCACACCATCCTGTCGGCTCTGAGCGAGCACGTCAGTCTCGTCGCCCGATCCGTCGCTATTGCGCTGGTTCTGTCGCTGGTGATCGCGCTGCTGGTACGACGGAGCACGGTGGCCCGGGCGGGGTCGATCGGCGTGGCGAACCTGCTCTACACGATCCCGTCGGTGGCGGCGTTCGCCCTGCTGTCGTCCTTCCTCGACCCGCGGCACGACACCGGCGCGGTCATCGTGCTGACGGCGTACAACCTCATCCTGCTTCTGCGCAACGTGCTCGTCGGGCTCGACACCGTGCCCGAGGACGTGGTCGAGGCGGCCCGCGGCCTCGGGTACGGCCGGTTCCGGCTCGTGACGCGAGTGGAGCTGCCGCTTGCCCTGCCGTCGATCGTGGCAGGGGTCCGCCTCGCGACGGTGTCCACGATCGGCATCACGACGGTCGCCGCCCTCCTGGGCTTCGGCGGGCTGGGGGGCCTGCTCGTCGCCGGGCTGAACGCGCACCCGCCGTTCCACGCCGAGATCTTCACCGCGCTGGTGCTGTGCATCGCGCTGGCCGTGGTCTCGGAGGTCGTCCTGCTGCTCGTGGAACGGTGGCTGAGCCCCTGGCGACGGGCCCGGTCGACATGAGCACCTGGCAGCAGCTGGTCCACTACCTGAACGACTACTACACGTGGAACGGCAAGAACGGCCTGCCGGCCGAGACGCTCACCCAGCTGTGGCTGACGTTCCTCTCCGTGCTGCTCGCCGCCGTCGTGGCGCTGCCGGTCGGCATCGCCCTGGGGCACGCGAAGCGCGGGGGTGGCGCGGTCACGGTGGTCGCCGACGCGACGCGCTCCGTACCGACGTACGGGCTGCTGGTGCTGCTGGCCGGCATCACCGCGATCGGCGTGGGCAACCAGGCGGCGGTCATCGCCCTCGCCGTGTTCGCCCTCGCGCCCGTCCTGGTCAACGCCTACGTCGGTGTCGCGACCGTCGATCCCGACGCGGTCGACGCCGCCCGGGGGATGGGGATGTCGGGCGGTCAGATCCTGCGGCGGGTCGAACTCCCGCTCGCCTTGCCGCTGCTGGCCGCGGGCATCCGGACGGCCGGCGTCCAGACGTGCGCGACCGCGACGCTGGCGGCGTTCGTGGGCGGCGGCGGGCTCGGGAACCCGATCAACCTGGGCCAGGCCCAGGCGAGCAACGGCCGGGGGGAGCTGATCGGCGGTGCGCTGGCCGTGATCGTCGTGGTGATCGCCGTCGAGATCGTCCTGGCGCTGCTGCAGGCGGCGCTCACCCCCGGGACCCGGACGCGCGCGCTGTTCCTGCGGCTGCGCCCCCGCCGGGAGGCCGCGACCGCCTGATCCCGGGCCTGCACTTGCGGGAGCCCTGCCGGCCTGTTTGGCTGGCTGCAAGCGGGTTCCCTCCCGCCCGACACGCGTGCCCTCGGGCACGGGACACAGAAGGCGGCGATCCTGTGACACGCGTACCCGCGATCCGGTTCCTCTCCCTCGGCTTTGCCGCGCTCACGCTGGCGGGCCTCGCCACCGCCTGCGGCAGCAAGCCGAAGGCGGCTCCGGCGTCACCGGGCGGCAGCAGCGGGACCGGCATGGTCTGCCAGCCGGTCGCGGGGAACACGCTCGTGACCCTGGCCGACGACAAGAAGCTCCAGCTGTCGGACAACATCGTCCCGCTGGTGCGGACCGCGGTCGCGAAGGCGCCGCTGACCGACGCGCTCAACAAGGTCTCGTCGGTGCTGAGCCAGCAGAAGCTCAACGCGCTGAACGCTGCTGTCAGCACCCAGCACGAGCCCAGTGAGCAGGCCGCGTCCGACTTCGTCTCGCAGAACGGCCTCGGGTCCGGGTTCTCCGGCGGCAGCGGCACCATCAACGTCGTCGCGGCGAACTTCTCCGAGAACCAGACTCTCGCGTACATCTACGCCGACGTGCTGAACGCGGCCGGCTACAAGGCCAACGTGAAGATCAGCACCAACCGCGAGGCCTACCTCAAGGCGCTGGAGGCCGGCCAGTACGACGTCGTACCCGAGTACGCGGCGACCCTCACCGAGTTCCTCAACACCGCCGCCAACGGCGCCAACGCGCCGACGAAGGCGAGCTCGGACATCACCCAGACGATGGCGGCGCTGAAGCCGCTCGCGGAGGCGAAGGGCCTGACGGCGCTGGACCCGGCGACCGCGACCGACCAGGACGCGTTCGCGGTGACCGAGAACTTCGCGAACAAGTACCACGTGAGCACGCTCTCGGAGCTGGCCTCCACGTGCAGCGGCGGCATCACGCTGGGCGGCCCGGTCGAGTGCCCGCAGCGGCCGTTCTGCGAGGAGGGCCTGAAGAAGACGTACGGGCTGAAGATCACCAGCTTCACGCCGCTGGACTCCGACGGCAGCCTGACCCGCAGCGCCGTGGAGCAGGGCCGGGTCGCGCTCGTCGAGGTCTTCTCCTCCGACAGCGACGTGAAGCCCGCCTCCTAGAGGCGCTCTCCGACGGGCACGTCCACCTCGAGGACGTTGCCGGCCGGCGCCAGCGGGCACGCCCAGGCGGCGTCGTACCGGCACGACGGGTGGTAGGCAAAGTTGAGGTCGACGACGAAGCCTTCTTCGGCCGAGCCGCCGAGATCGGCGCCCTTCACGGTGTCGAGCAGGTAGCGCCCACCGCCGTACGTGCCGCGGCCGGCCGAGCGGTCCTTGACGGGGACGAACAGGCCTCCGCCGTAGCCTCGCAGCCACCACGCGTCGAGGTCGCCCCACGGCGTGCGCAGCGTGCCGAGCCGGTCGAACGTCACGCGTCCGTCGGTGCCGGTGTCGTACGAGAACACCGTGGGCTCAGCGGGTTCCACCCTGCAGATCGACCGCCACGCCGGGTCGTAGCCGGCCACCGGGAGCCCGGTTTGCCGCAGGGGTGAGTCCGGGGCCAGGGGAGAGTCGGGGTGGTGGCGGAACACGGCGTCGCGGCCGGCCACCCACGCCGCGTGCCCGGACGGCGGGTCGAGCGCCCGCACGGTTGCGTACAGGTCGGCGATGGCGCGCCGCCACGTCACCAGGGAGCCCGTCACTTGTCGACGTCGCCGACCACGAAGAACATCGACGCAAGGACGGCCGCGAGGTCCGGCACGCGGGTGCCGGGCAGTACCTCCCGCAGCACCTGCACGTTGTTGAACGACGCGGTGCGCATGTGCAGGCGCCACGGCGTCTTCTCCCCGTGGCTCACGAGGTAGTAGCCGAGCACGCCCAGCGGGTTCTCGGTGCGGACGTAGACGGCGCCTTCGGGCGCCTTCACGACCTTGGGCAGCCGGACGTTCACCGGCCCGGTCACGCTCTCGAGCCGGTCCAGGCAGGTCAGCGCGAGGCGGCCGGACAGCTCGATCTCCGCGGCCAGCTGGGCGAACCGCGCCGCGCAGTCGCCGCCGGTCTGGGTGACCAGCGGCACGTCGAGCTCTCCGTAGGCGAGGTACGGCCGGTCCCGGCGCAGGTCGAGCGGTGCGCCGGAGGCACGGGCGACCGGCCCGGACACGCCGTACGCGTCGATCAGCGCCGGGTCGAGAAAACCCTTGCCGGCCAGGCCTTCCGGCACGGTCGGCGTGGGCAGGCCGGACAGGACGGAGCGGGCGTGGTCGGTCCAGCCGAGCGGCAGCTCCTCCTTCACCCCGCCGACCCGGCTGAACATGAAGTGCATCCGGCCGCCCGCGGCCTCCTCGAGGAGGTGCTGCAGGGACTCGCGCGCCGCGTAGAGCGCGTCGTCGTCGGTCACGGCGGCGAGGAAGAGCAGGTGCGCGAGCACGCGGTTGCACTCGACCAGCAGGGTGCGCAGCCAGGTTGCGCGCGGGGGGACGGCCAGCCCGAGCATCCGCTCGACCGCGGTGACGACACCGATCTCGTTCGCGAACGCCGACAGCCAGTCGTGCCGGTTGGCGAGCATCGTGATCGCGCGGTAGTCACGTACCTCGAACAGCTTCTCGACGCCGCGGTGCAGGTGACCGACGAGCGGTTCGGCGGCGACGACGGTGCCGGACTCCACGTCGCCGTCGATCGTCAGCGCGAGGCGTAGCGAGCCATGCGTCGACGGGTGGTGCGCGCCGATGTCCAGGAGCAGGTCGGCCTGCGCGAAGGCGGCGGGCCCGACACCGGCGACGACCTTCTCCTGCACGCCCGTATCATCCCGGAAGCCACCCGGGAGCGGTCGAACTGTCGAGGCCGCGCTCCAGGCGGACCCAGCCGTACGCCCCGTACCCGTCCGGGTCGCGCAGTGACCTCAGCGCCGACGTCTCGGCGAGCCCGTGCGGCTGCAGGGAGGCCAGCGCCTCCCGCTGCGTGGTCAGCGTCTGCCCGGGCACGGCCGCGGTGAGGCTGTCCAGCGCGACGTGCGCGGTGAGGTCGCACGACCCGTCGAAGACCGGCGGTACGGGGCGCCCGGCCCGCCATCCGGTCAGCGTCGGCCGGCGGGCCGTGCGGGAGTGCCCGTAGTCGATTGCCAGCGCGACGCCGCCGGACAGCCGGTCGGTCGCGGCACGCCACGCCTCGTCGCGCGCCGAGCCGTCCTCCTCGCCGCCCCACCGGTCGACCCACTCGGTGTCGTGGGGGCGTCCGAGACTCCCGTCTTCTCCGACGACGCGCCCGTCTCGCACGATGTCGAGGGGCACGTCGTCGAGCCACTCATGCGCCAGGAGCAGTCCTCGGGTCTCGGGAATGCCTGCGCCCCAGGTGATCCGCTGGTCGAGGCCGTGCGGGCGCGGGCCCACCTCGACGGCGTGCAGCCGCCACCGCGCAGGTCCGTGTGCGGCGACGAAGGCCAGAAACGCCCCCGTGCCGGCACCGACGTCCGTGACCGTGAACCGGGGCGTCTCGCCGAGCGCCCGGTCCACGTCCACGGCCACCCCCAGCAGGTGCGCGCACAGCAGCGGGCCGGTCACCGGGTCGGTGAGCGCTGTGGAGAAGTCCCGGACGCCGCTGGTCACGAACCGCCCGTGCGGGCCGTACAGCGCGTCGCGCCACGCCTCCCGAACCGTGCGCACGCCTGGCAGGCTACGGCTCGGGCCGTACCGCCGGGTGGCGGGTTCGGCGACGGTCCGCCACTAGGTGAGTCCGGCGAAGCGGTCGAAGTAGGCCGTCAGCCTGTCGAGCACAGTCTGCTTCTTGGCCCCGTGATCGCCGGTGGGCAGGAAGCGCGACACGGGGGGAAGGATCGTGGTGATCGCCGTGCCGGACGTGGGGATCGCGCCGTCTCGGAACGCGCTGTCGACGAACGCCTTCGTCTCGGCCGGGCGCAGGTTCTCCTCGGTGACGATCTGGTCGAGCTCGCGGGCGCGCGCGGCCTCGACGTACTCCCGCCAGCCGGCATCGACGTCCGCGTCCACGGTGAGCGAGTCCACGAACTGCTCGATCAGGTCCTTCTTGTTCCGCAGCGTGGGGCTGGCGTCGATCGCGCGCGTGATGTCCGCACGGAGCTCCTTGTCACGACTGCTGCGTCCCGCGTCGAGGCCGCTTCGGACGAGGGCGAGGATGTAGTCGACGTTGACCTCGACCTGCTTGACGAGCTCGATCTCGAAGATCACGTCGTCATTGATCGACTCCCGCTCCACCGCGGCCACACGCCGGAACTCGGCATACAGGTTCAGGTAGACGCTCTGGTAGTCCTGCAGGTCGCGATCGGTGAGGTTCTCGTCGCCGATGAACTCGTCGAAGGCCGTGAGGATGTTGCGCAGCCGCAGGATCGACCCGAACAGGGTGATGAACCGCTTCTGCTCCGCCTCGCCGACGATCGGCTCGCCCAGCGGGAAGAGCGTCGCGAGGTCCGTGACCTTCTCTGCGTAGTCGTCGTAGTACTCGCCGTACGGGCGGAGCAGCACGATGCCACGGGCGTCCTTGTTGCCGAACAGTGTCAGGGCTGTGTTGGTCTCGGCTTCCAGGTCGCGGAAGCTGACGATGTTGCCGTACGTCTTGATCGAGTTGAGGATGCGGTTGGTCCGCGAGTAGGCCTGCAGGAGCCCGTGCTGGCGCAGGTTCTTGTCGACCCAGAGCGTGTTCAGCGTGGTGGCGTCGAAGCCGGTAAGGAACATGTTCACGACGATCAACATGTCCAGCTCACGGTTCCGCAGCCGCAGGGAGAGGTCCTTGTAGTAGTTGCCGAACCGATCGGCCGACGTGTCGAAGCTGGTGCCGAACATGTCGTTGTAGTCCGCGATGGCGTCCTCGAGGAACTCGCGGGAGCTCTGGTCCAGGTCGTGCGTCTCGAACTCCTCCTCCGCCAGCAGCCCGTCGGGCTCGTCCTCGTTCGGCGCGTAGCTGTAGATCAGTCCGATCTTGAGGCGCCGGTAGCCCGGCTGGCTGTCCTCCCGATCGCGCTGGGCCAGCTCGAGCACGGTGTAGTACCGCTTCGCCGCGTCGATCGAAGCGGTGGCGAACAGGGAGTTGAAGCCTGACAGCCGCTTGTCACCGACCCGGTAAGCACTGGCGCGCTTGGTCTTCTGGTCGAAGTGCTCGAGGATGTAGTCCGCGACCTGGCGGAGCCGCTCGGGCGCCAGCAGCGCCTTCTCGGTGTCGATGGCCGCGACCTGCTTGTCCGTCAGGTGGTCGGGCAGCTTGACGGTGTTCACGTAGTCGACGCGGAACGGCAGCACGTTCTTGTCGCCGATCGCGTCGACGATCGTGTACATGTGCAGCTTGTCGCCGAACGCCTGCTCGGTTGTCCGCAGCAGCGGGCTGCCCCCCGTCCCGGCGTTGTCGGCGAAGATCGGCGTGCCGGTGAAGCCGAACAGGTGGTAGTTGCGGAACGACGTCGTGACCGCACGGTGCATGTCGCCGAACTGGCTGCGATGGCACTCGTCGAAGATCAGGACGACGTGCTTACCGAAGACCGGGTGGCCCTTGTTCTGGCCGATGAAGCGGACGAGCTTCTGGATCGTCGTGATGATGATGCGAGCGGCGGGATCCTCGAGCTGCTGGGTCAGGATGCGGGTGGAGGCGTTGGAGCTGGCCGCGCCGCGCTCGAACCGGTCGTACTCGCGCATGGTCTGGTAGTCGAGGTCCTTGCGGTCGACGACGAACAGGACCTTGTCCAGGCCGGGGAGCCGTGAGGCAAGCTGGGCGGCCTTGAAGCTGGTCAGCGTCTTGCCGGACCCGGTGGTGTGCCAGACGTAGCCGCCAGCGGCGGTCGTGCCGGTCTGCTTGTACGTCGTGGCGGTCGCGATCCGCTGCAGGATCCGCTCGGCCGCCACGATCTGGTACGGACGCATCACCAGCAGGTTGCGGTCGACGTCGAAGACGCAGTACGTGGTGAGGACGCTCAGCAGGGTGTGCTTGGCGAAGAACGTCTTCGTGAAGCCCACCAGGTCGGTGATCGGCCGGTTGCTCGCGTCGGCCCACCAGCTGGTGAACTCGAAGCTGTTCGAGGTCTGCTTGCGGGCGCGCCGGCCTGCCGTTAGCTCGCTGACGTGCCGGTCGCGGGTGGTGTTGCTGTAGTACTTGGTCAAAGTCCCATTGCTGATCACGAACAGCTGGACGTACTCGAAGAGGCCCGAGCCGGACCAGAAGCTGTCGCGCTGGTAGCGGGCGATCTGGTTGAACGCCTCGCGGATGTCGACGCCGCGGCGCTTGAGCTCGACGTGCACCATCGGGAGCCCGTTGACCAGGATCGTCACGTCGTAGCGGTTCTCGTGGGTGCCGTGGGCCGCGTACTGGTTGATCACCTGCAGCCGGTTGTTGTGGATGTTGACCTTGTCCAGCAGGTAGACGTTCTTGACGGTTCCGTCGTCGCGCGTGAGGACCTGGACGTGGTCGGTCTGGATGCGCGCCGTCTTCTCCGCGATGCCCTCGTTGGCGCTGGCGATCTTCTCCGTGAAGAAGCGGGTCCACTCCGCCTCGGTGAACTCGAACTTGTTGAGGGCCGCGAGTTGGGCTCGGAGGTTGGCGACGAGGTCCGCTTCGCTGCCGATCCGCAGGTGTCCGTAAGCCTGCTCCTCCAGGAGCGCGATCAGCTCGCGTTCGAGGTCTGCCTCGCTTTGGTAGCTCGTCTCCCGGGACGGGTCGGCGACGAACTCCGCGACGACGGTGGACTCGTCGCTCACCGCGATGGGCTCGTAGTGGTGCGCTGGCTGCTGCCCGAGGTCGGTCATTCCGGCGCGCGTTTCGTCAGCGGGTCGATCACGTCCAGGCCGATGTCGCGCGCTGCTTGCTTCATGGCACGGTCGTGGGTCGCCAGGGTGACTCCGGGCCCCAACAGCGCGCACGTCGCCAGGTGGATGGCGTCGAGCGACCTCACATGCGGCTCGAGCGCTCCCGCGTCGCGGAGGACGCTGTCGTTGATGCTCACCTCCCGTACGCGGTCCAGCACGACACTCGCTCGGTTCGGGTCCAGTCCATCGCGGCGACAGACCCGCGTCAGCTCCAGCCGCAGCAGCGTCGAGGAGACGACCTCATCGCTCGTCGCTACCTGGTCGAGCCAGCGTCGGACGAGCGGGTTGCCATCCGGCAGGGTGGCGTGGACGGCCAGCGACGTATCGAGGTAGACCGACATCAGTGGTCGCCACGCGACCACCGGTACAGCGCATCCACTCGCTCTGGGTTCAGGACAGCACCGTCGTCGGGCCAGGGCGCCGGGTGTTCTTTCGCGCGGGTGATCTGGCCCCGGGCCTCAAGGCGCGCGATCGGATCGTCCGGCTCGCGCGCGCTCTCGATGCGCCACCGGGGCACGCCACGCTCGGTGACCACCACGGTCTCGCCGGCGTCGACCACCGCGAGCACCTTGGCGGTCTGCTGGTTCAGCTCGCGCTTGGTCACCGTCTTCACACCAGCAATGTAGTACGTATGTCAGTCGTTTTGCCTACATCGCCGGCGCCAGTACGCCGACGGCGTAGTCGAGGTCGAGGCGCTCGCCGCGCCAGTGCCCGGTGACCGTGTCGCCTCCGACGTCGGAAGGGTGTGCGGCGGGCAGGTCCTCGGCAGCCCCCTCAGTCGGGGGCGCAGTCGGGACGATCTGGCCCGTCGGCCCCGTGGCGATCCACGTATGGCTGCAGTTGTTGTCATTCGGGCGCAGGTGCCAGCCGCCCTCGTGCAGGAGCCGATGATGGTGTTCGCAGGCGAGCACGAGGTTGTGCATCGCGGTCGCACCGCCCTCCGACCAGGGGAGCCGATGGTGCGCGTGCAGGCCCCGTCGCCGAGGACACCCCGGAAAGGCGCAGCCGCCGTCGCGGCGTAGCAGGGCACGCCGCTGCCGGACGGTGGCGAAGCGGTGCTGCGTCCGTGGGGGCCGGTCGTCGTCCGCGTGCGTGGCCGGTTCGACGAGGGCTTCGCACGCGAGCCGCCGCAGCGTGTCGGGGCCGATCGGGAGCAGCGGAATGCCCGGGCCGGCATCGAGCACGCCGATCGTCGGCGGGTCGGCCGGTGCGGCGGCGGGCGTTTCCGCGGAAGCGCTTTCGTTTCCGGTGCGTTGTGGCGCGGTCACTGTGTGCACAACGAGTCGGACCGGCGCGGAGCTGACGGCGTCGGGTGGGTTGGCCAGCGCGTGCCTGGCCAGGACGACCAGCGCGGCCGCGTCGCTCTCAGCAGCGCGCTGCGCCGGGTCAGGGGTCGGGCCGTCGGCGTGGCCCACTTGGTCAGCGGCCGGTGCCGGAACCACATCATCCACAGCCGCGGGCGTTTCCGCGGAAACGCTTTCAGCGGGCGGATCCGTGACCGCGGGTGCGTGCTGGGCTGAGAGCGCCGCCAGCAGGACCGCACCGTCCTCGGCCGACAGTCGTCCGGAGAAGCGCAGCATCCCGTCCGGCTCCCAGGTCGCCGTGAACCTCGCTCGCTCAGCTTGTTCCAGCACCTCCTCGTTGGAGCGCGCGCGGGCAAGCCCGGAACAGAGGCGGTCCAGCTGGTTCGCCGTACAGCCCGTCGCGACGTCGACGAGGTCGGCCTCCGACTCCGGAGTGGCGACGCGCACGAGTGCCCGGACCTTGGAGTACGACAGCTCGCCGCGACCGAAGGTCGCCCGCAGCACGGGCAGGTCTTCCAGGGCGTGCGCGACGCGGAGCTGGTCGCGTGCCGTGGACCGGGACAGGCCGCACCGCCACGACAGCCACTGGGCACAGGACCTGACGCCCGTGCCGGCCGGCGATCCTGGGCCATGACCGAGCGGGTCCGCACCATCGCGCGCGAGCGCAGCATCCGGCGAGCCTGAACCGTTTTCCGCGGAGACGCTTGCCGGTGACCATCCGCTTCTTCTGCGACTGGAAGCTTCTCGAAGTCCCACCCGTCGACGCTGCCGCGCAGGTCGTTTGCGATCCGCCAGATCGTCTTGTGCAGGTCGGCCCGCTCGACTTCCTTGCTTGCCGCAGTCTCGCAGCCGCGAGCCGGCAGGAACGGCGGGAGACGCGCCGAAGGGCCAAGGAGGAGCACAGGGGAACGGACGAGGAGTGGGTCGATGACGCGGTTCGGGTCACGCCGCACGTGGCTGGGGCTCTCGGCAGCAGCCGTGGCCGTACTGGGGTTCGCGACGGCCGGGCCGGCCGTTGCCGCGACGACACCCTCGACGGCCACCTCGGTCACACCGCCGACGGCCGATCCCTTCTATGCGCAGCCCGCCAACCTGGGGGCCGTCGCCCCCGGCACGGTGCTGCGCAGCCGGCAGGTGGCGGTGCCGCCGGCGACCACCGGCTTCGCCACGGCCGCGTACCAGCTGCTCTACCGGACCACCAGCGCGACCGGCCGGCCGGTGGCGACGGTCACGACCCTCCTTCTGCCGACGGCGCCTCGGCCCGGTGTCCGCGACCTGGTCTCGTACCAGACCGCCGAGGACAGCCTGAGCCTCGACTGCGCCCCGTCGTACACCCTGCGGACCGGCAGCAACGACGAGGTCGACGCCATCGACCCGCTGCTCACCGCCGGCTGGGATGTCGTCGTGCCCGACTACGAGGGCCCCCAGTCGGAATACGCCGTCGGCACCCTCGCCGGGCGCGCCACGCTGGACTCGATCCGCGCCGTGGAGCACTTCGTACCGGCCGGGCTGTCCACCTCGACGCCGGTCGGTCTCATGGGCTACTCCGGCGGCTCGATCCCGTCGACGTGGGCGAACGCGCTGGCGCCGTCGTACGCGCCCGAGCTGAACATCGTCGCGGCCACGGCCGGCGGGATCGCCGCCGACCCGGCGACCGTGCTGGCATCGGAGAACGGCGGCGTGGCGTTCGGCGAGATCATGGGCGCCGGCATCGGGATCGACCGCGCCTACCCGCAGTTCGGGCTGGACGGGTTGCTGAACGCCAAGGGAAAGGCCCTCGAGCACACCGACGAGACCGGCGGTTGTGGCGGCTTCGTGACCAACGCGCCGTTCGGCACCGTCGCCGAGTACACGAACTACGCGACGCCGCAGGAGATGCTCGCGGTCCCGCGGGTGAAGAACACGATCGCGAAGCTGAACCTCATCCCGCGGCCGGCCCCGACGGCGCCCACGTTCTACTTCCAGGAGATCGCCGACGAGTTCCTGCCGCACGCGCAAGTCGACCAGCTCGTCGCCGCGTACTGCGCGAAGGGCGCCACCATCGACTACGTACGCGGGGTCACCGGAGAGCACCTCAGCGGCGCGGTCGACTACTCCACCCAGGCCTTCGCCTACTTCCAGAGCCGCTTCGCCGGGCTGCCACCGGTCGACACCTGCGCCCTCCCGGGCCACGGCACTCCGGGCTGACCCGCGCGCACGCCTCCGCTCACTCGATCGTGACCGGCTCGTCGGCGTGCTGCCCGGGCAGGACGTCGGTC
>DASVGV010000144.1:0-29765 GCA_036379355.1 Mycobacteriales bacterium | reverse complement strand
GGCACGCGTTCGGAGATCGCGGCCGAGCTCATTCTCGGCGGCGGCACCGAGGAGCAGAAGACCAAGTGGCTGCCGAAGATCGCCTCGGGCGAAATCCTGCCGACCGCGGTGTTCACCGAGCCCAACACCGGCTCGGACCTCGCCTCGCTGAAGACGCGCGCCGAGCGGCGCGGCGACAAGTACATCGTCAACGGGCAGAAGACCTGGACCACGCTCGCGCAGTACGGCGACTGGATCTTCTGCCTGGTGCGCACCGACCCGGAGGCGCAGAAGCAGCGCGGCATCTCCTTCCTACTGATCGACATGAAGTCCCCCGGGCTCACCGTGCGTCCGATCCACCTGATCGACGGCGGGTACGAGGTCAACGAGGTCTTCTTCGACAACGTGCGCGTGCCGGCCGACCAGCTGGTCGGCGAGGAGAACCGCGGCTGGTCGTACGCGAAGTTCCTGCTCGGCAACGAGCGCACCGCCAACGCCGGCATCGGCATGATCAAGAACCGGATCCTGCGGATCAAGCGGCTGGCCGGCGACCGGCTCGACGAGCCGCTGCTGCGGGCCCGGCTCACGCGCCTCGAGGTCGAGACCACGGCCCTGGAGATGAGCGTGCTGCGAGTCCTGGCTCGGGAGGCGTCGATGCCGAAGGGCCAGCCCGACCCCGTGTCGTCGGTGCTGAAGCTGCGCGGTTCCGAGCTGCAGCAGGACGCGACCGAGATCCTCATGGACGTGCTCGGCCCGGCCGGGGCCGCCTACCGGGAGAGCGACGAGAGGCCGGCCGGCTTCTCGCCCGTGCCCGAGGGCGCCATCGATGCGTGGCCGACGTACTTCAACTGGCGGAAGGCCTCGATCTACGCCGGCTCGAACGAGGTGCAGCGCACGATCATCGCCAAGGCGATCCTGAAGTTCTGACCGCGCGTTCCGACCGCGCACTGCCATCCCAGCACCGGAAAGGCTGACCCGCCATGGACCTGAACCTCACCGACGAGCAGCGGCTGCTCGGCGAGACCGTGGACGGCCTGCTCGAGAAGCGGTACGACCCGGTCGCCCGGCTGAACCTGCTGGAGAAGTCCGACCTCGGCTGGAGCCGCGAGATGTGGCAGCAGTACGCCGAGCTCGGCCTCCTCGGGCTGCCGTTCGACGAGCAGTACGGCGGCGCCGGCATGGGCGCCACCGAGCTGGCCGTCACGATGGAGGCGTTCGGTCGGGCGCTGGTCCTCGAGCCGTACGTCGCGACCGTGGTGCTCGGCGGGCCACTCGTGGCGGCCGCCGGCTCGCCCGAGCAGAAGAAGGCGGTACTGCCGGGCGTCGCGGACGGCTCGATCCTGCTGGCGTTCGCGTCGACCGAACCCGCGTCGCGCTGGTCGCTCACCGACATCGCGGCGAAGGCCGAGAAGTCCGGCGACGGCTGGACGGTCAGCGGCGAGAAGATCGCCGTTCTCGGCGGTGACAGCGCCGACCAGATCGTGGTGACCGCGAAGCTGCCCGACGGCGACGTCGGCCTGTTCCTCGTCGCCGGCGACGCGAGCGGGCTGCGCCGCGCGCCGTACGCCCTGCAGGACGGCCTGCGCGGCGCGGACCTGCTGCTGGACGGGGTCGCGGCGGAGGCGCTCGACGCGGCGCCCGACGCCGTCGCGGCCATCGAGTCGGTCATCGACAACGCGATGGCGGCCCTGTGCGCCGAGGCCGTCGGTGCGATGGACCGGATGCTCTGGATGACCGTCGACTACATGAAGACCCGCGAGCAGTTCGGCGCGCCGATCGCGGTGTTCCAGGCACTCCAGCACCGGGCGTCGAACATGTACGTCTCGCTCGAGCAGGCCCGGTCCGGCGCGCTGGTCGCGCGGCTCGCCCTCGCCGGCGACGACGTGGCGGAGCGGCGGCGCATGGTGCGCGCGGCCAAGCTCCAGGTCGACCTGGCTGCGCGGCACGTGGGTCAGGAGGCGGTGCAGCTGCACGGCGGCATCGCGATGACGATGGAGTATCCCGTCGGCCACTACCTCAAGCGGGTGACCGCAATCTCGAAGACGTTCGCGGACACCGACCTGCTCACCGAGCTCGTCGGCGCCGGCGGCGGGCTGGTCACCGCCGACTGACGACGGCGCCCATCGCCGCTACCGCTCGCTCGAGGATCTCGCGGGAGGTCGCGAAGTTGAGCCGCACGTGGCCCGCACCGTCCGTCCCGAAGGCCGGGCCAGGGTTGGTCGCCACCCGGGCACGCGTCAGGAAGAACTCGGATGCCTCCACCGGCAGGTCGAGCGCCCGGCAGTCCAGCCACGCCAGGTACGTCGCCTCGGGCACCGTGTAGCGCACACCCGGCAGGTGCTCGGCGAGCAGGTCGGCGAGCAGCCGCCGGTTGCCGTCCAGGAACGCAACCGCGTCGTCGAGCCACGCCCCGCCCTCGCGGAACGCGGCCACGTTCGCGCGGATGCCGAGGGTCGACGCCCCGTGCGTCTTGAGGGGCGGAAGTGACCGCCAGCGCTCCTCGTCGACGTCGCTGCTGACGATGGCCTGCGCGCACTTGAGACCAGGGAGGTTCCATGCCTTGGACGCCGACACGAGGGTCAGCGTGTGGCCGGCTGCCACCGGGGAGATGCTCGCGTACGGGACGTGCCGATCGCCCGCGTACGTCAGCGGTGCGTGCACCTCGTCCGACACGACCCGCCCGCCGTGCCGGTCCACGACCTCGCAGAGCGATGTCAGCTCGTCGGCGGAGAACGACCGGCCGACCGGGTTGTACGGGTGGCAGAGGACCACGGTGCCGCCGCCGCGGGCGAACGCCGCGTCGATCCCGGCGATGTCCAGGCGCCGCACGCCGTCCTCGACGAGCGTAGGCACCTCGATCGACGGGCGCCGCGTCACCCGCGGCACGTCGAAGAACGGCATGTACGCCGGCGTGATCAGGATGACCGCGGAGTCGGTCGGGGAGTACCGCTCCACCGCGAGCTCGACGCCCTTCAGCACGTCGGGCAGCACGTGCACCCGCGCGGGATCGACGCGCCAGCCGTACCGCTCCTCTTCCCAGGCGGCGACCGCGGCGGGCAGGTCGCTCTCCCGGTCGCTGACGGGATAGCCGTACTCCTGGCGAGCCACCGCGTCGACCACAGCCGCCTGCACCGGCGGCGGCGCGGGAAAGTCCATCTCGGCGACCCAGAGGGCCAGGACGTCCTCGGGGTACCGGCGCCACTTCACGCTGCCGCGGCGACGCAGCGAAGCCGGCGAGAAGCCACCCTCCTCGAAGCCAGCCGTGACCATCCGCGCCGTCCTTCCTGCGTTCCGCTCCCGCGTCTGCTGCGAGAGTGTCGTCCATGGACTTCACCACGATCGACGTGAGCGCGTCCGGCCCGCGCGGCGCCATCACCCTGAACCGGCCCGCCAAGCTCAACCCGCTCAGCCCCACGACGCTCGAGGAGCTCGCCGAGGCAGCGCGCTTCTTCGACTCCCGGCCCGAGGTCAAGGTCGTCGTCGTCGCGGGGGGCGGCCGCGCGTTCAGTGCGGGCGCGGACCTCGCAGCCTTCACCGGGCAGGGAGATCCGCCGACCGCAGGAGTGCGCCGCGACGCCGCCGACGCCGGTCGCCGGATGGCCGACGCGGTCGAGGCGATGCGGGCGGTCACGGTGGCGCGCGTGCACGGTCACTGCGTGGGCGGCGGCGTCGTCCTCGCGGCCGCCTGCGACCTGCGGGTGGCCGCGAGCGACACGTACTTCTCCATCCCGGAGGTCGACCTCGGCATCCCGCTCGCCTGGGGCGGGATCCCGCGGCTCGTCCGGGAGATCGGACCCGCCCTCACCAAGGAGCTGGTGATGACGTGCCGCCCGTTCACCGCCACCGAGGCTCAGGCCGCCGGCTTCCTCAACCGGGTCGTCCCCGCCGCCGACCTCGACGCCGCCGTCGAGGACCTGGTCGGCCTGCTGCTCGGGAAGTCCGCGCTGACGCTCGCGGCGACCAAGCGCCACACGAATGCCGTGACCGCCGGCATGGTTGCGACCGAACGGGCCTGGAACGATGCGGACTCGCTGGTCACCGCGCTCCACGACCCAGAGTCACGGGCGGCCGCGACGGCCTACCTCGAGCGTGTTCGTCGTCCCTAGACCCGCGTTGTGTGCCCGGACCTGCTACGGCACGACGGGCAGGCTGATCACGCCGGGCGCGGCCGGTGACGTCTGCACCAGGACCGGGGTCGGCAGCGTTCCGCCCGAGTAAGCCGCGTCGCTCGCCGAGAGCACCAGCTGGATGCGGTCGCCGGTCGGGAACCGGTGCACGATGCCCGGCAGCTGCACGGTCACCGGCTGCGTGATGTCCCCGACGCGGACGGGCGCGACCAGCGCGTTGATCAGGTGCGGGGTGCCGTGGCTGTCGACGTCGTAGAGCTTCGCGAAGAACTCGACCATGCCCGCGGGGCCGGCGAACTGGGTGTACGCGCCGGTCGGGGACGACAGGTGCAGCGTCACCGACGGGATGCCCGCGACCGTCACCGGGTGCGGCAGCTGGGCCGTCGAGTACGCGACGAACGACCCCGCGGTGTCGAGCTGGGGCGGGACGCCGGCCGGCAGCGAGCTCTGGACGGCCGACGTCTCGGAGTAGCTGGTGGGAACGCGCGACGTGCCGGTGAAGACCGACGTGCCCGCGGTCACGGCCCGCTTGCTGAAGGTCAGCTTGCCGCCGCCCTCGAGGTCACCACTCGTCATGTACAGCAGCGTGTTCGCGGCCGGCACCACGCCGTCGGGGACGGTTGCCCACTGTGCCGTGTCGGGGCCGTGGCCGCTGTAGGGGACGTAGTCGCGGTAGTAGGCGAACTTCGGCACCGTGAGCGGCGCGCTCCCCTTCAGGTAGTGGTTGAACCAGTTGAGAATCTGCTGGCCCTCGTACGTGTCGAAGACGGTGTTCGGGTCGCTGGAGAACTCGCCCGGCGCCGGCGTGGAGTCGGAGTGCCCCCAGCTCTGCCAGAGCATCGAGACCGGCGTGCCCTGCGCCTTCAGCGCGTTGTAGGTGGCGGTCGCCTCCTGGAGGTTGAACAGCGTGTCGTCCTCGCCCTGGATCAGCAGCGTCGGGACGTGGATCTTGGACATGTACGTGGAGACCGAGGCCTGCCGCAGGAACGTCGTGGTCGGCTCGGTCGGATAGCCGAGAGCCGCCGCCTCGACGAGGCCCGGGCACACCTTCGGGTCGAAGTTGGGGCAGCCGCCCGTCAGCCGGCTGGGGTCGGACTGCGCGCCCTGCACGCCGTCCGCGACGCCGAGACCGCTGAACAGCAGCGACCACTCGAGCTTCGGGACACCGGGCGTCGAGGAGGTGACGCCGTGGACGAGGTCGGTGTCGTTGGGGGTCAGGCTGTAGGACAGGTCGTTCCACGTGATCATCGGGACGATCGCGTCGATCCGCGGGTCCACCGAGGCGGCGGCGAACTGGACCTCTCCGCCGTACGAGCCGCCGACCATGCCGACGCGCGGGTCGTGCTTCGCCGCGTTGTCCAGCTCGATGAAGTTGGGCACCGGCGCCGGGATGGTGTGGCCCGCGTCGGTGAAGCCGATGCCACGCTCGCCGCCCAGGAAGCTGACCAGCTGGCTCGCTGCCTCGCCGTCCCACTGCGGGTTGTCCAGCTCGATGGTGCAGCCGGAGCCGCCGAAGCCCAGCCCGGAGTACGACAGCGTGGCGTAGCCCTGCTGGGCCGCCGCCTCGCCGATGTACGCCTGGTCGTCCTTCGACCCACCGAAGCCGTTGGTCGTGAGGATCACCGGCACGCGGTGGCTCGGCGTCGCCGTCGAGGGGCGGTAGAGGTCGCCGACGACATCACAGGTCGTCGTGCCACCCGGGCCGACGTCGACCTTGAAGTGCAACGTCGTCTTGCTGACGGTGATGGGTGCAGCGGTCGCGGTCGTGGTCGCGTAGGCGCTCCCGGCGCCCCCTACGACCAGCGCCGCCGCAACACCAAGAAGCAGAGGACGTCTGTGCACCGGTACTCCTGACCGAGGATCGTTGACGCCGACTCAACGATCTGCGGGACAGGAGGTGACGAGCGCCCGTCAGACGGGTTCGGCGGCGGACACGGCGACGGCCCGCGGCTCCGGGATCGTGATGGTTCCCGGACGGATGTTTGCGTTGTTGCAGAAGACGTTCTGCGGGTCCCACTGCGCCTTCAACGCCGCGAGCCGCGCGTACTTCTCGGCGCCGTACGACTCCATCACCCGCTTGTCGTCGATGTCCGTGCTGAAGTTGACGTACGTGCCGTCGTCGTGGGCATGGGCCCGCAGCGCCGACCACATGCCACGCACCCACTCCCGGTCCTGCGCGAGCGTCTCGGGGTCGAAGTCGAGTGCCACCGTGCTGAGCGCCCAGTGCGGGCGGCGGGTGCCGCCGAACGCGGTGGCGTCGTCCGCGACGTCGCTGAACGCGCCGTCCAGCCGGAAGATCGGCAGGAAGGACAGCGGGGCCTTCTTGCGAGGCAGGCCCTCGACCAGGATGTCGATGACCTCGTCGGACAGGTCGTCGAGGTAGATCCCCTTCTCGTACGCGCGGACGCCCCACGGCGCGGACTCGTCGAGCATCTGCTGGAGCGCGACGTACGGCATCGGCGTGACCAGCTCGAACAGCGGGTTCCGGGCCCGCAGCGGCTCGATCGCCGCTGCGTGGGCAGCCGCATCGCCCCAGCTGGCGATCATCACCGCAAAGCCGACCGTGCCCTGGTGCTCGGCGGGCACGAACGGTGCCGGCGGAGCGCAGAGACCCGCCATGAGCGCGGCCATGCCGTCGGGAAGCGCCGGCACTCCGGTCCGGGCCCAGCGCAGCGCCTCCCGGGCCTCGGCCGCCGGCCAGAAGAACATCCCGAGGTTCACCATCGGGTTGACGTCGTGCAGCCGGAAGACCAGCTCGGTGACGACGCCGAAGTTGGCGCCGGCCCCGCGCAGTCCCCACATCAGTTCGGGGTCACTGTCCTCGGAGACGGTGACCACGCGGCCGTCGGCGGTGACGAGCGTCGCGCCTACGAGGTTGTCGCAGGACAGACCTTGCGACCGCGTGAGCCAGCCCATGCCGCCCGCCAGGGTCAGTCCGGCGACGCCCGTGTGGCTCACGGTCCCGCCGACCACCGCCAGGCCATGCTCGGCCGTGGCCGCGTCGAGCATCGCGAGGCTCGCTCCGCATTCGACGTACGCCCGGCGGCTCCCGGCGTCGACCCGGACGCCGTTCCACTCCGACAGGTCGATCATCACCGCGCCTGCGGCCACGAGCTTCCCGGAGAAGCCGTGACCGCCCCCGCGCACGGTGACCATCGCGCCGTTCGCCCGGGCGAACGCGAGGATCTCGGCCACCTGGTCGTGGGTCGTCGGCCGGGCGATCAGCGCCGGCTCGTGGTCGATGTCGCCGTTCCAGACGGCAGCCGCCCGGACCTCCGCGAACCGCGGGTCTCCGGGCGCGACCGCGGTGCCCGCGAACGATCGGACGAAGTCGGTGACGACGGACGCGTCGAGGGGCATGGCCACTCCTCAGATGGTCGGCCGATCCCCGCTGGACCGACCGAATCAGACAGGTTCGCCCGTCCCGCACGGTTCCGGCCATAGCCCCAAAGGACCAGGTCACGGGCCGCCACGGCCGGCGTGACGCGCGGCGCTCCTGGGAACCTCGCGGAACCCTGGTTCGTACCCGCGACGCATCCCCTCGCGGAATTGATTAGTATTGGTCAAGCAACGAGTAGGACGACGGCGGGAGCCGAGGGTGGCAGACAGTCAGGGCGCAGCGACGACGGACCGGGGGCGCGACGCGCGCCGAGCCAAGGCCGAAGCACGGCGCGAGCGGTTGCGCAACGACCCGCACTACAAGTGGATCGCGCTGTCGAACACGACTCTCGGCGTGCTGATGGCCACGATCAACTCCTCGATCCTGCTCATCGCCCTGCCGAACATCTTCGACGGCATCAAGCTCGACCCGTTGCTGCCGTCGAACGTCAGCTACCTGCTCTGGCTGATCATGGGCTTCCTCGTCGTCACCGCCGTGCTGGTCGTCAGCCTCGGCCGCATCGGCGACATGTACGGCCGCGTGAAGATGTACAACCTCGGCTTCGCCCTGTTCACGATCTTCTCGATCATGCTGTCTGTCTGCTGGATGCACGGCAGCGCAGCCGCGCTCTACCTGATCATCATGCGGGTGCTGCAAGGCGTCGGTGGCGCGTTCCTGTTCGCCAACTCCAGCGCGATCGTCACCGACGCGTTCCCCGAGGACCAGCGGGGGCTCGCGCTGGGCATCAACGCCGTGGCGGCGATCGCCGGATCGTTCATCGGCCTGGTCCTCGGTGGGGTCCTCGGCCCGGTCGACTGGCACCTGGTCTTCATCGTCTCCGTGCCGTTCGGCCTGTTCGGGACGATCTGGGCGTACCTGAAGCTCCAGGACACGGGCATCCGCGAGAAGGCCGACATCGACTGGTGGGGCAACATCACCTTCGCCGTCGGCCTGGTCGCCGTCCTCGTCGGCATCACGTACGGCATTCAGCCGTACGGCGGGCACGACATGGGCTGGACCAACCCGACCGTCCTCGGCGAGCTCCTGGGCGGGGCCGCGGTGCTGGCCGCGTTCGCCGTGATCGAGACGCGGGTGGACAACCCGATGTTCCGGCTGCCGCTGTTTCGCATCCGCGCCTTCACGGCCGGCAACTTCGCCGGCCTGCTGTCCGCGCTCGGACGCGGCGGCCTGATGTTCATCCTGATCATCTGGCTTCAAGGCATCTGGCTGCCGCTGCACGGCTACGACTTCGCCCAGACCCCGCTCTGGGCAGGCATCTACATGCTCCCGCTGACGGTCGGGTTCCTCGCTGCCGCGCCCGTCTCCGGGTTCCTGTCCGACCGGTTCGGTGCGCGCCCGTTCGCGACCGGCGGCATGGTCATCGCGGCCAGCAGCTTCGCGCTGTTCTACCTGCTGCCGGTGAACTTCTCGTACATCTGGTTCGCCCTGATCCTGCTGGTGAACGGCATCGGCATGGGGCTGTTCGCCTCGCCCAACCGGGCCGGCGTCATGAACAGCCTGCCGCCGAGCCAGCGCGGGGTGGGCGCGGGCATGATGAACACCTTCCAGAACGCCTCGACCGTGCTGTCGATCGGCATCTTCTTCTCACTGCTGATCATGGGTCTGTCGGCCACCCTGCCCTCGCACCTGTATCAAGGCCTGATCGGGCAAGGGGTGCCACCGGCGTCGGCCCATCAAGTGGCGTCGCTGCCCCCCGTCGGCACCCTGTTCGCCGCGCTGCTGGGCTACAACCCCATCCAGTCGCTGCTCGGCCCGCACGTCCTTGCGTCGCTGCCCGCCTCGAACGCCGCCACCCTGACCAGCCGCGGCTTCTTCCCGCACCTCATCGCGGGTCCGTTCGAGCACGGCCTGCAGATCGCGTTCGTGTTCGCGATCGCCGCATGCCTCGTCGCCGCGGTGGCGTCGTACCTCCGCGGCGGCAAGTACCACTACGTCGAGGGCGCCGAGCAGGGGGCCCGCAGCGAGGACGTCGCGGCTCCGGTCGAGCCTGCGGTGGCCGGCGCGTCGGGTGGGTCGCTCGGTGTCGGGTTCCCCCCCGGCGGCCCGGACGGCGCCGACACCGGGCGCGGTGGGGGATCCAGCCTCGCGGCCGGGGTCCGCGCCGCTGCCCAGGGCCGCAAGAAGTGACGACGAGCGCCGCGGTGCGCGCGGAGCGCTCCGACGCCCGCACCGCAGAGATCGCCAGCCGGGTGCGCCTCATCGTCGGGCGGCTCAGCCGGCAGCTGCGGCTGCATCCCGCCGGGGACGGCCTGACCTCGACCCAGCTCGCCACCCTGGCGACGGTGGAGCGTCTCGCTCCGCTGCGCATCGGCGACCTGGCCGCGGCGGAGGGCATCTCCGCTGCGACGATGACCCGCGTGGTCGCCGTACTCGAGGAGCAGGGGCTGGTCGCACGGCGCGCCGACCCGGACGACGGGCGCGCGTGCCAGGTTCTGCTCTCCGAGCACGGCCGCGCCGAGGTCGAGCGTCTGCGGGGTCAGCGCACCGGCTATCTCGCGACGCGGCTGCGCGCGTGCACACCCGAGCAGCGGGCCCTCCTCGAAGCGGCTCTGCCCGTACTCGAGCTCATCGCCCAGGACGAGCCGGAGCCGGCCGGCGGCTGATCAGCTGCGATGGCCCCACAGCCTCGAGTGTCGTGCCGGCACCGGGGTGTCGGCCGGGGCGCCCGCGGCCGCGCCGACGCGGTCGTCCTCGACCGGCGGGCGCTCGTCCACGACCGGTTCGCGCACGGGCTCGGTGACCGTTGCCGCCGCCTCCCGGTCCGCGCGGTAACGCGCGGCCGCACGGACGTCGCTGACGGCCCGTACCGAGAGCCGACCGGACGCGTGCGCCGCGACGAGCAAGATGACCGCACCGAGTCCGAAGAAGAAGCCGATCTGCTCCACGACACGGGACGTGGTGTCACCGACGGGCGTTCCGGTCGCGCCCGACGAGCCGCCCCAGAGGGCACCGAAGATCGGGCCGACGATGAACCACGCGCCGGCCGCGCTGCCCAGCCAACCGGCGAAGACGGCGAGCGCGCGGTTGGCGGTCGCGATCAGGAGGAGGCCGGCAAGAATCGCGCCGACGCCGGGCAGCACCTCCAACAGGCCCCGACCCGCCGTCCACGTCCACGTCGAGTTCGGGCTGTACGCATAGTCGAAGTAGGGCCCGACGAACGGGATGATCGCTCCCCAGGCCCCGAGCAGGATGAGCAGCAGACCGCTCACCACGCCGCGGCTGCGGGCCACTCGCAGAATGCCGGCCCCGCGATGGGGCACCTGTGCGCTGTTGGTCATGACGTCTCCTTCGTGCTCGACCGAACCGCTGCTGGAACCCCGGCTCGATGCCCGCGGCCGCAGGCGGTCCTTCGACTCCTCCTGCCATACCCACTCCGCAATGGCTCCATCGGTCCACCCGATCGGTTCGCACGCGCGGCAGTCGCGCGCGCCCGCGCGTGACCACCCGGCCCGGCCACAAACGCCACCGACGGGGTGACAGCGCGCCGGTGCCCCGGCGTATGCCCACCCGTCCGGCCCGCACTGTCTGTCACGTTCTGTGGGGATACGTACACGATCTGTAATTGGCTCGACCCACGGAGGCAGGCATGCAGCACAGGGGAGACAGGACAGTCCGTATCGCCGGTCTGCGCGCCGGCGCGACGCTGGCGACCGCGGCCGCCGTGACCCTGGCATGCGCGGTCACCGCGCCGGTCGGCGCGCAGGCAGCGCCGTCCGGGACCGCCGCCGCCCAGGCGGTGGACGTGCAGATCACCGCCACGACCCGAGACGTCCCGGTGCTCACGCCGCTGCTGTCGCGCCTCGACCTGTCGGCGAGCACGCCGCGCCAGACGGCACCGGACACGAACGGAACCGCCCGCTCGACCATCGCTCTGCACGCCGACGTACCCAGCGTCGCCGCTGCGAGCACGGGAGCGGTCGTCGCGTCGGCGACGCGATCCGACGACGGCACCAGCGGTGCATCGACCGTCGACGCCGCCTCCGTCGGCGTGCTCGGCACGACCGTGCTGACCACGGGGGTGATCACCAGCTCGGTCACGTGCCCGACGGGTGCTGCGGCCACCGCGACCGCGAACGCCGCCAGGGTGCAGGTCGGTGGGACCACCCTCGTCGACGGGCAGGTGGGTCAGGTCCCGGTCGTTGCCGCCGGGCTCGATGGCGCGGCCGTCCGCGTCGCGATCAGCTCTCCCCGCACCGCGGCCCGTGACTCGGCGAGCGCCACCGGGCTGCTGGTCACCCTCACGCTCCAGGGCACGCTGTCCGGCACGACCACGGCGGTGTCGGTCCCGCTCGGTCAGGTGAGCCTGGCCGACAGCTCGTGCGCGACCCCCGGGGCCGCCTCCTCATCGGCGGCCACTTCCGCGCCGACGATCCAGGCGATCAGCCCCGCGTCCGGGCCAGCCGCCGGTGGCCAGCATGTCGTGCTGACGGGGACCGGCTTCAGCGACGGCACGACAGTCACGTTCGGCGGCGCGCCCGCCACCGGCGTCACCGTCGTGAGCCCGACGAGCCTCGACGCGGTCACACCCGCGCACCCGGTCGGCCCGGTCTCCGTCGTCGCGACCAATGCGGCCGGATCATCGGCGCCGCAGGCGTACTCCTACATCGCGCCGTCCGTGACGTCCGTCAGCCCCGACCAGGGTCCGACTGCCGGCGGGCAGAGCGTGACGATCAACGGCGCCGGCTTCACCGCGGACGCCAAGGTCACCATCGGCGGGCACCCGGCCACGGGCACGTCCGTGAACGACGCGGGCACCGCGATCACAGGCACCACCCCGGCGGGTACGGCCGGACCCGCGGACGTCACCGTGACCAACGGCGACGGCTCCCAGGCTCAGTTGGCACACGGCTATGCGTACGACGCCGCCCCCACGGTCACCGGGATCAGCCCGCGCAGCGGCCCGGAGGCCGGCGGCAGCACCGTGACCATCACCGGAGCCGGGTTCGTCCCTGGCACGACGACCGTCTCGTTCGGCGGCCATCCGGCGTCGTCGGTACGCGTGGCGAGCTCGACGACGTTGACGGCGGTCACCCCGCGCGGCGTCGGGGCCGCGCGCGTCGAGGTCGGCACGCCCGGCGGGACCAGCGCCGCCGCCCAGCCGTACACGTACGTGGCCGGGGCGGCCGGCAGCGGCGGGGCCGGCGAACTGCCCTTCACCGGCGGACCGGTTGCCGAGTGGGCCGGCCTGAGCGGCTGGCTGCTCGCGGTCGGCGTGTGGCTGTTCGTGTACGGCGGCTATCGCCGGCGCGCGGCCCGTCAGCGCTAGGCGGCGTCCGGTCTCGGGGCGACGGGTGGTTGACCCGCCCCGAGACCGGCTCCTAGCGTCGCGGCAGCGAAGGGAGCGGCCGTGACGCACCATCTCGAGGACCGCCGTGACGTGGACGGGAGCCTCTGCGACCTGCTCGACCTCGGCCCCGACGCGATCTCGTTCCGCGACGAGGTCCGTGACTGGCTGGCTCGCAACGTGACGGACGAGGCCCGTGCCATCCCCGCGGATCGCCATCGCCTCAGTGGTCATCGCGAGGCGTTGCGGCGGTGGACCGATGCGCTGCGCGCGGCCGGTTACCTGTGCGTCGCCTGGCCCCGGGAGTACGGCGGGCGGGGGCTCAGCGGGATCGAGGTCGCGCTGCTGAACGAGGAGTTCGCCCGGGCCGGCGTGCAGCGGGTGACCCTCGGCATGGGCGAGACGCTGGTCGGCCCGTCGATCATCGCGCACGGGACCGAGGAGCAGAAGGCGCGGCTGCTCCCGCGCATCGTGGCCGGGCAGGACCGCTACTGCCAAGGGTTCTCCGAGCCCGGTGCGGGCTCGGACCTCGCGAGCCTGCGCACGCGCGGGGACGTGCGCGGCGACGAGGTCGTTGTCAACGGCCAGAAGGTGTGGACGTCCTGGTACAAGGACGCCACAGTCCTGTTCTGCCTGTGCCGGACCGACCCGGAAGTGCCCCAGCATCAGGGCATTTCGTACGTCCTCATCCCGATCGAGCGGGACGGGAAGCCGAACGGCGTCGAGTTCCGCCCGCTGCGACAGATGACCGGGCAGTCGGACTTCGCGGAGACGTTCCTCACCGACGCCCGGGCACCGCTCGACAACGTCATCGGCGGGCTGGGGGGCGGCTGGAAGGTCGCGATGACCACGCTGGGGAACGAGCGCGGCGGTACGGCGACGACACGGTACGTCGCGTTTCGGGACGAGCTGCTCGACCTCGTCGCCGAGTGCCGGCGGCGCGGGCTCGTGGGCGATCCGCTCGTGCGTGATCGGCTGGCGTGGGCGTGGTCGCAGGTCGAGGTCATGCGCTTCATGGCCCTCGACCTCCTCGCCTCGCTGGCCGCGGGGGAGGCGCCGGGGACCGCGGGCGCCGGCTCGGTGAACAAGGTCTTCTGGTCCGAGTACCAGCAGCGGCTCGGGGAGATCGCGGTGGAACTGCTGGGCCCCGACGGACTGCTCGTCGGTCCGGACTACCGGCTCGACCAGTGGTCGCAGCTGTTCCTGACCAGCCGCTCGCACACGATCTGGGGCGGCACCGCGCAGGTGCAGCGCAACATCATCGGCGAGCGCCTGCTCGGACTGCCGCGCGAGCCGCGGCCGCCGGCGCGGAGCCGGTCGTGAGCTACGCGCCCCTCTCCGTCCGTGCTCCGGTCCGGGACGCCGTCCGGCGCTTCCTGGCCGATGTCGTCCCCCTCGACCGGGTCCGGGAGATCTCGGCGACCGAGTCGGGTTTCGACCCGGTCGCCTGGCGTCGACTGGCCACGGAGCTGGACGTCCAGGCGCTGGTGGTACCGGCTTCGTACGGCGGCGCCGACGGCGGGTGGGCCGACCTGGCCGTGGTCGCGGAGGAGATGGGCCGCGCGCTGACGCCCGGGCCCTTCCTCGCGACGCTCGGCCTGGCCCTGCCGGCGATCGTCGCGACGGGCGACGAGGCGGCCGCCGCGGACCTGCTGCCCGGGATCGCGCGCGGCGACACGGTGGCGACCCTGGCGTGGGCGGGTGACGACGGCACGTGGGCGCTCGACCCCACCCGGGTCACGGCCACCCGCGCGGGAGACGAGTCCTGGAGGCTGACCGGTCACCGCTCTTACGTTCTGGACGGGCACGTCGCGGGCCTGCTCCTCGTGTGCGCCGAGACCGCCGACGGTCCGGGACTGTTCGCGGTGCACGGGGACGCGGCCGGACTGCGTCGCACCGTGCAGCCGACCATGGACCAGACGCGCCGCCTCGCCCGGCTCGACCTCAGCGAGGTGCCCGCGCGGCGGCTGGCCTGCGCGTCCGTCGCGGACGTCGTGGCCCAGGCTCTCGACCGGGCGTCGATCCTGCTGGGCGCCGACATGGTCGGGGGCGCGCAGGCGTGCCTCGACGCCAGCGTCGCCTACGCCCGCGAGCGTGAGCAGTTCGGCCGGCCGATCGGGTCCTTCCAGGCCGTCAAACACCTGTGCGCGGAGATGCTGGTACAGATCGAGGCGGCCCGGTCCGCCGTCCGGTACGCGAGCTTCGCCCTGGACGAGCGCCCCGCCGAGGTCCCGGCGCTCGCCTGCCTGGTCAAGGCTCTCGCGGGCGAGGCGTACCTGCGCGCGGCCGGCGACAACGTGCAGATCCACGGCGGCATCGGCTTCACCTGGGAGCACCCCGCCCACCTGTACCTCAAGCGAGCCCGGTCGTCCGACGGGCTGTTCGGCCGCGCCGACCTGCAACGGCGCGCGCTCGCCGACCGCATCGGACTGTGAGAGGAACACCGTGACCGCGTACGACACCATCTCCGTCAGCCGCGACGGGCCGGTCGGGATCGTCACTCTCGACCGGCCCGAACGTATGAACGCCTGGACCTGGCAGATGTCGGTAGAGATGGCGCACGCGTACGCGGCCTTCGACCTCGACGACGACGTCCGCGCGATCGTCGTGACCGGAGCCGGCCGCGCCTTCTGCGCCGGTGCCGCGCTGGAACCGAAGGGCGCGACGTTCGACGGCTCGTCGGGCGGGCGCGACCGCTGGGCGGATCGCTATCCCGGCCCGTCGTCGGACGCTGCCCACCTCGCCACTCCCGTCATCGGCGCCATCAACGGTGCCGCGGTGGGTGCCGGGCTGACTCTCGCGATGCCGTTCGACATCCGGTTGGTCGCGGAGGGCGCCAAGCTCGGGTTCGTCTTCAACCGCCGCGGTGTGATGCCCGACGCCGACCTGCTGTGGAGCCTGCCGCGCATGATCGGCTACGGGCGGGCCATGGACCTGCTGCTGACCGGGCGCATCTTCACCGGCCGCGAGGCCTTCGAGATCGGGCTCGCCTCGCGCGCGCTGCCCACGGAGGACGTCCTGCCGGCGGCGCTCGAGCTCGCCCACGACCTGGCGACCAACGTCGCGCCGGTGTCGGCCGCGATCACCAAGCAGCTCGGCCGCCAGTTCCTCGACGAGACCGACGGGCGCGCGGCACTGGCGCGCCAACGTGACCTGTTCGCCTGGACGGGCAGGCAGCCGGACGCCCGCGAAGGCGTCGAGGCGTTCCTCGAGAAGCGCCCGCCGCGCTGGTCGCTGTCGAAGACCGGCGACCTGCCCGACGAGGTACGGCCCCGGCACCTGCAGCATTAGGCAGCGGGCGACTCCCGGCGCCGTACCTTCACCGACTCGGAGATCACGTGTACGAGGACATCAGCTATGACGTCGACGGATATGTCGGCGTCCTGTGCATCCGCCGGCCGGACGTGCGTAACGCGCTGCGGTGGCAGACGTACGCGGAGCTCGAGGACGCGGTCCGACGGTGCACCGCGCGGTGCCTCGTGATCACCGGCGAGGACCCCGCGTTCTGTTCCGGCGACGACGTGCGCCAGGTCATGGGCGGCGGGGAGAAGCCGCCCGACATCGGCCCGACACCGCGACTCACCCCCGCAGCGGATGCGCTGCTGCACAGTGACATTCCGATCGTCGCGGCCGTGAACGGCGCGGCCGTCGGGTGGGGCATGGAGCTGGCGCTCATGGCGGACGTCCGGGTGGCGTCCGAGCGCGCGCGGTTCGGTGAGCTGTTCATCCGGCGAGGGCTGTGCACCGACGTGCCGGGTATCGGCCTGCTCGCGCAGTCGGTCGGGCGGCAGCGGGCGGCCGAGCTGTTGCTGACCGGGCGCGTCGTCGACGCCGCCGAAGCCAAGGCCATCGGCCTGGTCCTCGACGTCGTCCCCCACGACGAGCTGCGGCCGGCGGCGCTGCGTCTCGCCGCGGCGATCGCGGACAACCCGCCGCTCGCCGCGAGCGCGATCAAGCGTGGCATGCGGCAGGCGCTGGACCCGGACTGGGAGGCGCTCGGCCGGTGGGTGAGCAGCACACTGGCGGAGCTGTTCCGCACCGAGGACCACCGCGAGGGTGTCAAGGCCTTCCTGGACAAGCGCGAGCCGCACTACGTGGGCCGGTGACTCCGGCGGCCGGCGGGGCCGGCCCGGACGCGTGCTAACTTCGGGCCCGGCGTCGATGGGCGGCCGGGGTTGAACGCTCGTGTCCCGTGACAGCAACCGCCTGGGAGCGCAGATGGAGATCACCGGCCGCGTGGCCGTCATCACAGGAGGTGGCGGCGGCATCGGTTCGGCCGTCGCCCGCCGCTGGACCGCCGACGGAGCGCGCGCCGTGGTGGTGGCCGACCGCAACGGGGACACCGCGCGGGCGGTCGGCGAGGAGATCGGCGGCCTCGGCGTCGAGCTGGACGTCACCGACGAGCGCGCCGTCCGCGACCTGGTCGAGAAGGTCGAGCGGGACATCGGCGCGATCGACATCTTCTTCTCCAACGCCGGCGCCGGTGGCGGAGGCGGCGGGGTGGACGCGCCGGACGCAGCCTGGCAGGGGCTGTGGGAGCTGCACGTCATGGCCCACATCTACGCCGCCCGGGCCGTGCTGCCGTCGATGAAGGCCCGCGGCGAGGGCTATCTCGTCCACACGGCGAGCGCGGCCGGCCTGCTCGCGGCGGTCGGCTCGGCGCCGTACAGCGTGACCAAGGCGGCGTGCATCAAGCTGGCCGAGACGATCGCGATCGAGCACGGCGACGACGGGATCCGCGTGTCGGTGCTGTGCCCTCAGGGCGTCAACACGGCGATGGCGCCCCGGCAGCTCGGCGACGGGGGGACCGACGGCATCGTGGAGCCGGAGTTCGTCGCGGACGTCGTGACCGAGGCCCTGCGCGAGGAGCGGTTCCTGATCCTTCCGCACCCGCAGGTGCAGACATACGTGGAGCGCAAGGCGGCAGACCCCGACCGGTGGCTTGCGGGCATGCGCAAGCTGCGGCGGCGGTCGATGGACCTGGTGGAGCACCCACCCGCGGGCTGATCGCGACGGACACGGCGACGACGAAGGAGAACGCACATGACCGGTGGCGCGTTGCAGAGCGCGAGCATGGACGACTTCGACCTGCGCATGTCCGAGGGGGTGCGGCCGCTGTACGACGCGGTGCGCGCATTCATCGCCAGCGAGGTCGAGCCCATTACCGAGGAGTTCCACCGGCTCGGGGAGAACCGGGCCGACCGGTGGTGCTGGGCACCCGGGCAGCTGGAGCTTCTCGACGGCGCCAAGGCCAAGGCGCGGGCCCAGGGGCTGTGGAACTTCTTCCTCCCCAACGCCGAGACCGGCGAGGGGCTGTCGAACCTGGACTACGCGTACATCGCCGCAGAGCTGGGCCGCAACCGGCTCGCCTCGGAGTGCCTCAACTGCTCGGCGCCGGACACCGGCAACATGGAGGTGCTCGAACGGGTGGGCACGCCGGAGCAGAAGCAGCAGTGGCTGGAACCACTGCTGCGCGGGGAGATCCGCTCGGCGTTCGCGATGACCGAGCCGGACGTCATGAGCTCGGACGCCCGGCAGATCCACACCAGCGCCCGCCTCGACGGCGAGGAGTGGGTGATCAACGGGGAGAAGTTCTACATCTCCGGTGCCGGTGACCCGCGCTGCAAGATCATGATCACGATGGTACGGACCAACGACGGGGGCGACCCGTACCGGCAGCAGTCGCAGATCCTCGTGCCGAAGGACACCCCCGGCGTAGAGATCGTCGGGCCGATGCACGTGTTCGGCTCCGACGACGCCCCGCACGGGCACATGCACATCCGCTTCCACGACGTCCGGGTCCCCGCGTCGAACATGCTGCTGGGCGAGGGGCGCGGCTTCGAGATCTCGCAGCTGCGCCTCGGTCCGGGCCGCATCCACCACTGCATGCGCTCGATCGGCGCGGCCGAGCGGGCCATCGACATGATGGTCGACCGGGGCATCTCCCGCGAGGGCTTCGGCAAGAAGCTGATCAACCTCGGCAAGAACATGGAGGTCGTGTCCCGCGCCCGCATCGAGGTCGAGGCCATGCGCCTGATGGTGCTGCGCGCGGCCAAGGCCATGGACACCCTCGGCAACGCCGAGGCGCGGGTGTGGGTCAGCGCGGTCAAGGCGATGGTGCCGGAGAAGTGCTGCAACATCATCGACGAGGCCATCCAGATGCACGGCGCGGCCGGCATCTCCCAGTGGTTCCCGCTCGCCGACATGTGGCATGCCCAGCGCACCCTGCGGCTCGCGGACGGACCCGACGAGGTCCACCACCAAGTCGTGGCCCGCGCCGAGGTCACCAACCGCAAGGCCACCCGGACCGACGACCCCACGCCGTCCCGCGAGCCCGCCTTCAGCGGGCCGTGACCGGCCTCTCGACGAAGGACGACATGAACATCGACTCCCTCTTCTCCGTCGCGGGGAAGGTTGCGCTGGTGACCGGCGGTTCCCGCGGCATCGGCGAGATGATCGCGGCCGGCTACCTGGCCAACGGCGCCAAGGTCTACGTCTCCTCGCGCAAGGCTGCGGCCTGCGACGCCACCGCGGCGCGCCTGGCCGAGCGCTTCGGCGGCGAGTGTGTCTCCGTGCCCGCCGATGTCGCGACGCTGGAGGGCGTGGACCGGCTCGCGGCGGAGATCCGGGACCGCGAGCAGCACCTCGACATCCTCGTCAACAACGCGGGCGTCTCCTGGGGTGCGCCGCTCGACGAGTTCCCCGAGACGGGCTGGGACAAGGTCATGGACACCAACGTCAAGGGCGTGTTCTTCCTGACCCAGCGCCTGCTGCCGCTGCTGGAGGCGCGCGCGACGAAGGACGACCCGGCCCGGGTGGTCAATATCGGCTCGATCGACGGCATCAAGAACTCGAGGTTCCCGGCCTACTCGTACGGACCGTCCAAGGCCGCGCTGCACTCGCTCACGCGGCTGCTGGCCCTGCATCTCGCGCCGCGCAACGTCCTCGTGAACGCCATCGCTCCCGGCCCCTTCCCGACCTGGATGCTCAGCACCGGCGTCGGTGGCGGCGGCGACGTGGAGCACACCGACTGGGAGGCCGTCGGCAAGAGCACCCCCCGCGGCCGCGTCGGCAGCCCCGAGGACATCGCCGGGCTGGCCATCTTCCTCAGCTCGCGAGCGGGCGCGTTCACCGTCGGCGAGGTCATCAGCTGCGACGGCGGCGCCCTGCTGACCTGACGTCGCGGACGGGCGGAGTCAGTCGCGCGCGTCGACGAAGGCGCCGTCCACCAGCTCGTCGAACCGGGCGAGCTCGTCGTCGGGCCGGGTGATCGCGCGTACCGGATCGTGGCCGGCCAGGTGGCGGTCGCACCACATCTGCGCCAGCAACGCCTTGCGGTCGAGCCCGGCCACCCGCTGCTCGTGGCCGGCCTGCTCGACCAGCAGCGCGCCGGTCACCACGTCGCACATCAGCTGGGCCAGCGGGAACAGCCGCGCCTCGGCCACCTCGCGGTCCAGCGGCGTGAGGGCCTCGATCGCCCGCTCCAGGTCGTCGATCCGCCGCTCGACGAGCGCCACCGTGTCGTCACCCTCGGGGCCGGCGGCGGCCGCCGTCCGCGCGTGGTCCAGAAGCGGCTTGTGCGCCTTGTCCCGTTCCATCGCCCGGCGTACGTCCAGGGCGAGGATGTTGTCGCCGCCCTCCCAGATCGGGTTGACCTGGGCGTCGCGCAGAATCCGCTCGACCGGCCAGGTCGTCACGTAGCCGTTGCCGCCGTGCACCTCGATCGCGGTGCTGGCCGCGGTGACGCCCAGGCGGGCGGCACGAAGCTTCGCGAGCGGCGCGGTCAGCCGTAACGGGCGGGCGTGGGCGTCGAAGACCAGCGCCTGGGCCGCCTCCACGTCGACGACCAGGTCGGCGAGGGTACGGCGCATCAGCGGCTGGTCGACGAGCCGGCGGCCGAAGGCCTCGCGCGCCCGGGCGTAACAGAGGGACTCGACGAGGGCGCGGCGGGCGCAGCCGAGCCCCATCATCGCGATGCCGAGCCGGGCCGAGTTCGTCAGCTGCATCATCCGCGACAGGCCGCGGCCGTCGCCGGTGTTCGCGCGGCCCTCGCCCGGCGGCTCGGCGAGCAGGAACCCCTCCGCGTCGACGAGCTCGATCTCGGCGGACGCCACCGACTTCGTCCCGAGCTTGTCCTTGAGCCGGCGCAGGTGCACGCCGTTCGGCGTCCCGTCCCGGCGCTGCTTCAGCACGAGGAACGAGGCCACCCCGCGGACACCGTCCGGTGCCCCCTCGGGCCGCGCCATCACCACCCAGGCGGCGCCGCCGGCGTTGGAGACGAACCACTTGACGCCGTTCAGCGCCCACGCGTCCCCGACCGGCGTCGCCGTCGTCTCGATGACGCCGAGGTCCGACCCGCCGCTGCGTTCGGTGAGGGACTGGGCCGTCTCACCCATGAGACCGCCCGGACCGCCGATGCCGTCGAGGATCGCTTTCGCGTCCGCGGGCGCGTACCGCTCGGCCAGCCGGTAGACCATCTCCCCGCCGGTGCCGAGAGCGCAGGCCATGCCGATATCGGCCTGGTCCAGCAGGTAGCTCCATGCCGCGCCGGCCAGGCGCAGGTCGACGCCGGCCGCGGTCGCCTCGGTCCGCGTGCTCGTCCGCGAGAAGCTGTGCGCGATGACGGCGTCCCGGCTCGCCACGAACGACGGCGGGAGCACCACCTGGCCGACGTCGTGGCCCCAGCGGTCGTATCGCTCGAGCCGCGGCGGGTTCCGGTCGGTCTCCTCGGCGCATCGAGCGACAAGGTCGCCGCAGACCGCGCCGTACTCGACGAGCCGCGGCGTCACCCACGCGAGGTCCTCCGGCCGCATGTGCTGGGCCAGGACGAACTGCAGGCTCGGGTCGCACGCGTACCAGTTGAGACCGATCGCGCCGGCGTACCGGCCGGTGTCGTAACGCTGCGCCCGGTCGGGCGCTTGGACCTCGTGCTCCTCGGACGTCGTCATGCCGCCACTGTCTCACCGGCGCCCGCTGCACCGGCGATGTACCCGATCTGCTGGCCGTATGGTCGCCGCATGCGGTTCGACACCCCCATCACCCTCAGCGGCCCGTGGCGCAGCCCCGCGCAGATGCTCGCCGACCAGTCGTACGACGGGCACGCGAGCGTCCACGACGACGCGACCGCAAGCACCCTCGGCCTCGCCGGCGCGCCCATCGAGGCGCCGACGCACTTCAGCCAGTTCGACCCGCTCGCCGTCGCGCTGTGGGGGGATGCCTGGTTCGAGCGCGGCTGCATCAGCTGCCACTTCCGCACCATGGTGGTCGAGGGCGAGCAGGTGCAGGCGACGCTGACCACCGGCGCGGCGGAGACCGCGGCCATCGAGGCGCACAAGGAGGACGGCACCCCCGTCCTCGTCGGCACCGCCTCGCTGGGACCCGACTACGGCGCGACGGAGCTCGACCGACGACTTGCGTCACTGGGTGACCCCGGCGAGCTGCGGATCGTCGACCGCCTCGAGATCGGCGCGCGGGAGGACGGCGGTGTCGTGTCGGTCGACGCCGACAGCCGCAACGGCAACAGCTACCCGTTCTCCCTGGCCGACAAGCTCGCGCGGATCACCGAGCCGCACCCCTGGTACACCGCCGCCGGCGCCCGGACCTCGCCGTGGGGTCGAGCGGTGCTGCCCATGGAGATGATCAGTGTCCTGGCCCACAAGCGCGGACCGGGCTGGCCGGTACGGACACCGTCCCTCGGCCTGTTCCTGGACATGGAGGTCCGCCTCGTGGACGGGCCCGTCTTCGTCGGGGCCGGCTACCGCGTGAGCCGCGAGCTGGTGGGCCTCAGCCAGAGCCGGCGAACCGAGTCGTACTGGACGCGCACGACGCTCACGGACGACGAGACCGGGCGCGTCACCGCCGTGGTTCTGCTGCACAGCGGCGTGTTCAAGGACTCGTACCAGCCTGCCGCGGAGGCGCTTCATGGCTGACTACGACGTCGTCGTCCGGGGCGGCACCGTCGTCGACGGCACCGGCGGTCCGTCCCGCACCGCGGACGTCGCGCTCCGCGGCGACCGCGTCGTCGAGGTCGGTCGCGTCGCGGAGCGGGGGCGGCAGGAGGTCGACGCCACCGGCGCCGTCGTGACGCCCGGCTTCGTCGACATCCACACGCACTACGACGGGCAGGCGACCTGGGACGAGCACCTGCAGCCGTCGTCCTGGCACGGCGTGACGTCGGTCGTCAGCGGCAACTGCGGGGTGGGCTTCGCGCCTGTCGTCCCCGCCCATCACCAGCGGCTGATCGACCTCATGGAGGGCATCGAGGACATCCCCGGAACCGCCCTGCACGAGGGGCTTCCGTGGACATGGCAGACGTACGAGGAGTACCTCGCCGTCCTCCGCGACCGTCGCTTCGACATCGACATCGGCACCCAGGTGCCGCACGCGGCGCTCCGCGTGCACGTGCTGCGCGACCGGGCGGTCGCCGGCGGCGAGGCGACGGCCGAGGACCGGGCCGAGATGGCGCGGCTCGCGGCCGCGGCCGTACGAGCGGGTGCGCTCGGGTTCACGACGTCGCGGACCCTGAACCACCGGAGCGTCGACGGCGAGCTGACTCCCTCGTACGACGCCGGAACCCTGGAGCTGACGGAGATCGCCGCCGCCGTGGGCGGCACCGGCCGCGGTGTGCTGCAGCTGGTCACCGACTTCCTCGACATCGACGTCGACATGGAGATCATCCGGTCGATGGTGCGCGCATCCGGCCGGCCGCTGTCTGTCTCGCTGCTGCAGTCGCACTTCGACCCGGACGGCTGGCGGACCGTCCTCGGCCGCATCGCCGAGGCCAACGCCGAGCGCCTGCCGGTCAAGGCTCAGGTCGCCGCCCGCGGCGTCGGCCTGGTCATGGGGCTGCGCTGCACCCTGCACCCGTTCATGACCAACCCGGTGTGGCGCGACCTGGCCGCGCTCCCCACCGACGAGCAGGTGGCACGCCTCGCCCGTCCCGGGACGAAGGAGGCCATGCTCGCCGCCCAGACGGCGGAGAAGCGCACCGCCCTCATCGGCGGGCGGCTGATCGACAAGTACGACCTCATGTACGAGATGGCCGATCCGCCTGACTACGAGCCGGATCCGGCGACGTCCGTCGCGGCGCGGGCGGACCGCGAGCGGCGCGCACCGGCGGACCTGGCGTACGACATCCTCGCCGGCGGCGGGCTGCTCTACGTCTTCACCGCCAACTGGGAGCAGCGGAACCTCGACCCGGTGCGGGAGATGCTGGGCGACCCCTGGACGATCCCGGGTCTCTCCGACGGCGGCGCGCACGTCGGGTCCATCTGCGACGGCAGCTTCCCCACCACGCTGCTGCAGCACTGGGGCCGCGACCGGGCCGCGGGCGGGTTGGGCCTGGAGTTCCTGGTCTCGCGGCAGTGCCGGGAGACGGCGGCCGCGGTCGGGCTCACGGACCGGGGCGTGCTCGCGCCCGGATACCGGGCCGACCTCAACGTGATCGACCTCGACGGCCTGCGGCTGCACCGCCCGGAGGTGCACGACGACCTTCCCGGCGGCGGCCACCGCCTCCTCCAGCGGGCCGACGGATACCGGCACACGTTCGTCGCCGGTGTCGAGACCTACCGGGACGGGCAGGCGACGGGTGCCCTCCCGGGCCGGCTCGTCACCGGGCCTTCCCGGTGAACGCGGGGGTTCGCTTGTCCCTGAAGGCCGCGCGGGCCTCGATCGCGTCCGCGGAGGCGAGGTTCACCGCCTGCGCCAAGCCCTCGGCCTCGAGCGCCTGATCCATCGTCCTGTGCAGTGACTCGCCGAGCAGCCGCTTGTTCGCGGCCAGGGCCAGCGGCGGGCCGGCCGCGAGCCGCGCACTCCAGTCCCCGACCACCTCGTCGAGCTCGGCCTCGGACGCGACGACCTTGTTGACCAGGCCCGTCTCGAGGGCCTCGCGCGCGGACAGGATGTCGCCGAGAAGCGCGAGCTCCTTCGCCTTGTGCAGCCCGACCAGCCGAGGCAGCAGCCACGAGCCACCGAAGTCCAGCGACAGGCCACGCCGTACGAAGATCTCCGAGAACCGGCTGCGCTCGGTGGCCACGATCAGGTCACAGCCGAGCGCGAGGTTGCAGCCGGCGCCCACCGCGACCCCGTCGACCCGGGCGATCGTGGGGACGACCAGCCGGTGCAGGGCCAGGGCGACGTCGTTGACGGAGCGCATGCTGACGACGGGATGGGCATCCGGCTCGCCGCCGCCACCGGTCAGGTCCGCCCCGGAGCAGAAGTCGCCGCCCGCGCCGGTGAGGACGAGGACGCGGTCCGCGGTGCTGGCGTGCACCTCGGCGAAGACGGCGGCGAGCTCCTCCCACATGCGGCCGTTGATCGCGTTCTTCTTCTCGGGCCGGTTCAGCGTCACCGTGACGACGCCCTCGTGGCGGCGCAGTTCCAGCGTGTCCAATCTCGTCACTCCTCCAGGGATGGGCAGGATGCGGCCCGGCCGCGAGTCCGGTACGGCTCAGACGATGGAGGTGCCGTGCCCGGCCCAGTAGGCGTCGCGCAGGTAGCGCTTGTACAGCTTGCCGGTGGGCAGTCGCGGTAGCTCGTCGACGAAGTCAACGGTACGAGGGCATTTCATCGTCGAGAGGCTCTCCCGGCAGAACGCGAGCAGCTCGCGCTCGAGCTCCGGGCCGGGCGTCGCATCCTCGGCCGGCTGGACGATGGCCTTGGGTACCTCGCCGAGATCCTCGTCCGGCACGCCGATCACCGCGACGTCGTAGACGGACGGGTGGGTGACGAGCAAGTTCTCCGCCTCTTGCGGATAGATGTTCACCCCACCAGAGATGATCATGAAGCTCTTGCGGTCGGTGAGGAAGAGCCAGCCGTCCTCGTCGAGGTAGCCCATGTCACCGACGGTGCTGGCGGTGCCGGTCGAGTCCATCGCGCCTGCAGTCTTGTCCGCGTCGTTGAAATAGCTGAAGTTCGTGGCGCCGCGGAAGTAGACGGTGCCGGCCTCGCCGGAAGGCAGCTCCTTGCCGTCGTCGTCCAGGATGACGACCTCGCCGAGCACGGCCCGGCCCACCGTGCCGGGGTGGGCGAGCCACTCCTCGGAGGTGTTGACGGTGAAGCCGTTCGCCTCGGTCGCACCGTAGTACTCGTGCAGCACCGGGCCCCACCAGTCGATCATCGCCTGCTTGACGGGCACCGGGCATGGTGCGGCCGCGTGCACCGCGACCTTCAGCGACGAGACGTCGTAGCGGGCGCGGACGTCCGGCGGCAGCTTCAGCAGGCGGGTGAACATCGTCGGGACCATCTGGGTGTGGGTGATCCGGTAGCGCTCGACGAGCTGGAGGAACTGCTCAGGGTCGAAGCGCTCCATGACGACCGAGGTGGCTCCGAGCCGCAGAGCCGAGGCGACCGCCGCCTGCGGGGCGGAGTGATAGGCGGGCGCCGGGGAGAGGTAGGTCATGTCCTCGCGGAGCAGCAGCAGGACCTGCTTGACGAACTCGAGGACCGGAAGCTGCTCGGCCGGCGGCGTTTCCGGCAGCGGACGCAGGATTCCCTTCGGCCGGCCGGTGGTGCCGGACGAGTACAGCATCGGCGTGCCGAGCTCCTCGTCCGCGATCGGCTCCCCCGGCAGACCGGACACCGCCTCCTCGTACGAGGCGAACCGGCCGGACGCCGGGCCGCCCACCACGAACGCGGCCTCGACCCGCGGGCACTGTTCGAGCGCTGCCGCCGCGACGTCGAGCTTTGCCGCGGACGTGAGGAACACCCGCGCCTCGCAGTCGCCGACGATGTACGCGACCTCGTCGGCGCCGAGGTGGGAGTTGATGCAGGTGTAGTAGAGACCGCACCGCTCGGCGCCGCCCTGGATCTCGAAGTACGGCAGCGTGTTCTCGAACAACAGGGCCACGTGGTCGCCGCGCCGCAGCCCGAGACCGCGCAGCAGGTGTGCGACCCGGTTGGCTGCGGCCTCGTACTGCGCGAACGTCAGGGTCTCGCCGCTGGTGCCCATGACGATCGCGGGCTTGTCCGGTGTCTCGCGCGCCTGCGCGGCTGCGTACATGCGGCTGATCGTAGGACGACCGCGCCCCCCGTCGGCAGGTGCCGAGAGCCGGGGCCGGCCGGCTCAGCGCAGGTCGATGCCCGCGTAGCCGGCCGCGGCGACCTCGGTGATCGTGCTCCGGAACTTCGGGGTGCCGCCGTTGTAGACGAGGTAGCGCCGGGTGCCCTTCTCGTGCCCCGCGACGTTGGAGTTGTAGCCGGTGAACCAGCCCTGCGCGTTGCGCAGCAGCATCAGGGCGTACAGGTCCCGGATGCGCGTGTCCCAGTCGGCCTCGGCACTCGGTGTCGCATCCGCGCGGACGTACCCGTGCTCGTGCATGTGCCGGATCAGTCCGGTGCACCAGTCGACGCCCATCTCGATGGCGCGGGGGAAGTTCGTCGTCGCCGAGGCGCTCTGCGGACCGGTGGGCATCAGCAGGTTGGGGAAGCCCGCGGTCTGCATCCCGAGGTACGTCTTCGGACCGTCCGACCACTTGGCCCTGAGCGACTGGCCGCCCACCCCACGAATGTCGATCCGGTCGTACGCACCCGTGACGGCGTCGAAGCCCGTGGCATAGACGATGACGTCGAGCCGGTACTCCTCGGCGACGGTCCGCACGCCCGCCGGAGTGATGCGCTCGATCGGCGTCTCCCGGAGGTCGACGAGCTCGACGTTGTCGCGGTTGTACGTCTCGTAGTAGCGGGTCTCCAGCGGGACCCGCTGCACCCCGAAGCCGTGGTCGGTCGGGATCAGCTTCTCGGCGAGGACCGGGTCGTCGACCCGTTCACGGATCTTGCCGGCGATGAACTCCGACAGCTCGGCGTTGGCCGCCTCGTCCATGAACGTGTCCCGGAAGTTCGCCAGCCAGATGCCGAAGCCGGGCTCGTCGTAGAGCTTCTCCCACAGCGCGAGCCGTTCGTCGCGAGGCACCTCGGCGAACGGCCGGCGATCTGGCTCGTGCAGGAACGCGCCCGGCGTACGGGCGCAGATCTGGAAGATCTCGTCGTACCGCGCCTTGATGTCCGCCATCTCCGCGGGCGAGATCTCGCCGTTGTGCAGCGGCGCGCACCAGTTCGGCCTCCGCTGGAAGACCGTGAGATGCCCGGCCCGCTCGGCGACCACCGGAATGAGCTGGACCGCCGTCGCTCCGGTGCCGATGACCCCCACCCGCTTGCCGGCCAGGTCGACGGGCTCCTTCGGCCAGTTGTAGGTGTGGAACGAGCGGCCCTCGAACTCCTCCATCCCCTCGTACCGCGGCAACGTGGGCGCCGAGAGCAGGCCGACCGCCAGGACGAGGAAGTGGCAGGAGAGCGTGCGTCCGTCGGCGAGGCGCACGCGCCACTTCGTCTCGTCGTCGTCGAACGTCGCCGCCTCGACGGTGACCCCGAACTGCATGTGCCCGCGCAGGTCGAACTTGTCGGCGACGTAGTTGAGGTAGCGCAGGTTCTCCGGCTGCCCGGAGAAGCGCTCCTTCCAGTCCCACTCCTGCAGCAGCTCGGGTGAGAACGAGTAGCCGTAGGTGATGCTCTCGGAGTCGAAGCGGGCACCGGGATAGCGGTTCCAGAACCAGGTGCCGCCGAGGTCGTCACCGGCCTCCAGCAGGGTCGCCGAGGCACCCATCTCGAGCAGCCGGTGGAGCTGGTAGATGCCGCAGACGCCGGCACCGACGACGATCACTTCGTAGTCGGTACCGGCAACCTCGCGCTCCACGTGCTCGGTTCGCGCCGCGTCGACCCGGTGGCGCCTACGCCTCGACGAGCGTGCGGGCCGTCGCCGCGGTGTGCTTCACGTCGCTCGCGTCGAAGGTCCTCATCCAGCAGGCGAACTCGAGGAGCGTGCCGTTCGGGTCGGCGAAGTAGAGCGACCGTACGAACACGTCGCCGTTGTCCGTGGCCGGGTCGTAGTCCTCCTTGTGGCCACCGTCGAGCGAGTCGCTGTGGTTGATCGTCACCAGGACCTCGACGCCCTTGTCGATGAGCTTCTGGCGGTACTCGTCGAACTTCTCCGGGGCGACGTCGAACGCGACGTGGTTCATGGTGCCGATGGCGGTGACTCCGAACCGGTCCTGCAGCGACTCGCCCCTGACGCCCTCGGGCGCGTCCGGGAAGTAGAAGAACGCGATCCCGTCACGGCCGTTACCCATGTCCAGGAAGAAGTGCTGCCCGCGGCCGTCCGGCAGCTCCAACGTCTTGACGAGCTTCATGCCGAGCACGTCCTCGTACCAGGCGATCGTCTCCGCCATGTCACGGGCGACCAGCGCCAGGTGGTTGAAGCCGCGGAGCTCGAACTCGGAGTTGGTGAACTGGTTTCCGGCCATGCGGCCATTGCACACCGATACGGACAGGGCGGTCAATGCGCACCGCACCCTTCTGACGGCGCCGGTCCGGTGGTGCCTACAGTCGGCTGCGTGCCTCGACTTCGACAGATCCCGCGTTCGGACGACAACCCCACGATCGTCCGACGGATGTACAAGCTCCTGTTCGGGGATCGCGACCCGGTGGCCGAGCCGGGAACGGCCACCGGCACGCCCGGCGACTGGTGGACGGTCTGGGCCAACTCGCCGGACGTCCTGGAGCACGCCGTCGCCGGCTTCGCGCTCTACGCGTCGCCTGACCGCAAGGTCGCCCCGGAACTGCGCGAGCTGGGTCAGACGCGTGCCGGGTGGGTCGTCGGCAGTCAGTTCGTCTTCTCCCAGCACTGCAAGAGCTGCCGGGCCCTCGGCTTCTCGGAGGAGAAGATCGAGTCGATCAAGCACTGGCAGGTGTCCGAAGAGTTCACCCGGCTGGAGCGGGCGCTGCTCGCCTACACGGACGCGCTGGTCCTCGCCCACGGGCGGGTCGCCGACGGCGTCTTCGAGGTGCTGCGGGCGCACCTGACCGACGAGCAGATCCTCGAGTTCACCTACATCACGATGACGTACACGTTGCACGCCGTCATGTCCGTCGCGCTGCGCACGGAGTACGACGCACGCGAGGACCCCATCGTCGAGATCGCTGC
>DASVGV010000143.1:0-8990 GCA_036379355.1 Mycobacteriales bacterium | reverse complement strand
CAGAGGCGTCCAGGCCGCCTCACCCCGTTGGCGGACAGCACCACGTCAGGAGTGGTAGCGGTACGACTGCTCCTGGTGGGCGTCCATGTACATCTCGGACACGATCGGCCACGACCCATCAGGCTGGCGGACCAGGACGCGGAGCGAGTGGTTGTCGCGGTCGAGGCTCGACCCGTCGAGCATGCCCTGACCGGTGATGGCGAGGTGGTCGACGTCGGCGCCCGTCGGTAGCGTTCAGTTCAGGTGCGCGTGGAGCGAGGCAAGTCCGGCCAGCACGTGGAAATCAGACGTCGACCCCGAGGTAGAGGTAGCCGTAGGCCTCGTCGCGGACGGCGACGCCGGCGTCGGCGAGGGCCTGGTCCCAGTCGCCACGGCAGTCGGGGTCGGCGTGGGTCATGCCGTGGTCGGCGGTCAGCAGGATCGCGGTGCCGTCGAGCAGGTCGCGCTCGACGAGCAGGTCGAGGAACACGCCGAGCCGCCGGTCGGCGTCGACCAGACCGGCCGTCGCGATCGGCGAGTGCGCTCCCCCGGCGTGGTGCGCCGAGTCGGTGAGCGTGGTGTTCCACCAGGCAAGGCGCGGCGGCTTCTCCTCGCCGTACAGCGTCAGCATCTGCGTGAGGCCGACGGCGTCCATCTGCGAGGCCCACGCGTAGTCCCGGTCGGCGGCGACGAACTCCTGGGACGCGAGCGGGTCCCCGGTCGCCGGCGGCAGCGCCTCCGCGAGCGACTTCGTCCCGTCGCCGGTCGCGGCCGCCCGTACGAGCCCGAACGTGGTGTAGCCGGCCCCGCGGTCGATGGGCTCGTTGACGCACGCGGTGCCGATGTCGCCGGCCATCTCCCAGAGCGTGCGCACACCGGGTCGCAGGAGGTCACAGGCGACGTGCCAGGTCGTGGAGTCGTTCGCGAGGATCTGCTGCTGCGCGGTGCGATCCCAGTACGCGTTGTTCACGATGCCGTGCCGGCCCGGGCCGACCCCGGTCAGGGCGCACGTGTGGTTGACGAGCGTGACGCTCGGGAACTCGGCGATAGCGCCCCCGACGTATGCGCACCCGCGCTCGAGGAGGCGTGCGACGTTCGGGAGCAGGCCGCTCGCCGCGCCGTCGTAGAGGGCCGAGGCGTTCGCGCCGTCCCACAGCAGGCCGAGCACGCGGTCGGCGGAACCCGCGTCGACGAGGGGGCGGCCGTCCAGCCCGTCGGGTACGGGCAGCCCGGCGAGCGCGAGGAGCGTCGGCGCGACGTCGACCGTCCGGGCCGAGGTGGACAGCAGGCCCCGTGCTGTGACGCCGGGACCGGACAGCAGCAGCGGCGCGCGCGACTGGAGCACGCCGAGCGACCCGTGCTCGCCGAGGTGCCCCTGCTGGTCGGGCCAGTAGTGCGCGTCGGTGTGCACGACCGCGATGTCCGGAGCGCGGTCCGGCTCGGCGAACGCCGACCAGAGCCGGGCGGCCGCGTGGGGGTAGTGGTTGACGGACGGGGGCGGACAGGGTGTGGCCAGCTCGGCCGCGACGCCGGCGAACGCGGTCGGGTCCTGCCGCGCCAGCGGGTCCTGTCCCTCGAGCGGCTCGTGGCCGCCGGCGGTGACCCGGCAGGAACCCGCGCTGTTCGCGACCGTCAGGGCGTCCGGCGCCGACCGCCAGACGACCAGCTCGACGACGTGCGCCAGGGAGGGGCCGGTGAGGACGTCGAGGGCGCGGCGTAGATCCCCGGCCCCGGTGCCCGTACGGACAGTGGAGAAGACGCGATCGGGCAGCGGCACGGGGTCAACATACGGGGACACCGGTGGGCGGACGCGCAGACGCCCCCGTCCTGGTGCGAGGACGGGGGCGTCTGCCGGTCACCTCCACGGATCAGGTGTGGAGGGGCAGCGCCACGAGAGCGGCGCGCGCGGCGCGGGCCCGCTGGTCGGCGAGCCGGGCGCGCCGGTCCAGTCGCCTCGCGGCGAGGACGGCGTGCCTCCGGTTCGCCACCACGGCTTCCTGACGCAGGTCGCGCTGGCGCTCTCGGGCGAGCTGCGCATGAACGGAGTTCACGACAGCTCCCTTCGGGACGTGTCGGACGAGGGACAGCCGGCCACCATCGGTGCCGGCGAGAGGTTCGGTCATGCGGCCACCTCCTTCGTACGTGTGTGGACCCGGGCGGGCGCCGGGCGTGGGCCGATCGAGCCGTCCTTGCGCGGACGGCCGCGGGGGCGCTTGCGCCCCACGGCCTCGCCGCCCTCGAACCACTCGCCGCCCCAGACGCCCCACGGCTCGCGCCGCTCGAGCGCGGCGGCCAGGCAGACCGCCTTCACCGGGCAGTCGGCGCACAGCGTCTTGGCGCGCTCCACCTCGACCGGCGAGTCGGCGAAGAACAGGTCCGGGTCGTGGTCCTGGCAGGGGAGGGCGAGTCCCGCGACGAGCGCGTCCTCGACGCAGGCGAAGTGGAACTCGAGCTCGTCGGTGAGCAGGTCGGCCGGGCTGGTGCGGGGACAGGTCGCCTCGATCGTCACGGCGGTCACCTCCTTGTGGGGCGTGATCAGTTCGGGCGGTGGGGGCTTGTGGCTCCCGTACTGCTGGGTGGTGCTCTCGGTAGCGGTGGCGGTCCGGACAAACAAAAAGGCCGCGGACTCCCTGTCGGGGATTCCGCGGCCTCGAGGCCTTCGGTCGAACCGGTGGTTCACGCCGGTTCGGGCCTTCGAGGTCGAATCCCCTGGGTCTTGGTGGTCGCCGGGTCGGCGGCGGCGGCCGCATCGCGGACGACACCCTGCGGACGCGCGGCGGCGAGCATGGCGACGCCGTGCACACCGGTCCCGTCGACAGTCGTCCCGTCGAAGGACAGACCGGTGCCGCAGTAACCGAACGTCGTGATCGTCACCGAGGCACCTCCTTCGTCGATGTGGGGCCGGATCTCCCGACTGCTGGGGCACGGTACAGGTCCCCTGCGACAGGGTCCACTTCTTTTTCCGCGCGTCCTCCTGCGGGCGGCTCCTTGCCGGGCTATCGCTCCGACAAGGGGACGTCGTCGGGGTCGGCGCCGCCGACCAGGGCCAGCACTGCCGCGCCGTACCGCGCGAGCTTGGTCGGGCCGATGCCGCTCACCCCCCCGACCGCGGCGAGCGTGGCCGGCCGGGCCTGCACGACGGCGACCAGCGTCGCGTCGCTGAACACGATGTAGGGCGGCATGTCCAGCTAGCCCGCCTGCCGGGCCCGCCAGGCCCGGAGCCGGCCGAACAGCTCCTCGCCCGCCGCGTCGAGCTCACGCGGCGCGGCCTTCCGCGGGCGGGCGAGCGGCCGCTCCTCCGGGGCGAGCCCGGCCAGGAACCGCGACCGCTTGCGCGAGCGGCGTCCGCCCTCCGCGCGGGCAGCCGCCCACGACAGGGCGAGGTGTATGCGGGCGCGGGTGATGCCGACGTACAGCAGGCGCCGCTCCTCCTCGACCTCGGCGTCGGTCTGGGCGTGCACCAGCGGCAGGGTTCCGTCGACGAGCCCGACGAGGAACACCGCGTCCCACTCCAGCCCCTTCGCCGCGTGCAACGTGGCGAGCGTGACGCCGTCGACGGCCGGGGCGTGCTGGGTCGCCGCGCGCTCCTCGAGATCGGCGACGAACGCGGGCAGGTCGCCGTGGCCCTCGGCGAGCGCCGCCAGCGCGGTGATGTTGTCCCACCGCTCGCGCGCCGCACCCCCGCCGGCCGGCGGCGAGTCGGGGCGCCAGTCGGCGGCCCGCAGGATCTCGTGCACCTGCGCGGTGAGGTCCTCGCCCGGCGGCGGCTCCGCACCCCTCGTCGCGCCGCGCAGGAGGACGACCGCCTGGCGTACCTCCGGGCGCTCGAAGAACCGCTCGCCGCCCCGCAGCACGACCGGGATGCCCGCCGCCGCGAACGCCTCCTCGTAGACCTCCGACTGCGCATGGATGCGGTAGAGCACGGCCATCTCCGCGTACGGGACCCCCTGCTTGGCGAGGGCCGTCACGCGCCGTACCACGTCCCGGGCCTCCTCGGGCTCGGAGTCGTGACCGGCGAACGACGGCTCCGGCCCGTCCGGCCGTTGCGCGACCAGCTCCAGCCGGGCGCCGGCCGGCACGTCACGGGCGGCGGCGATCACCGTGTTGGCCGCCTGCACGACCTGCGGGGTCGAGCGGTAGTCGCGCACCAGCCGCACCACCCGGGCGTCGTCGTACCGGCCGGTCATGCCCAGCAGGTACGCCGGGGTGGCGCCGGTGAACGAGTAGATCGTCTGGTTCGCGTCGCCGACGACGGTGAGGCTGTCGCGGTCGCCGAGCCACGCGTCGAGCAGCGCCTGCTGCAGCGGGGTCACGTCCTGGTACTCGTCGACGACGAAGTGCCGGTACTGGGCGCGCACCTCGCGCGCCACGTCGCCGTGGTCGCCCAGCACGCCGACGAGCAGCAGCAGCAGGTCGTCGAAGTCCAGGACGTCGCGGGCCTGCTTCACCTCCTCGTACGCCGACAGCAGGCGCGCGATGTCCACCGGCGGCCGCGGGGGCTCGCGGTGGGCGGCGGCCGCCGCGTCGACGTACGAGCCGGCATCGGTCAGCGTCGCCTTGGCCCACTCGATCTCGGCCGTCGCGTCCCGCAGGTCGGCGCCGGCGAGGCCGAGGTGCAGCCGCTGGCCGGCCTGCGCGACCAGCCCGATCTTCGACTCGGTGAGCTGCGGCATCGCGCCGCCGACGGCCCGGGGCCAGAAGTACTGCAGCTGCCGGCGGGCCGCGGCGTGGAAGGTGCGCGCCTGCACGCCGGGCACACCGAGGTGCCGCAGCCGCGAGCGGAGCTCGCCGGCCGCGCGGGTCGTGAACGTGACCGCCAGGACGTGCTCGGGCTGCGCCTGGCCGGCGTGCACGAGGTGCGCGATGCGGTGGGTGATGGTGCGGGTCTTGCCCGTCCCGGCACCGGCGAGGATCACCACCGGACCCGGCGGGAGCGCGGCCGCGGCGCGCTGCTCCGGGTCCAGCCCCGCGAGGACGTCGGGAACGGCGGCGGCGGTCACCCCCGCATCCTGCCAAGCGGCGGCGGGAAGGCGACGGCGCCCTCGGCGGTTGTGGGGGGCGTGAGCGCATTGACGATGTACACGACGCCGTGGTGCGGCTACTGCCAGCGGCTCAAGGGACAGATGAAGCGGGCCGGCATCGAGTTCGCCGAGATCGACATCGATGCGGACGCGGACGCGGAGGCCTTCGTCAAGTCGACGAACGGCGGGGACGCGACCGTACCGACGCTGAAGTTCGCCGACGGGTCGACGGCGACCAACCCGTCGATCAAGCAGGTCCAGGACAAGCTCGCCGCCCTCGCCTGAGCCCTCCACCGGCGGTACGTCAGAGCCTGCGACACCCCGAGCGCACCGAGGCTCTGACGCAAACACGGAAGCAGTCGGGCCGTCTGGTGGGATGGGCGGCATGAGCAACCGCGTGGTGGTCGTGACCGGGTCGTCGTCGGGCATCGGGGCGGCGTGCGCGCGCGCCTTCGCCGCGGAGGGGGCCGACGTCGTCGTCAACTCCCGCTCCTCGGTGGCCGACGGCGAGGCCGTCGCCCGCGACGTCGGCGGCACGTACGTCCAGGCGGACGTGTCGTCTGTCGAGGGGGCGGACACGCTCGTGGCTGGCGCACTCGAGGCGTACGGCCGCATCGACGTGCTGGTCAACAACGCCGGCACCACGGTCAAGATCCCGCACGCGGACCTCGACGCCGCGACGCCCGAGGTCTGGATGCGGATCTACGAGACCAACGTCGTCGGTCCGTTCGTCACCACCCGGGCGGCGCTCCCCGCTCTGCGCGAGGCCCGCGGCGCCGTCGTCAACGTCAGCTCGCTCGCCGGCATCCGGCCGCTCGGCAGCTCGATCCCGTACGCCGCGAGCAAGGCGGCGCTCAACCACCAGACGCGGCTGCTGGCCGCGGTCGTCGGCCCGGAGGTCCGCGTCAACGCGATCGCCCCCGGACTGGTCGAGACGCCGTGGACGGCGGACTGGGCCGCCGAGCATGCCGCCGTCAGCGCGATGACGCCGCTGAAACGGGTGGCGACGCCCGACGACTGCGCGCACCTGGTCGTGGCGCTCGCGGGCGCGGCGTACACGACCGGCGAGGTCGTGCTCGTGGACGGCGGGCTGTTCCTGCGATAGCCGTCAGGCGGGCTGCGGCACCGGGCGGGCAGCCGTCTCGGCCACCCGGTCGGCCAGGATCCGCTCGGCGGCCCGCTCCGGCGGTTCGTCGCCCGCGGCGGCGTCGAGTACGCGCGTCAGGACGGAGATCAGCAGCACGCCCACGGCGACGCGGACGCTGATCGGCGCCCCCGTCACCCCGAGGTCGTCGACCAGCGCCGGCGAGACCGGTCCGAGTTCGGCGAGGGCCGCCAGGGGCGAGGGCTCGACCGCCCGCCACGACCGGGCCAGCGCTCGCACGGTCGCGCGGCGACGGTCGCTCGACGCCCGCAGCGTCGCCACCATCAGTGCGAGCCGCTCGGTGCACGCCTCGACCGCCACCACCAGCCCGCCGCACCGGGAGCACAGCGTGGCCGCCGCCTGCCCGCCGGCGATACCCGGGTCGTGGGGCGCGCGCGGCAGCAGGAAGATCGTGCGGCAGCCGAGGCACGTACCCGCGACGTCCGCACGGGTGGAGACCTGTGGCACGGGGAACAGAGTGCCCCTCGGGCGCCGGTCTGGCGAGCCCTCCCCCGACGACGACCCGGACGGAGCAGTCATCCCTCGGGGCGCGCCCACCCCATGATCAGCCGGTACGCGATCGACACCGGCCCGGGCAGCATCCGCCCGTCGAGCACCTCGGCGCGCGTGAACCAGCGCGCATCGTCGAGCTCGCCGTCGGGAATCGTCACGGGCCCGTCCGGGTCGGCCACGGCGTGGAACCCCAGCATCAGCGACTGCGGGAACGGCCAGGGCTGGCTGTCGACGTAGTGCACCTCGCGGACCAGTACGCCGGTCTCCTCCTGCACCTCCCGTACGACCGCCTGCTCGGCCGACTCGCCCGGCTCGACGAAGCCGGCGAGCGTCGAGTAGCGGCCGGGCGGCCACACCGCCTGCCGACCCAAGAGGGCGCGCTCGCCCGCGGGATCGGTGACGATCACGATCATCGCCGGGTCCACCCGCGGGAAGTGCTGGCTGTCGTCGGCCGGGCAGACGCGCTCGGCGCCACCGCGTCGCGGCTGCGTCTCGGCTCCGCACCGCGGGCAGTGGGTGTGCGTGCGATGCCAGTTCGCGAGTGCCTGCGCGTGGACGAACATGCCTGCGTCGCGGTCGTCGAGCTTCGCACCGAGCTCGCGCAGGTCTGCAAGGCGGGCCCGGCCGGACGGCTCGGCGTCGGACACCACCGCGAACACGTGCCCCAGCCCGTCCTCGCCGAGATACAACGCGTCGGCGGGACGCTGTGCCGACTCGGGGACGGTGAGCCGCAGCCCGCCCATGGCGACCGGAGCGCGGCCGTCGGGCGTCAGCACCAGGATCTGCGCCTGCTCCCAGGCGGCGTCGAGAAAGGCCTCGTCGGCCCGGTCGTGGGTGTGCCGATCGAGGGTGCCGCGAGAGAGCGCCGAGCGCAGGGGTTCGGACATCGGTGCCTGCTCAGTCGATCGTCATCGGGGTCACGGGACTCAGGGCGCGCAGGGCGTCACCGACGACCGCGGCATCCCCGACGACGACGCACGCCATGGCACTGGGCGCCAGCCAGCGGGCAGCCGCCTCGAACGCGGTGTCGACGGTGACCTTCGCCAGCGCCGCCGGATGGTCGCGCAGGTACGACGCGGCCAGCCCGACGTCCAACAGGCGGGCCAGGGTCGAGGCCAGCCCGGCCTGCGACGACGTCGACAGGGCGAGGGTGCCGACGAGGTAGCGGCGGGCTGCGTCGAGCTCGTCCTGCGTCACCGGCGCCGTGACCATGCGGGCCTGCTCGTAGGCGACCTCCACCAGCGACCGCGCCGTCACCTCGGTCGCGACGTCCGTGTCGATCGACAGCAACGTGACCAGGTCGGCGTGGTCGAGGTGCGAGTGCGCGCCGTACGTGAACCCCTTGTCCTCGCGGATGTTCGCGATGAGCCGGGAGGAGAAGTAGCCCGCGAAGACCGTGTTCGCCGCGACCAGGGCGGCGTAGGTCGGGTCGTCGCGGCGGGGACCGGGCGCGGCGTACCGGATCGAGCTCTGCACCGAGCCCGGACGGTCGACCAGCGCCAGGCCCCCGGGCACGAACGGCGGTGGGGGCGGCAGCGCGACGCGGCGCCGGCCCTCCGCGCTCCAGCCACCGAGGGCGCGCTCGGCCAGGTCGAGTGCCTTGGCCGCCGGCACGTCGCCGACAACGACCAGGAGCGCCCCGTCGGGGGCGACGCGAGAACGGTGCAGGCTGCGCAGCGCGGCGGGAGTGACCGCCCGGACCTCCGCGCCGGTGGGGAGGCCCAGACCGTACGGATGCGAACCGAAAACCCGGCGGGACAGGGCTTCTGACGCCAGAGTCGACGGTACGGTCCGCGCGATCGTGAGCTCCTCGATCAGGCGGTCCCGCTCGCCGGCGACGTCACTCGCCGGGTAGGTCGCGCCGGTGAGGACCTCGGCGAGCAGGTCGAGCAGCGCACCGGCGTTCTCGGCCAGGGCGCTTCCGGCGACCTGCAGCCGGTCGGAGTCGACGCCGGCGCTCAACGCGCCGCCGAGCGCCTGGATGGCAGCGGCCAGCTCCTGCGCGCTGTGCCGGCCCGTTCCCGAGAACGCCGTCTCGGCGAGCAGGTGACCCTGGGCAAGATGACGGCGGCCGGTGCCCGCGAAAGGGATCCGCAGGCGTACCTCGACGAGCGGCACGGAGGAGTCGCGAACCGCGGCGATGCGCAGCCCGTTCGGCAACGTGCGTTCGGACACGCGCGGCACGGCGATCCTTGCCGGCGGCCCCAGCGACGGCCTGGGGTTCCCGGGGCTGGTCGCGGCCGTCACGCCGCCGCTCCCGCCCGCAGGAACAGGACGCTGCGGCCGTTCCGGCCGAGCGACCCGGCCACCTCGCGCACCTCGTCGACTGTCAC
>DASVGV010000142.1:0-41224 GCA_036379355.1 Mycobacteriales bacterium | reverse complement strand
GTGCCGTTCTCGGTCGCCGAGTACGTGTAGGTCTTGTCCGAGGACGTGACCGGCACGGTCACGGTGACCGATGCTCCGGCCTTGATGGAGCCGGCCAGCGCGCCGGTGATGGTCAGGGTTGCCGTGCCGGTGTTCTTGAAGGTGACCGTGCCGCCGGCCCGCACCGTCACAGCGGCCGGCGTCACCGTGGCGGGGCTGACCAGGTTCGCGGACCCCGCCTGGGCATAGGTCACGGTGACCGCCGCCGCGGGCGGCGTGGCTGCCACGGCCGGCCCGGAGGCCAACACGGACAGCGCTGCCCCGGCAACCGCGAGCCCGGCGCACGCCACCGCGGTGCGCAGCGGTCGGATCATCGGTCCAGTGTCACATCCGGCCGGCGCCGGAGGCCGGAGCGCGCCGATGGTGTCAGCGACGGCCGAGGGGCCGCTGGTTGATCCACGCGCGGGACAGGCCCACGGCGACCAGGGCCAGCAGCGCGGCTGCGGCCGCGGCCGGTCCGGTCACGGACGAGCCGGACGAGGTGTCGACCACGCGCGACGCGTTCGTGATCTGTGTGTCCGACGGGGTGTGGGTTCCGGTCGTCGATGGTGCGTCGGTCGTGCCGGTCACCGGAAGGCCGGCGACCTCGGGCGCGGGGGCGCCGCCCGCCGGACCGGTCTGCGGATCCAGGGGCGCGAACGTTCCACCCGGCAGGCTCGGAAAGTCGCCCGAGCCGGTGCCGAACTGCGCCTTGTCGAAGGCGCCGGAGCCCCCGCCCGGACCGCTCGATGCGGCTGAGGAGCCCGCCGTGCCGGTGCCGTTCGAGGCCGTGCGGCCCGGGCCTGGCGCGGTGGCCGGCGGGTTTCCCGGCGAACCCTGCTGGCCGCCGCTCAGGCCGGCGAGCGGCCCGGACGGCGGCGCGGCGCTCGAGGAAGGCGCGGGTGCCGGGTCCTGCGCGCTCGTGGCCGTGAAAGATCCGGAAGCTTGGAGCAGGCCCGGCACAAGGCCGAGCACCTTCTCCGAAGCCGTGTAGTTGTACGACCCGGCCGAGGGCACCACAACGGGTGCCGACGTCTGTCCCGGCGCGATAGTGATCGGTGCCGTCGCCAGCGTCCAGGCACCCTGCGTGGACGAGATCGTGATCGAGTCCAGCAGGCTGCCGTTCGTGAAGGCGATCGTCTGGCCCGCCTGCACGGCACCGGGGGAGGACAGGGATGGGGGCGGCGACGAGTACGTGACGGTGTGGGTGGCCGAGGCGGGCGCGGCGGCGGCAGGGAGGGCGGCGACCGACAGGCCGGCACCGAGGACCAACGCTGCGGCTCCGCCGGCAAGACGATGAGGTGTCACGGACACCCCAACAGTGAAACATCGCGGAAGGTTACGCAGAGGTACGAGAAGTCGTAGCGCGAACCGGGGCGTATCCGGACGTTACGGGCCCGCGGCGAGCCTCGGGGTCAGCACCTCCGTCCCCCACGGCTCGTCCTCGGCCACCGCGTCCGCCGCGGACGGGAGGAAGAGCGCGTCCGGGGCCCCGTCGAGCACGCCGCCCGCCGGGTCGTCGTCCCCACCCGCGCGGACGACGTCCGCGTCGGGGTGCACCATCTCGTAGATCACCAGGCCGGCCAGGCCGGCCAGGATCAGGTCACGGGGCAGCAGCCCCAGTCCGAAGAACCAGGCGTACCCGATGCCCTTGGTACCGCTCTTGTCCACGAAGACGAGGTGGGAGTACAGCGTGACGAACAGGACGATCTCCGACATCTGCCAGACGAGGAAGTAGCGCCAGCGCGGACGCGCGAGCACGACGAACGGCAGGAGCCACAGGGCGTACTGCGGTGAGTAGACCTTGTTGGTGATGACGAACGCGAACGCAGTGAGGAACAGGACCTGACCGACGCGGGGTCGACGTCGTACGAGCAGGATGAGGACGAAGATCGCGGCCAGCGCCATGAGCAGCAGGAAGTCGCTGACGCCGTTGAGGACGCCCGTCGAGAGCGGCTGCTGGTGCCGGACGAAGTACTCCCAGGAGTAGAACAGCGAGTTGTACTCGGTGCCGCGCTCCTTGTTGAACGTGTAGAAGCGCCAGAAGCCGGCCGGATTGATGATCATGAACGGTACGTCGACGACCAGCCACGTCACCACCCCGGCCGTGAGCAGGCGCAGCCAGGAGCGCAGGCGGCCGGCTCGCAGCGACAGGGCGAGGTACGGCACCAGCAGGAACACCGGGTAGAACTTCGTCGCCACGCCCAGGCCGAGCAGCACCCCGGCCAGCCCGGTTCGTCGTCGCGCCCAGGCGACGACCGCACCGGCGGTGAGGGCGACGGCGGCGAGGTCCCAGTTGACCATGCCGTTCAGCACCATGACGGGGCACAGTCCGACCATCGCGGCATCCCAGATGCGTCGCCGCCCGGCGGCGAGGCCGGTGAGAACGACGACGAAGACCGCGCAGATCACCAGGTAGAGCGAGGTGAGGTCGAAGAAGTAGCGCGCCTGCCGGCTCTGGTACTGCGCCGTGGCCCGGTCCGCGAGGTACTGGTCGATGGCGTACTGGTCGGACTGCGCGGTGGTGCCCTTGTCGTAACCGAGGGCCTTGTCGCGAGCGGCCTTGTCGATCGCGGCCTGCTGCGTGGGCGACGGTCCCGAGGGGACGAAGGCGCGGACGGGGAACATCGCGGCGGCCATGAGCGCACCGATCCCGACCGGGTACTCGACGTACTTGTGCGAGACCACGCCGGCGGCGTTCGGGGTCGGGGTCTCGTTCTGGATGATGGGGATGCGGCCCTCGTCGAGATGCTCGCCGTACCAGAGCGCGAGCACGTCGGTGTAACACAGCCGGGTGTACTGGTACTCGTGGGCGTACCCATGCGTCGCGCACGACGACTTCTCCACCCAGCTGAGCGTGCTGCCGATCACGGCGAACAGCACCAGCAGGCGGATGGGCAGCCACCAGCGGCGATCCCCGAGGCGTGCGTGCCGGCCGACCGGGCCGCCGAGCGCGCCGCTGGTGGCGCGGACGAACGGGTCCTCGTGCGTGGGCACCACGACGTCGGTCTCGTGGTCGGCCACGCGCGGATCCTCCCACCGCGGACGCCACAGCTCAGCGGTGGCGTGGCCGGGCGTGGCGGGCGGCGGCAGACGCTCGACCGGGGTGCTCCGGCGTCAGCCCGCCGGCGGAGCCCGCCCGGCGGCGGTCCCGTTCGCCGACGGCCCCGCGGCCGAGCTGGCCTTCCCGGACGGTGACGTCGACGGGCTGGCCGAGTTCGACCCGGACGCCGTCGCGCTCGGTGACAGCGGCAGGCTGACCGAGATCGACGGGGGAGCGGAGGACGAGGACTCCGGCGCGCTCGAGCTGGTGGCCGGAGCCGACGAGGACGTGGGCGCGGTGGACGTCGTGACGACGGGGGCCGTCTGGGTCGGCGCCGGGAACTGCAGGACCGGCTGGCCCTTCAACGCGGCCGTCATGTACGTATGCCAGATGGCCGCGGGCACGGTGCCCCCGGTGACCTCCGAGCAGCCGCAGCTCGACCACGGCGCGATCGTCTGCGCGGCGCCCTGCGCATTCGGGTTGAACAGGGTGACGACGGTCGACAGCTGGGGAGTGAAGCCGTCGAACCAGGCGGCGATGTTCGGCACGGCACCCGACGTCGTCCCCGTCTTGCCGGCCGACGGGCGCCCGGACAGGGCCGCGCTCGCCGCCGTGCCACCACGCTGGAGAACGTGCTGCATCGCGGACACCAGGTTCGCGTCGTCGTTGGTGGCCAGCACCCTGGTCGGCTTGGGATCGGCCTGGTAGAGGACCTTTCCCGTGCCGTCGACGACCTTGCTCACGAGGTACGGCGCGATCTGCTGGCCGCCGTTGGCGAACGTCGCGTACACCTCGGCCATGTCGTCGGCGTGTACGTAGTTCTGGCCGAGCGCAAGGGTGCCGTTGGGGTCCAGCTTCGTGGTCTCGCGGATCCCGAGCCGGTGCGCAAGAGCCACCACGCGGGCGGGTCCGGTGTCCAGGTTCAGGTGGACGAACACCGTGTTGACCGACGCCGCCAAGGCCTGTGTGAGGTCGATCTGGCCGAACTGCTCGTTGTCGAAGTTCCGGACCGTCGTACCGGCGAAGGTCTGCGGCGACGACCCGTCGTAGGTCTTCGACAGCGGTGTCCCCTCGCCGAGCGCCTGTGCCAGCACGATGGGCTTGAACGACGAGCCCGGAGGGATCTTCAGCGTGGCCAGGGAGTCCGGGTACCGCGCGATGTCCGAGCCTGCGTAGTACGCACGGATCGCGCCCGTCCTCGGGTCGACCGACTCGAGCCCCGCAGTCAGCGTCGCCGGCGCACCGCGCGTCTTCGCGGCCACCGCCGCGGCGGCGGCCTGCTGCGCCGTCGGGTCAATCGTGGTCGTGACCGTCAGCCCGCCGAGTGCGACCCGCGCGTCCCCCAGCTGCTGCACCAGGAAGGACTTCACGGCCGCGTCGATGTACGCCGTCGGGCCGCTGTCCTTCGAGCCCGACGACGGCGGCAGGACAGGCGGGTACGCGGTCGACGCGCGCTGCGCCGCCGTGAGCCAGCCCTGCGAGACCATGGTGTCGAGGACCTGGTTCCAGCGAGCCTTCGCCGCCTGCGGCGAGACGGACGGGTCGAGCACCGACGGGGCCCGGATGAGCCCGGCGATGACAGCGCCTTCGGCGACGGTGAGCTGGCCGACCGGCTTGCCGAAGTACGCCTCGCTCGCGGCCTGGATTCCGTATGCACCCCGGCCCAGGTAGATGGTGTTGAGGTAGTCCTCGAGGATCTGGTCCTTGGAGTACTGGTGGGAGATCTTCACCGCGAGGGCGATCTCCTGGATCTTGCGGATGAACGTGCGCTTCTGCGTCAGGTAGGCGTTCTTCACGTACTGCTGGGTGATCGTCGACCCGCCCTGGGAGATGTGTCCGGCGGTGACGTCGGCGACCAGCGCCCGACCGATGCCGCGGACCGAGATGCCCGCCTCGTGGTAGTAGTTGCGGTCCTCGGCGGCCAACACGGCGTGCTGGACACCGACCGGCACTTGCGACAGCGGCACCGAGATGCGGTTGACCTGCCCGATCGTCCCGAGCGGCGACCCGTCGGCGTAGGTCAACGTCACCTGCTCGGGCTGGGCGAGATCGGCCGGCGTCGGGATCCGGACCGCGGCGTACACGATCGTGCTGATGGCGACCAGCCCGACGATCACTGTCAGGAGGCCGCCGACGAGTGCCCACTTCGTCACCCGCCGGCGGCGCGACCACCACGCCAGCGGGCTCTTGCCGGGGCGGCCGCGCCGGACCCGGGGCGCGCGGGGCGTCGTCGGCCGGACGGCGCGCGGCGGCCGGTCGGTGCTCAGCGTCCGGCCGCGCGCGAGCGCGATCGACGGGCAGCGGCTGGCGGCACGGAACCTCGAACGTGCGAGGACACGAGGTGGTTCCACGAGCAGCGCTGGCACACCTCCACGACATAGACCCGCACCTCGCCGTGCTCCGGCGTGAGCGCCGACAGCCGCGCCGTCGGGCAGGTGCGACCGGAGGCCGCACCGAGGCTGTCGCCGTAGACGTAGGTGACGTGCACCAACCGGTCGGCATGGCGGCAGACCGGACAGGCGGTGTCCGAGGTCTCACCGTGGTGCTTGGCGGCGCGGAGCAGGTCCGGGTGCGCATCGCACACGTCGGACGGGTCGACGCGCCCGGCGAACAGGTCGGCCAACAACGCGCGCCGGGCCAGCGCGTAGTCGATCACCTGTCGCGGTGCCGCCGAAGCCACCAGCCGAGGCTACGCGAGTCGCTTGCGCTCCGGCCACCTGCCCTCTAGGCTGACATATCGCGGCGATACATCCGTTCGATGTGTTGCGCCGATGGCTCGCACCGATCCGTCAGCCCAGGAAGGTCCCATGAGTCCCGAGCGGCCTCCGGTACCGAGCACGCCTGTCAGCGTGCTCGACCTGGCGGTGCTCGGCCTCCTGCAGGAGTCCCCGCTGCACGGGTACGAGCTGCGCAAGCGGCTCAACTCCTCGCTGGGCTCGCTCCGCGCGTTCTCGTACGGGTCGCTCTATCCGTGCCTGCGCCGCCTGCAGGCGGCCGGCCTGATCGCGGTGGACGACAACGCCGCCGCCGGCAAGCTGTCCGGCCGTAGCAAGGTCGTCTACACGCTGACGGCCGATGGCAAGGAGCGCTTCGCGGAGATGCTCGGCGAGGCGGGACCCTCCGCATGGGAGGACGACGCGTTCGGCGTGCATCTGCGGTTCTTCGGCCAGACCGAGCCGGCCGCGCGCCTGCGCATCCTCGAGGGCCGGCGCAGCCGGGTCGAACAGCGCCAGGAGGGCCTGCGCGCGGATCTGGCCAAGACCCGCAGCAAGCTCGACTCGTACACGCTCATGCTCCAGGAGCACGGCCTCGACGCTGTGGAGCGCGAGGTCCGGTGGCTCGGCGAGCTCATCGACTCCGAGCGCGCGCAGCTGAGCCGTTCGGCACGCAGACCGACCACCACACCACGACGGGGGCGACCGGCATGACCGACCGCCCGACTCCCGTCACCCAACCCCGCCGGCGAACCTCGCCGGCACAGCCACCGGAGGAGACCCGCATGGGTTCGAAGCACACCACCGTACGGGTCGCGATCGTCGGCGTCGGCAACTGCGCCTCATCGCTGGTCCAGGGCGTGGAGTTCTACCGCGGGGCGGACGAGACCGTCCGCGTGCCCGGCCTGATGCACGTCCGGCTCGGCGACTACCACGTCTCGGACATCGAGTTCGTCGCCGCGTTCGACGTCGACGGCAAGAAGGTGGGCCGCGACTTGTCGGAGGCGATCGTCGCTTCCGAGAACAACACGATCAAGATCTGCGATGTCCCGCCGACCGGCGTCACCGTCCAGCGCGGGCACACCTTCGACGGGCTCGGCGAGTTCTACCGCGAGACCATCGAGGAGTCCGACGACGAGCCGGTGGACGTCGTCCAGGTCCTCAAGGACAACGCCGTCGACGTACTGATCTCCTACCTGCCGGTCGGGTCGGAGGAGGCGGACCGCTTCTACGCGCAGTGCGCGATCGACGCCAAGGTCGCGTTCGTCAACGCACTGCCGGTGTTCATCGCCAGCGACCCGGTGTGGGCCAAGAAGTTCGCCGACGCGGGCGTCCCGATCGTCGGCGACGACATCAAGTCGCAGGTCGGCGCGACCATCACCCACCGGGTGCTGGCCAAGCTGTTCGAGGACCGCGGCGTCGAGCTGCTGCGCACGTACCAGCTGAACTTCGGCGGCAACATGGACTTCATGAACATGCTGGAGCGCAAGCGGCTCCAGTCGAAGAAGATCTCCAAGACCCAGTCCGTCACCTCGCAGATCCCGCACGAGATGCGCGGCGCCGACGTCCACATCGGCCCGTCCGACTTCGTGCCGTGGCTCGACGATCGCAAGTGGGCGTACGTCCGCCTCGAGGGGCGCTCGTTCGGGGACACGCCGCTCAACCTGGAGTACAAGCTCGAGGTGCACGACTCCCCGAACTCGGCAGGAGTCATCATCGATGCGCTGCGCGCGGCGAAGATCGCCAAGGACCGCGGCCTCGGCGGCCCGGTCTACTCCGCGGCGTCGTACTTCATGAAGAGCCCGCCGGTCCAGTTCTCGGACGACGAGGCACGCCAGGCGGTCGAGGACTTCGTCGCCGGACGTCGCCAGGACTGACCGCCGACTGTCGCGAAGCCCCTGGAACCCCTGTGGTTCCAGGGGCTTTCGTCACTCGAGCGGTCAACCGCCTCCGAGCAGGCTGCCGAGCACGCCGCCGAGGAGACCGCCGGCGGCCGACGGCTGCGGGCTGGGCGACGGCGTCGCAGGGGCCGGGGAGGCCGGCGCCGTGGGCGTGGTGGCTCCGCCGTGCGGGAGCAGCCCGATGACGGTGCTCACGAGCGTCTGCACGAGCGGCGCCGGGGTCGGTGTCGGGGTCGGTGTCGGTGCGGGCACCGGGGCGGACGGGCGGCCGCCGGGCGAGCCCGCCGGCCCCGGCGAGCCGGCTCCGGTGCCGGCACCCGGCGTCTGCGCAGCACTGGGGCCGGGTGCCGCCGCCGCGAGCAGCGCCGCCACCGCCGAGGCGCCGGCATTGCCCGTCACACCGGCCGGCAGCGTCAGCCCCGCCGGGGGAGTGGTCAGCAGGTCGTCGAGCTGCCGTTGGACGGCGGCGAGCTTGGCATCCAGGAGCGACGCGACCACGGCCCAGGATCCCCCACCGGAACGCAGTTCGGTGGCGTCGGCGTAGGCGACGGTGAGCGGCGCCGTGCGGTCGGCGCGGGCGATCGCGACGGGGAGGATTCGCTCGGACGGTGCCGTCGCCGCCGGCGCCGCCGGGAGGCTCCGGACGAGTGCGGCCGGAACGACGGTGCCGCCCGGCCGGTCCAGCGCCGCGGCGCGCTGGTCCAGCGCCACGTCCTCGGCCACGAGGGCAGGCGCGGCAACCTGATCCAGCACGTCGTCACGCAGCGCCAGCGGCGCAGGCGCCGCCGGCAACGAGGCGCCGGGTACGTCGATCTCGTGCAGAGCGGGCACGGTGACCGTGCGCTCACTCGCACTCACCGCTGCCGACCCACCGTCGAAGACCGCGACACGGACGGCGAAGCCGCGCTCGATGCGTACCGCCGTCGCGCCGACGTGGTCGACGGTGACCGGGCCGGCATCGACGCGCGCGGACGGCCCCTTCCGCTGGTCGAGCACGACGGTGCCGCCATCGAGCAGGTAGTGCGAGCGGTCGGCGATCGCGACCGCCGTCGCAGGGCCGAGCGTGGTCACGCGGCGGCCCGTGACCAGTGCGGTGTCCGAGGTCGTGGTCCGCACGGTCTCGCCGACGTGCAGGTGCTCGCCGTTCACCGCCGGGTGCGGGACGCCGTCCGGAGACACGATCGTGACACCGACGGCGCCGCGCAGAACGGTCGTCGCGTCGGCTCGGTGGCCGCAGGAAGCAAGGCCCAGCACCGGCGCGGCCAGGCAGAGCACGAGCGCCATGCGGCGGAACGGTGGACGCCGCCCCGGCGCGGCAGGCTCCCGGACACGGCGATGCGTCGCCTTCGTCCGTGTCTGTCCGGTCACGTCACCCATGGTCGATCGACGGTGGGCGGCAGCGCATGACCCGTTGTGACTAGATGCCCGGTTCGTCCCCGGCCACGAGCCGGCGGGTGGCGGCTGGAACCGGGATGCCGGAGGCCTCCGCCCACCGCACCAGCTCGCCGATCGCCGCCTGCTCCTCGTGCGGACCTTCGTCCAGCCGCCAGGCGAGCAGGTGCCGAGCCGCGCGGCCGACGTCCGGCCCCGGACCGATCCCGAGCAGCTCCATCACCCGGTTTCCGTCGATGTCGGGACGGACCCGGGCGAGGTCCTCCGCCGCGGCGAGCTCGCCGATGCGAGCCTCCAGGTCGTCGTACGCCGCGGCGAGCCGGGCCGCCTTCCGCTGGTTGCGGGTGGTGCAGTCGCTGCGGGTGAGGACGTGCAGTCGTTCGAGCTCCGCGCCCGCGTCGCGCACGTAGCGACGCACGGCGGCGTCGGTCCAGGCACCCTCCCCGTACCCGTGGAACCGCAGGTGCAGGAACACCAGCCGTGACACCGCCGTGACGACGTCCTTCGGGAACCGCAGCGCGCGCAGGCGGGCCCGCGCCAGTGCCGACCCCTCGACGTCGTGGCCGATGAACGACACCCGGCCACCGGGGAGCGCCTTCTTGGTGGCCGGCTTGCCGATGTCGTGCAGCAGGGCGGCCAGCCGCACGACGAGGTCGGGTCCCCCGCCGGGGAGGCGGTGCTCGAGCTCGATGGCCTGCTCCAGCACGGTCAGCGTGTGCCGGTAGACGTCCTTGTGCTGGTGGTGCTCGTCGATCGACAGCCGCAGCGCGGGGAGCTCGGGCAGCACGACGTCCGCCAGGCCCGTGTCCACGAGCAGCTCCAGGCCACCCACCGGATCCGCGGCCAGTAGCAGCGACGTCAGCTCGTCTCGGATGCGCTCGGCGGCCACGATCGAGAGCCGAGGGGCGAGCGTGCCCATGGCGGCCAGGACCGCGTCGTCGGGTTGCAGTCCCAGCTGCGCTGTGAAGCGGGCCGCGCGCAGCATCCGCAGCGGGTCGTCGGAGAAGGACTCGACGGCGGGTGCCGGCGTGCGCAGCCGACCGGCCGCGAGGTCGACGAGCCCCCCGTACGGGTCATGGAACACCAGGTCCGGGACGGTGACCGCCATCGCGTTCACGGTGAAGTCGCGGCGCAGCAGGTCGCCGACCAGGGTGTCCCCGAACGTGACGTTCGGGTTGCGCGAGGCGACGTCGTACTCCTCGGAGCGGTAGGTCGTGACCTCGCAGCGCACCCCGTCGACGAGCAGGCCCACGGTGCCGAAGGCGATGCCGACGTCCCACTGCTCGCCGGCCAGCGGGCGCGCCAGCCGCTGGATGTCCGCCGGCCGGGCGTCGGTCGTGAAGTCGAGATCCGGCGTCGCGGCGGTCCGCCCCAGCAGCAGGTCGCGCACCGAGCCACCGACGAGGTGCAGCGCGAAGCCGCCCGCGGCGAACGCCTCGCCCAGCCGGATCGCGGTCTTCGGTACGTCGATGAGCTGCGTGACCGCGGTCTCGGACGCGTCGCGGGGGGCGCGCAGGTCGATCGTCACCACAGCGCCGAGGGTACGGCGGCCGCCGGGCGACCCGCCTGCGCGAAGGCCGGCGAGGAGGCGCGCGATGTCTACGATCGGGGCCGTGCCCGGCGACCCTTCCCCGCGCCCCCCGCGCCGGCGACCACCCCGGCGGGTGGAGGAGACGTCTGCGGGTGGCCTGGTCCTGGACCGCCCGGCGGTCGACGCGTCGGTCGTGCTCATCGGCCGGCACGACCGTCGCGGACGGTTGCTGTGGTCGCTGCCGAAGGGCCACGTCGAGGCCGGGGAGACGCAGGAGGACACCGCGGTCCGCGAGGTCGCCGAGGAGACGGGCATCCGCGCCCGGGTCGTCGGCCGGCTCGGCAGCATCGACTTCTGGTTCACCGCCGACGGTCACCGCGTGCACAAGACCGTGCACCACTTCCTGCTGATCGCGCTCGGTGGTGAGCTGTGCGACGACGACGTCGAGGTGGCCGAGGTCGCCTGGGTCCCCCTCGCGGACGTACCGGCACGGCTCGCCTATCCCACCGAGCGTGAACTGGTCGCGCGCGTGCCCAGCGTGCTGGCGCAGTCGGCGTGAGCCGGCCGGCGTCCCGTCCGCGCCGCCGGCCGGGATGGCTGGTCGCCGTCCTCCTGCTCGAGGCAGCGGTCGGTGCGCTCCTCACGGTCGCCCCCGCGCGCGCCGCGCCGGCGGCGCCCCGGGGCACGGCGGCTGCGTCCCACGACATCGCGACGGTCACGATCTCGACCGTGAGCCCGGTGTCGGTGACCACGGGCCAGACCCTCACGCTGGCCGGTTCGGTCCGCAACGTCGGGACCGCGCCGCTCCACGGCCTGCATGTGGTCGTCGGCGTGGGGACACCGCCCTCGGGTCGCGCCGGGCTGCTGCACGCCTTCGACCACCCACCGCTGCTCCAGCAACTGCTGACCGACTGCAGCACCTGCCTCACCGGCACGCTCGCCCCGACGCAGTCCGCCACCTGGTCGGTGTCCGTACCGCTCGGCTCCCGGCTCGACCGGTCGACCGTCAGCATCTACCCGGTGGTCGTCCGCATCGACGGGACCGCAGGGACCGCCGGTCAGGCGGACACCTGGCTGCCGTACTTCCCCGGCGGAGTGGCCGCGCCCATCCACGTGAGCTGGCTGTGGCCGCTGGACCCGGCCCCCGTCCTCGACGCGACGGGTGCCGTTCGCGACCCCGGCTTCCCGGCCTCGCTGGGCCCCGCCGGGGCCGTCGGATCGCTGCTCGCCGAGTCCTCCGCGGCGGCAGCGCAGCCCGGCGTCGCACCGGTGACGTACGCCGTCGAGCCGTCGCTGCTCGCCGCTGCCGAGGCAACGGCGCAAAGTGGCTGGCGGCGGACGGGGGACACGGATGCCACCACCGCACGGCCGGCGGACCAGGACAGCGCCGCCTTTCTTGCCACGTTGCGGACCGCCACGGCCGGACGGGGCGTGGTGGCCCTGCCGTACGGGGATCCCGACGCGACCGCGCTGGTGCACAACGGGCTGTCACTGGACCTCACGAACGCGATCGGCACCGGTCGCAGCGACGTGGCCACCGCGCTGCCGCGCGCCGATGTCCTGGCGGGGGTCGGCTGGCTCCCGGGCGCGGCCGTCGACCAGGAAACCCTGGATACGTACGCCGCCGCTGGCGTGACCGCCCTCGTCCTGCCGGGGGGCCAGCTGCCCGCGCCGGCAGATGCCTCCCCCCCGACACGGACCGCCGTGACCACGCTCGCGACAAGAGGGCCGACGGTGACGGGCCTCGTCACCGACCCCGACATCGAGGCGCTCCTCGCGGACGGGGGACGCGACCAGCCGACACCGCGGATGGCCGCGCAGCGGCTCCTGGCACTGCTGGCCGTCATCGTCGGGGAGGCGCCCAACCGGCAGGGCGCCGCCCGGGACGTCGTCCTCGCGCTCCCCCGGGGCGTCACACCCGACCCGGCCTGGGCGACCGACGTCCTCGGCGCCACCGGGTCCCTGCCGTGGCTGCAGGCGGTGACCCTGGACCAGGTGCTGCACGACCCGCCCGCGGCGCGAACGGCGCTGGCGCCGTACCCGGACAGCGCACGCAACGCAGAGCTGCCGGCCAGTGCCCTCACCGGACCGGACGGATCGGTCACCGCCGTCCGCGCCGTGGTCGACGACGCGGCGTCGATGCTTCCCGGCACCAGCCTGGTCCGGCCGCTCTACCGGGCGCTGGCGGCAGCCGAGTCGTACGCCTGGCGAAGTGACCTCGACGGGAGTCGCCAGCTGCGCGACGGCGCCCTCCAGGTCGCGCAGACGATCCTCGGCCAGGTCCGCGTCGCGACCGCGGCGACCGTCACCCTGGCCAGCGGTCGGGCGTCGATACCCGTCACCGTCGAGAATGGCGTGGATCAGCCGGTCTCTGTGCGCCTGAACCTGCGCTCCATCGACCGTACGAAGATCGGCGCGGTCAGCCAGGTGGTGACCGTCGAGGCCAACCACAAGCTGCGGGTCCTGCTGCCGGCCAAGAGCCGCCGAGCCGGCACCTTCCGCGTCACCATCTCGCTCGACACCCCCAGCGGTCACCAGCTCACGGCGGTGCCCGTCACCGTCCACTCCCGCGCCTACGGCCGGCTGACGCTGGGCATCACGTTCGGGGCGCTCGCCGTCCTGGTCGTCGCGCTGTTGATCCGCATCAGCCGCCGGATCGCCTTGCGGCGGAGTCGATGACGGCAGCGGGGTCCTCCGGAGCTGCCCTCGTCCGGGGCGGTGGCACCATGGCCCTGGGCACGATCGTGTCCCGGGCGACGGGGCTGATTCGCACGCTCGTTCTCGGTGCCGCTCTCGGCGTCAACGCGTTGAGCGACGCCTACAACGTCTCCAACACCGTGCCGAACGTCGTGTACGACCTGCTCCTCGGCGGCGTGCTGACCAGCGTGGTGGTCCCGATCCTGGTCCGTGCCGCCCGCGAGGACGACGACGGGGGTGAGGGGTTCCTCTCCACGCTGTTCACCGTGGTCACCGTCGGGATGATCATCGTGAGCATCGTCGGAGTGGTGGCCGCGCCGCTGCTCATGCGCCTGTACCTGCACCCGGGCGTCAGTGCGCAGGAGCGCCAGCTCGCCGTGACGCTGACCCGGTTCTTCATCCCGCAGCTGACCTTCTACGCGCTCACCGCCCTGTTCAGCGCCGTGCTCACGATCCGTGGGCGGTTCGGCGCAGTCGGTCTCGCGCCCGCCCTCAACAACGTGGTCGTCATCACGGTCACCGCGGTCTTCTTCCTGACACCGCGGGGTCCGCGGCTGACCACCGCGCACCTGGACAACGGGCAGACCTTGCTGCTGGGCCTCGGCACCACCGCCGGGGTGGTGGCGATGACGCTCGCGCTGTTGCCGTCGCTGGCCCGCGCGGGCGTCCACCTCCGCTGGCGGTTCCGCCTCGCCGACCCGCGACTGCGGGCGGCCGCGCGGCTCGCTACCTGGGTGCTGGTGTACGCCGCCGCGAACCAGATCGGCTTTTTGATCATCACCAACCTCGCCACCGCGCAGGGCGGCGGCGCGTCGGCGTACGCCTACGCGTTCCTGCTGTTCCAGCTGCCCTACGCGATCGTCACCGTCTCGGTGATCAGCGCGGTCATGCCCGGACTGTCGTCGGCGGCCCTCGACGACGACGGCGGCGCGGTCCGCAGCCAACTGTCGCGGGCCCTGCGCCTGTCGTTCGTCCTGCTCATCCCGGCGGCGTTCGGCCTGCTGGTGCTGGCCGGTCCCCTGACGGACGCCGCCTTCGCGCACGGGCTGACCACCACGGCCAAGGCCGCCGTTCTCGGCCGCGCGCTCACCGTGTTCGCGATCGGGCTACCGGCATTCTCGGCGTACCAGTTGCTGCTGCGCGTCTTCTACGCCCGCCACGACAGCCGCACCCCCGCGGTGATCAACATCTGGGCGAACGCGGTCAACATCGTCGCGGACGTCGTGCTGGTCGTGCTCCTGCCCGCGGACCAGCGCATTCCCGGACTCGCCGGCGGCTTCGTGCTGTCGTATGTCGTCGGCACGGCCCTGGCCGTGCGCCGGCTGCGGGCCACGCTCGGCGGCATCGACGGCTTCCGTGTGACGCGCCTGGTGGTACGCGTCAGTCTCGCCGGCGTGCTCGGCGCCGCCGTGGCCGGCGCGATCGCCGCCGAGATCGAGGGTGGCCTCGGCCACGGCACGGCAGGGGCCGTCCTGGCGACGTTCGCCGGAGCGGTGGTCGGCGGCGTGGTGTACGTGTGGGCCGCGCGCCGCATGCGCGTCAGCGAGGTCACCGGCCTGCTGGCCATGCTGCGTCGCTGAACCGGTCAAGGCCGGGGGCCCGGGCGCCGACAGACATGAGGTGATCATCGGCTGGTTCACCCGCGTGCTGGTGGTGATCGCCGTGTTCGCCGTGGTGGGGTTCGACACGATCTCGATCGCGTCCGCCCATCTCGGCGCCCAGGACGACGCCAACAACGCGGCCTCCGACGCGGCCTCCGCGTGGGGGCAGAACCACGATCTTGCCGCCGCGCTGGCCGCCGCACAAGGTGCGCTCAACCACGGCGAGACGATCGTGCCGGGGTCACTCACGATCAGCGCGTCCGGCGCCACCACGATCAAGATCAGGCGGGGAACGCGGACGCTGATCGCGCACGACATCGGGTTCCTCAAGGGCGAGACGACGTTCGTCGTCACCGGGAACGGATCCGTCCCGTCGTGATCCGTCGTCCCACCGCACTGATCACCGCCCTGCTCACCGGCGCGCTGCTGGCCGGCGGCCTCCTGGCGGCTCCCGCCGCGCACGCCGACTCGCCCCAGCAGCAAGCTGCGCGACTGGCCAGCCAGGTCGCCACGCTGCGCGCCCAGGCCGAGGCCGCCACCGAGGCGTACGACGACGCCGAAGGGCGCCTCGCCGAGGTCGTGACTCAGACGTTCGCCGCGAAGCAGGCGGTGACCGAGGCGGTGCAGGCCGCCCAGGCGCACGCCCAGCAGAGCTCGGCCACCTTGCGCCAGCTGTACGAGATCGGCGGGCCCACCGCCCTGTACGTCGGGGTCCTCAGCCGCGGACAGAACCCCGCCCAGATCGGCGGACAGCTCCAGGCGGTGTCGCGCGTGCTGGCCGCCAACAACGCGACCGGCGCCGCGTTGGACGCGCGCAGCGCCGCGGCCATGGCCGCGCAGCGCGCCGCTGACGACCTTGCCCAGCAACAGACCCAGCTCGAACGGCAGGTCGCCACGAAGGCGGCCGCCGTCCAGGCCGCACTGGCCAAGACGCAGTCGCTCCTGGCCGCGGCCAACGCACAGGTACTCGCCCTCGAGCAGGCGGCCGAGGCGCAGCAAGCCGCCGAGCAGCAGGCGGAGTTCCTCCAGCACCTGAACGCGGCGAGCAACCCGTACGTGCTGCGCCTCGCCGGTGCCCCGCCCGCATCCTCACCGCAGGCGGCGGTCGCGCTCGCCGCCGCGGAGGCCCTCGAGGGTCACCCGTACCAGTGGGGCGGGACCGGACCGATCGGGTACGACTGCTCCGGGCTGACCGGGAAGGCGTACGCGGCCGCCGGAATCCGGCTGCCGCGCACCGCGGCGCAGCAGTACCTGTCGGGACCGCACGTCCCGCTGGCCGACCTCGAGCCCGGCGACCTGCTGTTCTGGGCCAGCAACCCGAGCAACCCGGCGACGATCGAGCACGTCGCCATCTACGCCGGCAAGGGTCTCATGGTGTCGGCCAACCACACCGGCGACGTGGTCCGGCTCCAGCCGGTGTGGTGGAACGGGTACGCCGGCGCCACCCGGCCGACGGCCGCGGTCGCCGCGACCGTCGCAGGCCCGTTCTGGACGGCGGGGCAGGCTGCCTGAACGCTCCGCCGTCCCTACAGTGGGTGTGGTGGCGCGGCGGGTCGACGAGGTGCTCGAGGCAGGCACCGTCCTCGGCGCGCGCTACCGACTCGAACGCCGGGTCGAGCCCGATCTCGCTGCCGTCGGCACGAGTCTGTGGCGGGCCGAGGACCTCACCTTGTCCCGTCCTGTCGCGATCCGCGTCCTGCTCGATGCCGACGAGAACGTGCGCCGCGCGTTCCACGCAGCCGCGGCCGGCGCCGGCGTGGTCCACGACCCGCGGATCGCGGCGACGTACGACACCGACGAGCAAGAGCTGGCGGGGCGGACTGTGGCGTACCTCGTCCGCGAGTGGGTGGGCGGCGAACCGCTGCGCAGCCTGCTGTCCGACGGTGGTCTCGAACCGGAGCGGGTCGGCCCGTTGCTGCAGGACGCCGCCGAGGCCCTTGCGGCCCTGCACGAGCACGGCGGATGGCACGGACGCGTGCACCCCGACAACATCCTGGTCCAGGCCGACGGTCGGGTCCGGCTGACCGACCCCGGCACCGGCGCGGGCCTGGCCGCCGCCGGGCTGGACCAGCAGGACCGGAACGGTCAGCCGACCGGGCCGCCCGAACTGCCGCCGTTCATGATCGCCGACCTCGGCCTCGGGCAGCGGCCCGCGGGCCCCCCGCGCGGTCCGGATGACCTGCGCCGCCTGCAGAGGTACGACACGTGTGACCTGGCCCGGACCGTGTACGCGGCCGCGACGGGGTGCTGGCCGGGGGGACCCTGGCGGAACATGCCGGCCGCACCCGTCGACGACGGGCGCGCGATCGCGGCGCGGTACGTGCGCGCCGCCGTCCCCCGCGAGCTCGATGCGGTGATCAGCGCCACGTTGTTGCCGGCACGCGGCCGCGAGGCCGCCCTGCGCGACGCCCCCGCCGTGGCGGCAGCCCTGGCCGATGTGCTCCCCGCCGAGCCCGGACCTCCCGACGCTCCGCAGCAGGCGCGCCGAACCCATCCCTGGGTGTGGCGAGTGCTGGCACTGATCGGGCTGGCCGTGATCGGCGCGGTCGGCTGGTCGATCGGCCAGTCCGTCGGCAAGGTGCCCGGAACCACGCAGTCGGTACCGAGCTTCACGGCCGGGCCGGAGGGTTCGGGTGGGGCTGGGGAGCCCGGCGCGGTCATTCCGCTCAAGAGCGTCACGGCCTTCGACCCGCCCCCGGGGGACGGCAAGGAGAACGACGATCAGATTCCCCTCGCCCACGACGGGTCGACCGCCACCTCGTGGGACACCTCCACGTACACGACGGCGAACCTCGGGAACCTCAAGCCCGGCGTGGGGTTGCTCGTCGACCTCGGCTCGGACATCCGCGTGGCCTCGGTGCAGATCGTCTTCGACGGGTCCCCGACAGGAGTGCAACTGCGCGCGGGCGATGCCCCGGCGTCGACGCTGTCCGGCTATGCGGTCGTGTCCGAGCAGCCGCACGCGGGCACCGCCGTGACACTCCCGGCCGGGCAGTCGCACCGGTACTGGCTGGTGTGGATCACCTCCTTGCCGAAGGTGCCCGGCGGGTACCGCGCCGGCATCGCGGAGATGACGTTCCGCTCCTGAGGTTCGCCCTCGTCCCGCACCGCTCCGGAACTCCAGGACCGCGTCGTACGTCCAACAGCGCAGAGTCCGGGGGCCGACCGAGGAGGTGGCGATGCCCGACGACCCGTCGGCCGACCGGCCGCTTCCCGACCTGCCCGCGGCCCAGCCGCGCGCGGACTTCCTCGCCGGACTCGCCGCGCGGACCGCGGTTCCGGCGCCGCCTCAGGCTCGCCGGACGGCGTGCGCGGTGATCGGTACGGCGGCTCTGGCCGGGGCGCTGGGCGGTGGGATCGCCCTGGGCGCCACGGGACACCTGCCGGCTGCGGGCGCTGTCCTGCAGGGCTCGCGGACCCAGGCCGTCGTTCTCACCGCGGCCGCTGCGCGGGTGCAGGAGCCGGCCGCTCCGCGCCAGACCGAGAGCGGGCGCGACTGGACCGACGATGTCCTCACGGCCCAGGGCCCGGCTCTGCGTCTCGTCGCCTCCGCTCCCGTCCCGCCCGCCAGCCCGGAGTGCGTCGCCGGCGCCGAGGAGCGGCTCGACCGGCCGATCGCGATCGTGGACCACGCCAGGTACGACGGCGTCCCCGCGCTGGTGCTCGTGGGTGCCGGACCGGGACCGGTGGTGGCCCTCGTCACCGACCCGACGTGCTCGCGCGTGCTCGACCGTCACGCGCCGGCCCACTGACCGGCCGGCGCGCCAGCACCTCGGCCGCGGCCACCGCGGCGACGACGGCGGCGGCCAGCGGCGGCAGCCAGCGGCCGACAGGCCCGAACGGTTCGTCGGTGAACCGGAAGTCCAGCAGCGCCGACAGCCCGGCGCAGACCCCGACCAGTCCGGCCATGCCGTGTCGGAGCAGTGCCCGCATCGGGCCCGCCCACGCGGCGGCGGCCGCCGCGATGACGATGCCGACGAGGGCCGGGAACACGACCGCGAACACGTGCGCGCCCACGTACTCCTGGCCGAGTGCGCCGCCGAGGACGGCCCCGATGATCCCGACGGCGAGGGCACCCGCGAGGACGGCAAGACGCGGTCGCGGCGGACGGACACCCGTCCGGCCGCAGACGGCGCAGTGCTGACCCAGCGTCTGGTCGGCGGCGCAGCGAGGCCGGCCGCACCGCGGGCACCGGTCCCGGCCCGGCCGCGCCGGATGAGCCGCGCACCGCACTCCGGGCTCCACGCCGCCACTGTGCCAGCCGGCGGAGCCACCGTTTCGGGAACACCCGACCACTAGCATCGGTTGTCGGACGTGCCGCCCCGGACAGGGCGACAGCAGGGAGGCAGAGGCATGACGGACGCCGTCGAGAAGGTCGTCATCGTGGGGTCGGGACCTGCCGGCTACACGGCTGCCCTCTACACCGCGCGCGCCGAGCTCGCGCCGCTCGTGATCGAGGGAGCGGTCACCGCCGGCGGGGCGCTCATGACCACCACCGAGGTGGAGAACTTCCCCGGCTTCCCCGAAGGCATCATGGGTCCGGCCCTGATGGAGTCGATGCGCGAGCGGGCCGAGCGGTTCGGCGCGCGGTTCGTCGTCGACGACGCGGTCCGGCTCGACCTGGCGGCCGACCCCAAGGTGATCACGCTCGCCGATGACTCCGTACACCTGGCCGAAGCCGTGATCATCGCGACCGGCTCCGCGTACCGCTACCTCGGCCTGCCGCGCGAGCAGGAACTGCTGGGCCGTGGCGTGTCCGCCTGCGCCACCTGTGACGGGTTCTTCTTCAAGGACCGCGACATCGTGGTGGTCGGCGGCGGAGACACGGCCATGGAGGAGGCCACCTTCCTCACCCGCTTCGCATCCTCGGTGACGATCGTGCACCGCCGCAATGCGTTGCGTGCCAGCAAGATCATGCAGGACCGGGCCCGGAACGACCCCAAGATCACGTTCGCGTGGAACAGCGAGGTCACGGAGATCCACGGAGAGACCGCGGTAACCGGCGTCACCCTTCGCGACACCGAGACGGGGGAGACCCGCCACCTGGACGTCGGGGGCCTGTTCGTCGCGATCGGACACGATCCGCGCAGCGAGCTGGTCCGCGGGCAGCTCGACCTCGACGACGAGGGGTACGTGCTCGTCGACACCCCGACGACCCGAACCCGGATTCCCGGCGTGTTCGCCGCGGGCGACGTCGTCGACCACACCTACCGGCAGGCCGTCACGGCCGCCGGCATGGGCTGTTCCGCCGCCCTGGACGCCGAACGCTGGCTCGCCGCGCGCGGCGACGCACAGACCGCCCCGGCCCCGGAGATGACCAGCGTCTGACCGACCCCGACCCTGCCCGAACGACCGACGAGAGAAGGACTCCCCCCATGGGTTCGAACACCAAGGCCACGACCGACGCCACGTTCGCGGCCGACGTGCTGCAGCGCGACAAGCCGGTGATCGTCGACTTCTGGGCCGAGTGGTGCGGGCCCTGCAAGATGGTCGCGCCCGTCCTCGAGGAGATTGCCGCCGAGAACGCCGACAAGATCGAGGTCGTCAAGCTCAACATCGACGAGAACCCCGAGACCGCGCGTGCGTACCAGGTCATGTCGATCCCGACGATGGCGGTCTTCGTGGGCGGCGAGGTCTCCAAGAGCATCGTCGGCGCCAAGCCCAAGGCGGCCTTGCTGCGTGACCTGGAGTCCTACCTCGGCTGACCGGGCGAGCACGACGAGGACAATCGCGGCGTGACGTCCGACCCACCCGCGCCGAACGATGCCCCGGTCGCGGCACCGGGCGACCGCTCGGCGGCGGTCAGCCAGATCACCGGCTGGCTGGTCCAGTTGCGGCTGCTACCCGCCGAGCACGAGGACGACCGCTACGACGACGATGTCGCCCGAGCCGTCCGCGCCTTCCAGCAGGCCCGCGGGCTGCGCGCCGACGGCGTGGTCGACCAGGAGACCTATCACGCGCTCGAGGGGGCGCGCTGGGACCTCGGCGCCCGCGTGCTGCGCCATCAGGTCTCCCACCCGTACGTCGGTGACGATGTCGTGGCGTTGCAACGACGGCTCGCCGAGCTGGGCTTCGACGTTGGCCGGTGCGACGGCCTGTTCGCCGACCGTACGGAAGCGGCGCTGCGGGACTTCCAGCGCAACTACGGCCTCACCCCCGACGGCACCGTGGGTCCGGCCACCGTCCGCGCCCTGCAGCAGATCCGCCGGTCGGTGACCGTCGGCAGCTCGCACGAGCTGCGCGAGGCAGAGGCGCTTCGGCGGCGCGGTCCGGCACTCGCCGGCAAGCGCGTGGTCGTCGACGCCGGCCACGGCGGCACGGACACCGGCCACACCGGCCACGGCCTGGTCGAGCGCGACGTGGTCGCCGACCTGGCCGCCCGGGTCGAGGGACGTCTGGCAGCCGCAGGAGCGGCGGCCTACCTCACCCATGGTCCGGACAAGTCACCCACCGGGGCCGAACGGGCGCGATTCGCCAACGACACCGACGCCGACATGCTCATCTCGCTGCACTGCGACGGCGCGCCCTCCCCATCCCCGCACGGTGTCGCCGCGTACTACTACGGAACCGGTCCGGACAACGGCTCGCTCCCCGGCGAACGTCTCGCGGGACTGCTCGCGCGCGAGGTCGCCGCACGTACCGGCTTGTTCGACGCCCGCACCCACCCCACGACCTGGCAGCTGCTGCGTCGCACCAGGATGCCGGCCGTGCACATCGACCTCGGCTACGTCACCCACCCCGGGGACGCGGCCCTCCTGGCCCGCGAGGACGTCCGCGACACGATCGCGGAGGCCCTCGTGGTCGCCGTGCAACGGATGTTCCTGCCTGACGAACAGGATCCGCCGACCGGAGTGCTCGACCTGTCGTCGATCGCGGCGTTGCAACGCGGCCGCTGAGGGGATATTGCCGAGGCCGAGCGCACAGGTGCGGCTACCCTCGATCACGGAAAGTGCCGACACAGACGGTACGAACCGGCCCGGCGCCCCGGCGCCACGCCCCGCGATCAGGAGGTGGAACACGATGTCCGGCATCCGGCACGACCCCTACCTGGATCGCTACGCCGCCCGTACGCACGGCATGACCGCCTCGGAGATCCGCGCGCTGTTCGCGGTCGCCAACCGCCCCGAGGTCGTGTCCCTGGCCGGCGGATCCCCTTATACCGCAGCACTTCCACTCGATGCCGTCAGCGAGATGCTGAAGCGGCTCACCCTCGACCGCGGAGCCGTGGCGCTCAACTACGGCGGCGGCCAGGGCGACCCCACGTTGCGGGAGCAGATCTGCGAGGTCATGTCCCTCGAGGGCATCGTCGCCTCGCCGGACGACGTGGTGGTCACGGTCGGCAGCCAGCAGGGGCTGGACCTCGTCAGTCGCGTCTTCCTCGACCCCGGCGACGTCGTGATCGCCGAGGCTCCCTCGTACGTCGGCGCTCTCGGCACCTTTGCGGCCGCCCAGGCCGACGTCGTGCACGTGGCCATGGACGACAGTGGTCTCATCCCGGAGGCGCTACGGCAGGCACTCGCCGCGGTCGCCGCGGCCGGCAAGCGCGCCAAGTTTCTCTACACCGTGCCGAACTTCCACAACCCTGCGGGAGTCACCCTCTCCGAAGATCGCCGCGACGAGATCCTCGAGATCGCCGCATCCGCGAATCTCCTTGTCCTGGAGGACAATCCGTACGGGCTGCTGGGTTTCGACGTGGAGCCGGCCCGGGCGCTTCGGGCCCGGACGGACGACGGCGTGATCTATCTCGGCTCGTTCTCGAAGACGTTCGCGCCGGGTTTTCGGATCGGCTGGGTCTTCGCACCGCACGCGACGCGGGAGAAGCTCGTCCTGGCGTCCGAGGCGCAGGTCCTGTGCCCGCCGGTCTTCTCCCAGCTGGCCATCAGCAGCTACCTCGCCACCCAACCGTGGCTCGAGCAGATCAAGGTGTTCCGCGAGGTCTACCGCGAGCGCCGCGACGCCCTCCTGGACGCCATGGAGCAGCACTTCCCCGACTCCTGCACTTGGACCAGGCCCGACGGCGGCTTCTACAGCTGGGTGACGTTGCCGCCCGGTCTGCACGCGAAGACGATGCAGCCACGGGCCCTCGCCGCGCGGGTCGCGTATGTCCCCGGCACGGGGTTCTATGCCGACGGGAGCGGCGGGCAATTCCTGCGCCTGTCGTACTGCTTCCCGCCGCCGGACCGCATCCGCGAAGGTGTGCGCCGGCTCGCCGCCGTCATCGACGAGGAACTCGAGCTCCTCGCCACTTTTGGCTCGGCCGGCATCCCGTCGCACGAGCGACCCGACGCTGCCGCCCCGCCCCCGGACCTGCAGTGACGCCGCGGTGACCGAGCTGTCCCGCGCCGTCGTCGTCGCCGGCGGGCTGACGTACGAGCGTGACGTGTCTCTCCGCAGCGGGCGCCGCGTCACCGACGCACTGCGCCACGTCGGCGTCGAGGTCACGCTGGCCGACGCGGACAGCCGGCTGTTGTCGCTCCTCGCCGACCTGCGACCGGACGCGGTTCTCATCGCGCTGCACGGCGGCAGCGGGGAGGACGGCGCCGTCCGCGCGGTCCTGGACTGTGCCGGGGTGCCCTACGTCGGCACGACGCCGGCCGCCTGCCGGACGGCGTTCGACAAGCCCTCGGCCAAGGCACTCGTGCGGCGCGCGGGTGTCGAGACGCCGGACTGGGTCGCCGTCGGTCATGCGACCTTCCGCGAGCTCGGCGCCCCCGCCGTCCTGGACCTGCTGGTGGGCCGGCTGGGCCTGCCGCTCATGGTCAAGCCCGCCGCCGGCGGCTCCGCCCTGGGGGCGACCGCCGTTCGTGACATCGCCGACCTCCCGGCCGCCATGGTCACCTGCTTCTCCTACGGCGACACGGCCCTCGTCGAGCGGTACGTCGAGGGGATCGAGGTCGCGGTCTCGGTGCTCGAGCTCGACGGCGCCGGCTCGGCCACCGGCCTGCCGCCGGTAGAGATCCGCCCGGACAGCGGCGTCTACGACTACGCGGCGCGCTACACCGCGGGCGCGACCGAGTTCTTCTGTCCGGCTCGCGTCGACAGCGATACCACCGCCGAGCTCACGCGGGTCGCGCTCGCGGTGCACGCGACGCTCGGGTTGCGTGACCTCTCGCGCACGGACCTGCGCATCGACCGCCAGGGCGTCGTGCAGTTCCTGGACACCAACGTGGCCCCCGGCATGACCGAGACGTCGCTGCTGCCACTGGCGCTGGCGGCGTCCGGCCGGGACCTCGGCATCGTGTGCCGCGATCTGCTGGCGGCCGCAGCGGTCCGCGGCCCGGCACGCTGACCAGCGGCTCACGCCCGGCGCGACCCCTTCGCGACCGGCGTCCGTGGCGATACCTGACCAGAGGTCAGGAACTGGCCGGGCGGGTGATGAGGTCGACGATGCGGGCGAGGTCGTCCAGGTCGGCGGCCTCGACCACCAGCCGGCTCCGCCCTCGAGCGAGCTCGACCCTCACGCGGGTGTCGAGGCGGTCGGCCACGCGGGCGCCCAGCTCCTCCGCGCGCGGATCCGTGGGCCGCTGGCGCGGCCGGCCGCCACGCGCCGGCCGGTCGCCAGGCACCCGCCCGAGCGCCACCAGCTCCTCGACGGCCCGCACCGAGAGCCCTTCCGCGACGATGCGCGCCGCCATCGCCTCCTGACTCTCGGCATCCGGCAGCGCGAGCAGGGCACGGGCGTGGCCCGCCGACAGGACACCGGCCGCCACCCGCCGTTGCACGGGTGGCGGTAGCCCCAGCAGGCGGATCGTGTTCGACACCTGCGAGCGCGACCTGCCGATGCGGCCGGCAAGCTGATCGTGGGTGACCTGGAACTCCTCGAGGAGCTGGGCGTACGCGGCGGCTTCCTCGAGCGGGTTCAGCTGCGACCGGTGCAGGTTCTCCAGCAGCGCGTCCCGCAACATGGCGTCGTCGTCGGTCTGCCGTACGAGGGCCGGCACGTGGGTGAACCCCGCCTCGGCAGCCGCCCGCCAACGGCGCTCGCCCACGACCAGCTCGTACGTGGCGCCCTCCGACGGCTCGGGCAGAGGGCGCACGACAACCGGCTGGAGCATCCCGACCTCGCGCAACGAGACCACCAGCTCGGCCAGGGCGTCCTCGTCGAAGACGGTCCGGGGCTGGCGCGGGTTCGGCCGGATCGCTTCGAGCGGCAGTTCTCGGAAGGTCGGTGCATCGGCCGACGACGTCCCGACGTCGCGGTCCGGCGCAGGGGGGATGAGCGCGCCCAGGCCCCGGCCCAGACCCCCCGGGCGCGGGCTCATGCGGCCATGCTCCACCGGACCGCCAGCTCGCGTGCGGCTGCCAGGTACGCCTGCGCCCCCCGCGAGGCCGCGTCGTACGCCAGCACCGAGGTGCCGAAGCTCGGCGCCTCCGACAGCCGCACACTGCGCGGGATGACGGTGTCGAGGACCAGGTCCTCGAAATGGCCACGCACGTCGGCGGCCACCTGCTCGGCCAGCCGCGTCCGCGCGTCGTACATGGTGAGCAGGATCGCACCGATCCGCAGCGTGGGGTTCAGATGCGCGCGGATGAGATCGACGTTCCTCGTCAGCTGGCCCAGCCCCTCCAGCGCGTAGTACTCGCACTGGATCGGGATCAGCACGTCGGTGGCGGCCACGAACGCGTTCACCGTGAGCAGGCCCAACGACGGCGGGCAGTCGACGAGGACCACCTCCGTCTCCGCGCCCTCCTCGGACAGGTAGGTGCGAAGGGCCTTGCGGAGCCGCGCCTCCCGCGCGATGAGCGGAACCAGCTCCACCTCCGCGCCGGCGAGGTCGATCGTCGCGGGCACGACACGCAGGTTCGGTGACTCCGGCGCCTCGCACACGACGTCGGCGAGCGGACGTCCGGCCACGATCGCGTCGTAGACGGAGGGAACCCCGACGTGGTGCGGGATTCCGAACCCGGTCGAGGCGTTGCCCTGCGGGTCCAGGTCGATGGCCAGGACCCGGTGGCCGGCCAGCGCCAGCCCCGTCGCGAGGTTGACGGCCGAGGTGGTCTTACCGACCCCGCCCTTCTGGTTCGCGACGGTGACGATCCGCACCGGCCGCGCCACGGCAGCCGGCGACGCCTCGCGCTTCGGCAGTGTTTCCCGTGAAACCGGTTCGAGGACGCTCACGGCCGCTTCCCACGAGCGCTCATCGGGGCCCTCTTCTCTGCGCGCCCGCGCTCATCGTGGCCCGGACAACGAGACACGGCGTCACGCCCGCGCACGAACGCTCCACGACCTCGGCATCCTGCCAGCCCGCCGACCGGATGCGGCGCGCGTGGCCGGCCAGTTCGGCGTGCGCCGATCCTCCTCGCATGGCGAGCAGGATCCCCCCGGTGCGTACGAGACCCGCCGACCACGACGCCACCGTCCCCAGGTCGGCCACCGCGCGGGACGTCGCCGCATCGGCATTCAACGCCAGCTCCTCCGCGCGCGCCCGCCGCACCGCAACCTGCTGCTCGAGCCCGAGATCTGCAACCACTTCGGACAGGAACGCCGTCCGCCGCGCCATGCTGTCGATGAGCGTCACCCGGACATCCGGCCGGGCCAGCGCGACGACGACGCCGGGGAGGCCGCCGCCGGACCCGACATCGGCGACGTGAGCGCCGGCCGGAACGAGCGCTGCGACCAGCGCACAGTTGAGCAGGTGGCGGTCCCACAGCCGCTCCGCCTCCCGCGGCCCGACGACACCGCGAGTGGTCCCCGCACCGGCGAGCCACTCCGCGAACCGCAGCGCCACCGGTAGGCGGCCCGCGAACAGCTCCTCGGCGGCGTCCGGCACGACGGCGAGGACAGACGTGGCGCCGGGGCCGGCGGCGCCCGGTGGTCGCGCCGACACCTCGCGATCAGTCAGGGAGGACCACGACACGCCGGTGCGGTTCCTCGCCTTCGGACTCGCTGTGCACACCATCCACGACAGCCACCGCGTCGTGGACGACCTTGCGCTCGAACGGGCTCATGGGCGAGAGGCGATTGGGCTCCCCAGAAGCCAGAACCCGCTGCGCCGCAGCAGTTCCCAGCTCGGTGAGCTCGGCGCGTCGCGCCGCGCGGTGACCGGCGATGTCCAGCATCAACCGGCTGCGTTGTCCGGTCTGCGCGAGGACCGACAGCCGAGTGAGCTCCTGCAGGGCCTCGAGAACCGTGCCGCGGTCACCGACGAGGTCTTGCAGCCCATCGCCCACGATCGCGACGACGGCCCGGTCGCCTTCGACGTCCAGGTCGAGGTCACCATCCAAGTCGCAGATGTCGAGCAGCTCCTCGAGGTAGTCCGCCGCGACCTCGCCCTCCTGCTCGAGACTGACCGAAGGGCGGCCAGCTCCCTCAGGCGGCGCGCCGCTCGCCTCCGCGGCCTCATCGGCCGTCGTGGTGACCTCGCTCATCTGCTCCTCCTCGGCCGTTCCCCTGCATGTTCGTGCGTTCTGGCGGCGAACGCGGTCAGGTCAGCGCCGACCGCCCTTGCGCCCCTTCTTTCGCTTCGCCGCGGAACCTCCGCGCGGCGGCCGGCCGCCGCGCGGCGACCCGGTCGGTTCGGACGGCGCGCTGTCCGACACCGTTCGCTGCTGCACCAGGCGGGCCGGGGCCGGAGCCGGTGGAGGCGGCGCCTCCCGGCGGCGGCCCCCTAACAGGCCTCCGCCCCCGGAGGGCTGGGGAGCCCCCGCCGTACTTGCCGCCGGTCCGCTCCCCCCTTCGATCACGGGGGGCATCCGGCGGATCACCACGAGTTGCTGGACCATGCTCCACACGTTGCTCGTGAACCAGTAGAGCAGCCCGCCGACCGAGATACGCAGCCCGAAGATGCCCAAGAACAGGGGGGATACGTACAGCAGGATCTTCTGGGTGGCAGCCTGCTGCGGGTTTCCGACCACGCTGTTGCGGCCCATGATCTGCCGCTGCGTGACGTACGTGCTGAGCATCATGACGACGATGAGCACCCCGCACACGATCCGCGTTGCCACGATGTTCGCGCCGAGCGTGTTCAACACCTCGTGCGAGGACCGGAACGTCGTCGCGAGCGAGGCCCCGAAGATCTTGGCGTGGGCGATCTGGCTGGCCTCGCTGACCGACAGGCCGCTGAGGTGGTCGGGGTAGTAGCCGTTGATGTTGCCGGGGATCGTGAGCGACTTCTGCGGCTCGAACCCGTTCATGACGCGATACAGGGCCAGGAACAACGGGATCTGCAACACCGTCGGCAGGCACCCGAGGAGCGGGTTTCCGTGCTCCCGCTGAAGCTTGATCATCTCCTCGTTGAGCTTCTGCTTGTCGTTCTTGTACTTCTCGCGCAGCTCTTTGATCTTGGGCTGCATCACCTGCATGGTGCGCTGCGACTTGATCTGCTTGACGAACAGCGGCACCAGGATGAGCCGTACGCCTGCGGTCAACAGGATGATCGACAAGGCCCAGGTGTAGCCGTTGTCGCCGGTGACGTGCTGAAGCCCACCGTGGATGACGACGGTGGCGCGTGCGACGAAGTTGTACAGGGCGTTCAGCACGGTCGCGCTCCCTGCACGGCCGTGGCGGCGCGCTCACGGCGGCCCGGGTGACGCTCGGGCACCGGGTCGTAGCCCGGGGTGCCGAACGGTTGGCAACGCAGGAGTCGCCACCCCGCGAGCGCCGACCCGCGGAGGGCGCCGTGGACCAGCACGGCCTCTCGCGCGTACGCGCTGCACGAAGGTTCGAAGCGACACCGTGGACCCAGCAACGGACTCACAAACCGTTGGTATCCGAGGATCAGGAGTGACAGGACACGCGCGGCCGGACTCATCGGTTCGCCTGACGCTGGGACCGGCTGCGGGGACGGCGCACCGGTGTCACGACCCCACCCGGCGCAGCGCTCGTCGTACCGCACGGTCGAGCTCGCTCGCGAGCTCGGCGGGTGGCAGCTGGGCGACCCGCGGTCCCCCACGCACGACCAGCTCGGCGCCCGCCGGCACCCGCTGAAGGGTGGGAACGAGGGCGTGCCGGATCCGGCGTCGCTGCCGATTACGCGCCACGGCACCGCCGGATCGGCGGCTCACCACGACCGTGGCTCGAGCCGTGGGCTCGTCGCCGACCACCACGGACACCGAGATTCCACCGCTGTGGGCACGCGAGCCCTGCGAGGACACCCGGGCGATGTCCCTTCCGCGATGCAGGCGCGCGGACCGGGGCAACACCTTCACACCTTCCCGTGGCCTGGTGAGTTGACCGGCACGATGATCAGGCCGACAGCTCCTGGCGGCCCTTGCGGCGGCGGCCGGAGATGATGGCGCGGCCGGCACGCGTCCGCATGCGCAGCCGAAAGCCGTGCGTCTTGGCCCGCCGACGGTTGTTCGGCTGGAACGTGCGCTTGCTCACGACGGGACTCCGGATCGCTTCGATGGTGGTGATACCACCAGGGCGGTGACCCAGCGGTAACAGGGATCGAGACGGCCCCAACAGGTGACCGGCCCGGGGCAGGTCACGGGGGAGAGCCGTCTGACGGTCCACGGTAACGGCAGCCTGGAAGGGCGGTCAAACCAAGGACGCCCCGGTCGCCCTGCCGGTTCGCCGCCCTTCGTACCCGTTGTGGACAACCCCTCGACTCATCTCCGGACACGCTGTTACCGTCGGTCGCTCCGTCGGGTTCCCCGAGAGCACTGGCCGCGCCCCTTCCCCCGCACGGCCGTGATCACGCACAGGATGTGGACGGAGCTGTGGACGACAGGCGCCGGAGGCGCGCGCGCCGGACGAACGGCGCGAGCGGGGCATCTCGAGGGGAACGGGGATCGACACGATGGAGGACTGGTCCGCCGACGGTACGGCCGAGCTAGGTGCCGCCTGGCCGCGTGCTGTTGCGGGGCTGACCGAGGATGCACTGACCGGGGCGGACCGCGCGTGGTTACGCCTCACCAGGCCGGTCGCCCTGGTCGAGGGCACGGCCCTTCTCGCCGCCCCCAACACCTTCACCAAGGAGCTGCTCGACACCCGGCTGCGCCCGGCCCTCGCGACGGCGCTCGCCGCCGAGCTCGGGCACGAGGTCCAGGTCGCCGTCACGGTCGAGGCGCTGCCAAGCGGAGCCGCCAACGACGACGAGGAAGAGGACGAGACCGATCCCGACCTCACCCCGGCACACCTGGCTGCACAGGCGCCGGTCCCCGGAACCGGCCGCGGGGGCCCCATCGCCTCTGATCCAGCGCAGCTCAACCCGAAGTACCTCTTCGAGACCTTCGTCATCGGTTCGAGCAACCGGTTCGCCCACGCTGCGGCCGTGGCCGTGGCCGAAGCCCCTGCGAAGGCGTACAACCCGCTGTTCATCTACGGCGACTCGGGGCTCGGTAAGACTCACTTGTTGCACGCCATCGGGCACTACGCCCAGCATCTGTTCCCCCGATCGCGGATCCGCTATGTGAGCTCCGAAGAGTTCACCAACGACTTCATCAACTCGATCCGGGACGACAAGGCAGCGGCGTTCCACCGGCGCTACCGCGACGTGGACATCCTGCTCGTGGACGACATCCAGTTCCTGCAGGGCAAAGAAGGGACGCAGGAGGAGTTCTTCCACACGTTCAACACGCTGCACAACGCGAACAAGCAGATCGTCATCAGCTCCGACCGCAGCCCCAAGCAACTGTCGGCGCTGGAGGACCGGATGCGATCTCGGTTCGAGTGGGGCCTGCTCACCGACGTGCAGCCACCCGACCTCGAGACCCGTATCGCGATCCTTCGCAAGAAGGCCGCCCAGGAGAAGCTGAACGTCCCGTCGGAGGTGCTCGAGTACATCGCGAGCAACATCGATCGCAACATTCGCGAGCTCGAGGGTGCCCTCATCCGCGTCACGGCATTCGCCAGCCTGAACCGCGCCGAGACCGACGTACCGCTCGCCGAGGTCGTGCTGCGTGACCTGCTGCCCGACAACGGCGCGCCGCAGATCACTCCCGGCATCATCATCGGCGCGACGGCCGCCTACTTCGGGCTCACGGTCGAGGACCTGTGCGGCTCGTCCCGCAGCCGAGTTCTGGTCAACGCCCGCCAGATCGCGATGTACCTCTGCCGGGAGCTCACCGAACAGTCACTGCCGAAGATCGGTCAGGCGTTCGGCGGCCGTGATCACACGACGGTGATGCATGCCGAGCGCAAGATCCGGGGTCTGATGGCCGAGCGCCGGTCCGTGTTCAACCAGGTCACCGAGCTCACCAGCCGGATCAAGACCCAGAACCGCGGCTGACGCGGGTGCACAGCCTGTGAACAACACTGTGGAAACAGCGGACAGGCGGGGGACGGAACTCGCTGCTGGCCCGACCGTCCCTCCTCGCACGCCGCGGGAAGCTGGTTGCGTCTCAGGCTCTCCACTGGCCGATGTTTGCTGCGACCTGCGAAATCACACGACGGTGCACACCGTCCACGCCCCCGACGACGACGTCGCTCTTCGGTTGTTCCACCCCGTGCACACCCCACAACAACCGGGCCCGGCCCGACCGGTGGACGGTTCGACGAGCCGCCGGGCCCACCGACGGGGAGCAGGGTCGTTCCCGCACAAAGCACCGGCCCGACACGGGTACGGTGCACCCCCGGGACGGCTGCCGCTGTCTCGGGCAGGAGAAGCCGCAAGCCCGTCGCGCCCGCAGGACGACCCTGCGCGGCACCCATCGATGAAGGACGTCGCATGAGGTTCCAGGTCGAGCGCTCCGAGCTCACCGATGCTGTGGCCTGGACGGCCCGCAGTCTCCCGGCGCGACCCCCGGTCGCGGTTCTGGCCGGCCTGCTCCTGGACACCACCGAGGGCGCCCTGACGCTCTCGGGGTTCGACTTCGAAGTAGCCGCGAACGCCACCGTCCCGGCCACGATCGCCGAGGCCGGCCGGGCCGTGGTGTCGGGTCGACTGCTGGCAGAGATCACGCGAAGCCTCCCGCCGTCGCCGGTCGATCTCACGAGTGACGGCAACCGCGTGGTCCTGTCGTGTGGCAGCAGCAGGTTCACGCTGCCCACGATGCCGGTCGAGGACTACCCCCAGCTGCCCGACCTGCCACCGACCGCCGGCCGCGTGACGGCGTCGGAGTTCGCGCAGGCCGTCTCGCAGGTCGTGGTCGCCGCGGGCCGCGACGACACCCTGCCGGTCCTGACCGGCGTACGGGTCGAGATCGACGGCGATCGGTTGACGCTTGCCGCCACCGACCGGTACCGGCTGGCCATCCGCGAACTGGGCTGGCGGCCGGAGGGGAGCGACCTGCCCGCGGCCGCGCTGGTGCCCGCGCGGAACATCGCGGAAGCTGCGCGGGCCCTGGTCGGCGACGACGAGGTGACCATCGCCCTGTCGCCCGCGGCGGCCGGCGGCGAGACACTCGTGGGCTTCGCCAACAGCACGCGGCGGACCACGACGCGGCTACTCGACGGCGAGTACCCGCGGTACCGGTCGTTGATCCCCGACGGCCACGTGGCCGCGGCGGTTCTCGATGCGTCGGCCCTGGCGGATGCGGTCAAGCGCGTCGCTCTGGTAGCCCAGCGGACGTCGCCGGTCCGGCTGTCGTTCGAGCCGGGCCAACTCCTGCTCGAGGCCGGCACCGGTGAGGACGCCCAGGCGAGCGAGACCCTCGAGGTCTCGTACGAGGGCGAGCCGTTGACCATCGCGTTCAACCCGCAGTTCCTGCTGGACGGGCTGGGGGTCCTGGATGCGCCGACCGCGCGGCTGACCTTCACCGATCCGAAGCGTCCCGCCGTGATGAGCGGCGGCGACGGTGGCGGTTACTCGTACCTCCTGATGCCGGTCCGGCTGTCCGGCTGACGCGGATGCCGGTCCGCTCTCCACGGGTTCGCCTCGCCGGGTAGCGTCGAAGCCGCGGGTGCGGGGCGCGCACCCCACGGAAGCTGGATGCGGGAGGTCTCGTGCACATCGGCATGGTCGGGCTGGGCCGGATGGGCGGCAACATGACGGAGCGGCTGCGCGCCGCTGGCCACGAGGTGACCGGGTACGACCCGCACAGTGATGCGTCGGACGTGTCCTCGCTGGGTGACCTCGTGGCAGCGCTGCCCTCGCCCCGCGTCGTCTGGATCATGGTGCCGGCCGGTGACCCGACCACAGACACGATCCACCAGTTGCGAGACCTGCTCGACGAGGGCGACATCGTCGTCGACGGCGGCAACAACAAGTGGTCCGACGACATCGTTCACGGTGAGTTCCTGAACGAGCGGGGCGTACGCCTGCTCGACTGCGGGGTCTCCGGAGGAATCTGGGGCCTCAAGGAGGGCTACGCCCTCATGGTCGGCGGCGCCGAGGCGGACGTGGCGACCTGCCAGCCCATCTTCGACGCACTCAAGCCGCCGGGAGATTTCGGTTTCGTCCGAGCAGGGGGGCTCGGGGCGGGCCACTTCGTGAAGATGGTCCACAACGGCATCGAGTACGGGATGATGCAGGCCTACGCCGAGGGCTACGAGCTGATCGCGAAGACCGACCTCGTGACCGACGTCGAGGGGACGTTCGCGTCCTGGCAACAGGGCACCGTCATCCGCTCCTGGCTCCTGGAGCTGCTCGTGCGCGCGCTGCAGGAGGATCCGGGACTCGAGCAGCTCGAGGGAAAGGCCGACGACTCGGGCGAGGGCCGCTGGACCATCGAGGCGGCCATCGAGGCGGCCGTGCCCATGCCGGTGATCTCGGCTGCCCTGTTCGCACGGTTCGCCTCCCGTCAGGACGACAGTCCGGCCATGAAGGTCGTCGCCGCCTTGCGCAACCAGTTCGGTGGCCACGCGACCACGGGCAAGGGTGGAAAGAGGTCCGGCGTGCTGAGTGCGCCCGAGTAGGTCGTGTACGTACGGGCGCTGGCACTGACCGACTTCCGTGGCTACGCCGACGCGGAGGTGACGCTCGATCCCGGCGTCAACGTTCTGGTCGGTCCGAACGGCCAGGGAAAGACCAATCTGGTCGAGGCCCTGCTGTACGCCGGAACCCTCGAGAGCCACCGCGTCGCGACGGACGCGCCACTCGTCCGGGCCGGCACCGACCGGGCGGTCGTCCGCTGCGCGGTCGTCCGGGACGGGCGTGAGGCCGTCATCGAGCTCGAGATCAACCCGGGGCGGGCCAATCGGGCGCGCCTCAACCGGACGCCCGTGCCGCGACCGCGCGAGGTGCTCGGTCTGCTGCGCGGCGTGCTGTTCGCACCCGAGGACCTGTCGCTCGTCAAAGGTGACCCGGACGGGCGTCGCCGGTTTCTCGATCAGCTCCTGGTCACCCAGCAGCCGCGGTACGCGGGTGTTCGCGCCGACTACGACCGGGTCCTGCGGCAGCGCTCGACTCTGCTGCGGACCGCTGCAGCCGCCCGCCGCGCCGGCCCGGGCGGCGACTACTCCACCCTTGCCGTCTGGGACGAACACCTCGCTCGGCACGGGGCGGACCTGGTGGCCGGCCGGCTGGCGTTGCTGTCCGAACTCGGTCCACACGCGGCGGCGGCCTATGCGTCGGTGGCGCCCGAAGGTGGCTCACTTCGCCTGTCGTACAAGCACTCTCTTGGCGAGGGTCCACTCGAAGGACTCGACCGGACCGCTCTTGCGGCGGAGATCCTCGCGACCCTCGAACGGCTGCGCGCGCAGGAGATCGAGCGCGGCCAGTCGTTGGCCGGCCCGCACCGCGACGATGTCGTGATCACCCTCGGCGAGCTGCCGGCACGGGGGTACGCATCGCACGGCGAGTCGTGGTCGGCGGCTCTCGCGCTGCGGCTGGGATCCTTTGCGTTGTTGCGGGTCGAAGGCGACGATCCCGTGCTCGTCCTCGATGACGTCTTCGCCGAGCTCGACGTGGCGCGTCGGGCAGCGCTGGCCGCCCTGGTCGCCGACGCGGAGCAGGTGATTGTCACCGCTGCGGTCGCGGCGGATGTCCCCGTGGCGCTCGACGGCATCAGATTCGCGGTGACGGGGGGCACGGTGGCCCGTGAATGACGGCACCGCCCCGGACCCGGTCCCGCCCCGAGGCGCGGACCTGGCGCGAGAGGCCCTGACCAAGGCGCGGGAGGCCGCCACCGCGCGGCGACGCGAGCACGAGGGTGCGGCCGCCGCCCGAAGGCGGGCCGAGATCCGCACCGCGAACGTCCGGCCGGCCGCCGGGACACCCGCCGGCGAACCCACGTCGTTCGGCGAGGCGCTCGAGGAGCTGTTGGCCGACCGGGGTTGGCAGGGCGACGCCGCGGTAGCCGCCGTGACGGCGAACTGGGAGGCGGCGGTCGGCGCGGACGTGGCTGCGCACTGCCATCCCGTTTCGCTACGATCCGGCGTCCTCACGATCACCGCCGAGTCGACCGCCTGGGCCACCCAGATCCGATTGCTCAGCACTCCCCTCATCGCGCGCATCGCCGAGGCGTTCGGCGCGGGACTGGTGCGTTCGGTCGTGGTCCACGGGCCGAGCGGGCCGACCTGGAAGCACGGTCCGCGGCGGGTGCAGGGACGGGGGCCGCGCGATACCTACGGCTGAGCCGGCGAAGCGCAGGGGTACGGCTGAGCCGGCGAGCGCAGGGGCGGCTGAGTCGATGATCGGGGCGCCCGGCCGGTAGGGGGACTAGCACCCGCCTCCGGCAGGGCCTCCGCGTCCACAACAGGCCGCGTCCTGCGCGGCTTCCGTAGCCGTGGCGGGTAGACTGACAATGTCGATGACCGAACGACGGCGTCTCCCGACGCCGCAGACGGATCACCCCGCTTCCCCACCGGCATCGGCACCTGGACGCCCACCGAGGCAGGAGCACCGTGGCTGAACCCGCCAAGCATGCGTACGACGCCAGTTCGATCACCGTTCTCGAGGGTCTCGAGGCGGTGCGCAAGCGGCCTGGCATGTACATCGGATCGACCGGCGTCCGTGGGCTGCATCACATGGTCACCGAGGTCGTCGACAACTCGGTCGACGAGGCCCTGGCCGGGGTCTGCGACACCATCTCCGTGACCCTGCTGGCCGACGGCGGTGTGCGGGTCGTGGACAACGGCCGAGGCTTTCCTGTCCGCCGGCACAAGAGCGGCATGCCCGCACTCGAACTGGTGCTGACGACCTTGCATGCCGGTGGCAAGTTCGACTCGCAGTCGTACGCCGTCTCCGGCGGCCTGCACGGCGTCGGCATCTCGGTCGTCAACGCGCTGTCCAAGCGCATGGAGATCGTCGTCAGGCGGGACGGCTTCACGTGGCGCCAGTCGTACGTCGACCAGAAGCCGACCGCGCCCATCAGCAAGAGCGAACCGACGACGGAGCACGGCAGCTCGGTCACCTTCTGGGCCGACGACGCGATCTTCGAGACGCTGGACTACGAGTTCGACACCCTCTATCGCCGCATGCAGGAGATGGCGTTCCTCAACCGTGGGCTCACCATCGTGCTGCGCGACGAGCGGCCGACGGTGTCACGCCTGTCCGACGAGGGAGAGGAGCTTCCTGCGGGCGCCCCGCGGGAGGAGCGCTTCCACTACGCCGGCGGTATCGAGGACTTCGTCCGCCATCTGAACGCGAGCAAGACTCCGGTGCACAAGTCGGTGATCGGGTTCGGCGCGGAGTCCACCACCGCGGACGGGCTGATGAGCGTCGAGGTCGCGATGCAGTGGAACGACGGCTACTCCAACTCCGTCTACACCTTCGCCAACACGATCAACACCCACGAGGGCGGCACCCACGAGGAGGGCTTCCGGGCGGCGCTGACTGGCACGGTGAACACGGTGGCGCGGGCGAAGGGGTGGCTCAAGGAGAAGGACGACAACCTCACCGGCGAGGACATCCGCGAGGGCCTGGCCGCGATCGTGAGCATCAAGCTCGCCGAGCCCCAGTTCGAGGGCCAGACCAAGACCAAGCTCGGCAACACCGAGGCGCGCTCGTTCGTGCAGAAGACCTGCAACGACTGGCTCAAGGACTGGTTCGACCGCAACCCGTCGGAGGGCAAGGACATCTTCACCAAGGCGTCCAACGCCGCACGCGCACGCATTGCGGCTCGCAAGGCGCGCGACCTCTCGCGCAAGAGCCTGCTGGGCAACAGCTCCCTGCCGGGCAAGCTGGCCGACTGCCAGAGCGGTGACCCTGCCGAGTGCGAGGTCTACATCGTCGAGGGCGACAGCGCCGGCGGGAGTGCGAAGTCCGGTCGGGACTCGCGGACGCAGGCGATCCTCCCCATCCGCGGCAAGATCATCAACGTCGAGAAGGCGCGCATCGACCGCGTGTTGAAGAACACCGAGGTGCAGGCGCTCATCACCGCGCTGGGCACCGGCATCCACGACGACTTCGACATCGCGAAGCTGCGCTATCACAAGATCGTGCTCATGGCGGACGCCGACGTCGACGGCCAGCACATCCGCACTCTGCTGCTGACCCTGCTCTTCCGTTTCATGCGGCCACTCATCGAAGCGGGCCACGTCTACCTGGCGCAGCCGCCGCTATACAAGATCAAGTGGACCCGCGAGGAACCGGAGTACGCCTACTCCGACGCGGAGCGCGACGGCCTCATCCGGCTCGGCCAGGAGGCGGGCAAGAAGCTGCCCAAGGACGACGGTGTTCAGCGCTACAAGGGTCTCGGAGAGATGAACGCCGAGCAGTTGTGGGAGACCACGATGAACCCGGCCACGCGCGTCCTGCTCCAGGTCACCCTCGATGACGCCGCGACCGCCGACGAGCTGTTCAGCGTGCTCATGGGCGAGGACGTGGAGGCCCGTCGCGGCTTCATCACCCGGAACGCCAAGGACGTCCGCTTCCTCGACATCTGAGCACTCAGGTCACAAAGGCCCTGTGCCACAAGCCTTTTCGTACCGATAGGAGAAGACCGTCGTGGTCGACACCGTCCCACCGCCGCCGGGAGACCGGGTCGAGCCCATCGGGCTCGAGGTCGAGATGCAGCGCTCGTTCCTCGACTACGCCATGTCGGTCATCATCAGCCGCGCCCTGCCGGACGTGCGAGACGGGCTCAAGCCCGTGCACCGCCGGGTGCTCTACGCGATGTACGACGGCGGCTACCGCCCCGACCGCGGGTTCTACAAGTGCTCGCGGGTCGTGGGTGACGTGATGGGCACCTACCACCCCCACGGTGACACGGCCATCTACGACACCCTGGTCCGGCTCGCGCAGCCGTGGTCACTGCGCTACCCGCTCGTCGAGGGCCAGGGCAACTTCGGCTCGCCGGGCAACGACCCGCCCGCTGCGATGCGCTACACCGAGTGTCGCCTGCAGCCGCTCGCCATGGAGATGTTGCGGGACATCGACGAGGACACCGTCGACTTCACCGCAAACTACGACGGTCGCTCGCAGGAGCCGACGATCCTGCCGAGCCGGTTCCCGAACCTGCTCGTCAACGGCGGCTCAGGCATCGCCGTCGGCATGGCGACCAACATCCCCCCGCACAACCTGCGTGAGGTCGCCTCGGGGGTCAACTGGTTCCTCGAGCACCCGGGCGCCACCGACGAAGAGCTCCTCGAGCATCTGCTCACCGTGGTCAAGGGTCCTGACTTCCCGACGTCGGCGCTGATCGTCGGCCGTGACGGGATCGAGGACGCCTACCGCACCGGCCGCGGTTCGATTCGCATGCGTGCAGTCGTGGAGGTCGACGAGGACCGCCGCGGACGCACGATTCTCGTGGTCACCGAGCTGCCGTACCAGGTCAACCCCGACAACCTCGCCGAGAAGATCGCGGAGATGGTCAGCGAGGGGCGCATCGCCGGCATCGCAGACATCCGCGACGAGGGGTCGGCGCGCGTCGGCATGCGGCTGGTCATCACGCTCAAGCGGGACGCGGTGGCGAAGGTCGTCCTGAACAACCTCTACAAGCACACTCAGCTGCAGGACAACTTCTCCTGCAACATGCTCGCGATCGTCGACAACGTGCCGCGGGTCCTGCGCCTGGACCAGATGGTCCGGCTCTGGGTGAACCACCAGATCGAGGTGATCGTCCGGCGGACACGGTTCCGACTCGCGAAGGCCGAGCGGCGCGCCCACATCCTGCGGGGGTACGTCAAGGCACTCGACGCTCTCGACGACGTGATCGCCCTGATCCGTGCCTCGGAGTCCGCGGACGCTGCCCGCACCGGGCTGATGGATCTGCTGGAGATCGACGAGGACCAGGCACGGGCGATCCTGGATCTCCAGCTGCGGCGGCTGGCGGCACTGGAACGGCAGTCGATCTATGACGAGCTGGCCGAGATCGAGCGCGAGATCGCCGACCTGCAAGACATCCTGGCGGACGAGGCCCGGCAACGGCGGATCGTCCACGACGAGCTCGCCGAGGTGGTCGAGCGCTACGGCGACGACCGCCGCACCCGACTGGTGGCCTACGAGGGCGACCTGTCGACCGAAGACCTCATCGCCCAGGAGGACGTGGTCGTCACCGTCACGCGCGGCGGCTATGCCAAGCGCACCAAGGTCGACCTGTACCGGCAGCAGCGTCGTGGGGGCAAGGGTGTCCAGGGCGCCGCGCTGCGCGAGGACGACATCGTCGAGCACTTCTTCGTCACCACGACGCATCACTGGGTGCTGTTCTTCACGACGAAGGGCCGGGTCTACCGCGCGAAGGCGCACGAGCTGGTCGAGCAGAACCGCACGGCCAAGGGCCAGCATGTCGCGAACCTGCTTGCGTTCCAGCCCGATGAGAAGATCGCCCAGGTCATGACGATCAAGGACTATGCGGCGGCGCCGTACCTCGTCCTGGCGACGCGCAAGGGGATCGTCAAGAAGACCGCGCTCACTGACTTCGACTCGAACCGGTCCGGCGGCGTCATCGCGATCAATCTGCGCGACGACGACGAGCTGATCGGCGCAGAGCTGGTGAGCGCCGACGACGACCTGCTGCTGGTGTCCAGGAAGGCGATGGCTATCCGGTTCCACGCCGACGACGAGCAGCTGCGCCCGATGGGCCGGGCCACGTCCGGGGTCGTCGGGATGCGCTTCTCGGAGGGTGACGAGCTGCTCGCGATGACGGTCGTCCGCGACGAGGACGCCTACCTGCTCACGGCGACCGAGGGTGGCTTCGGCAAGCGCACCCGGCTCGCCGAGTACGGAGCCCAGGGCCGCGGCGGCAAGGGCGTCTTCACGATGAAGATCGTCTCCACCCGTGGCAAGATCGTGGGCGCGCTCGTCGTGGGGGAGGACGATCAGCTGTTCGCTATCACGTCGGGCGGTGGCATCATTCGGACGGGCGCGAGCGAGGTCCGCAAGGCGCAGCGACAGACGATGGGTGTGCGACTGATGAACCTCGATGAGGGCACGTCGCTGGTTGCGGTGGCCCGCAACGCCGACGTGGACGAGGTCGAGGAAAGTGGCGGGCCCGCGTCGTGACCGATCCGCGCGTCGACCCGCGTGGCACGACGCCCGGTACCCCCTTCGCCCCGTCCGGCTCGCCCTCGGGCGCGCCGGCCCAGGGTGCAGCGACCAGCGGCCGTCCGGGGCATACACCACCAGCCATACCGCCGCCCACCCCGCCGCGAGCGCGGGCCCAGCGCCCCGGCGGTGACGGCGCGGCGCGGGGCACGGTTCCCCAGGGTAGGCCGGGGACAACGACGCAGCCGATTCCGCGCACGCCTGGGCCGCGCGACCATCCCGAGCCGGTGACCGGCACGTTCGAACCGCCCGCGCGCCCGACGCGCCCACCCCCACGGACGTCTGCGCCGCACGGTGCAGGACCGCTTCCCCCGCCCGGCGCCGGTCCCTCTGCAGCCCCGCCCCGGCGACGCCACCCCGGGAGCCGGAAGGCGCGCCTGCGCCTGACGCGGGTCGACCCGTGGTCCGCGCTCAAGACCAGTCTCGTGTTCTCGGGATTCTTGTTCATCGTATGGATGGTCGCCGTCATCGTCCTGTTCCTGGTGCTCACGGTCGCGGGCACGTTCGACTCCATCAACTCGACGCTGTCGGACGTGCTGGGAAGCCACGTCGACTTCAACGGCGGTGTGATCATCGGCATCGCGCTGGTCGTGGGCGCCTTGTCGGTCGTGCTCATCAGCGCCCTCGGCACGGTGATGGCCTTCGCGTACAACGTCACCGCGTCCCTGATCGGCGGCATCGACGTCACGTTGACCGAGTCCGACCTGTAGCTCCGGTCGATGCGGCTCGGGCGCTGCGGTAACGTTGCGCGTCGCCCACATGCGCACCCCTCGGACCTGTAGCTCAGTCGGTTAGAGCGCTTCCCTGATAAGGAAGAGGCCGGAGGTTCAAGTCCTCCCAGGTCCACTTCGCCGCGCCGCGGCGCTACTTGCCGTCCGATGCACCTACCACGGACGGTCCGGCTGACGGATGCAGCCCGCCCGTTAGACACAATCCGACATCATTGATAATGGGACTACCATGTCCTATCTGGCCGGCCTTGCACCCCAGTTCCACGTCAAGGTCAGCGGCGAGACGACCCCGCGCCGAATGTGGTTGCTGTCCGCAGTGGCGGTGGTTCTGGGCCTCGTCGGGGGC
>DASVGV010000141.1:0-14046 GCA_036379355.1 Mycobacteriales bacterium | reverse complement strand
CTCGGCCCGCCTTCGGCGTGCGCAACCTGGCTTCTGCCCCCGAATGTCGAGGTTCCGGCCAGTCTGAGGCGGCGAGGCTGCCCGGAACCTCGACATCGCTGGCTCACGGGTCCGGGGTTGTCCCCAGATGTGGCCTGGGTCCCCTACTGACCGCAGCGGCCCGCCACCGTCGGCGGCATGGACACCGCCGCCCTGCGCCGGGCCGAGAGGGCAGCCGCGGACGGCCACGGCGTACTGACCCGGCGTACCGCGCGGCTGTGTGGTGTGGGCGAGTCCGACGTGACCCGCCTGATACGCCGCGGCCGCTGGCAGCGGCTGCATCGCGGCGTGTTCTGGACCCAGCCTGTCGACACCCCGCCGCTGCTGACCCGGCTCGCCGCGGCGCGGCTTGCCGCCGGCCGCGATGACGCGCCGGCCGGCGTCGTCTCCGGCCGGTCCGCCGCCCGCTTGTGGCACCTCGACGACGGCCGGGACGGTGGGCCGGTCGAGCTGACGCTGCCCCGGTCCGCGCGCCGCAGCCAGCCGCCGGACCTCCGCTACCGCTGGCAGGCGCTCGACCCCATGGAGGTGACGGTCCGCGCCGGGTTCCCGGTCACCACGGTGCTGCGCACCCTGTCCGACCTCGCGCGGATGACGGCGTACCCGCCGATGCTCGCCATCGCCGACGCCGCACTCCGCGAGGGCCGCACGGATCGTGCCGCGCTGGACGCGCTGGTCGCCGCACTGCCGCGCCGCGCGCGGCGGGCCATGGCCGACGCGGACGGCCGGGCGGAGTCCCCGTTCGAGTCTCGGGTACGCGCCGAGCTGACCCTGGCCGGGCTGCCACTGCCGGTACCCCAGCACGTGGTGCGCGACGGACGCGGACGGTTCCTGGCACGGGTCGACCTGGCTTGGCCCGAGCGGCGGCTGGCGCTCGAGGCCGACGGCGCAGAGGTGCACGCCGGGCCGGCGGCGCTGCGCCGCGACCTGCGGCGGCAGAACCTGTTGATGGCGGCCGCGTGGGTGGTCCTGCGGTTCACCTGGGCCGACCTCGGCGCCATCGCCGCGACTGTCGCGCCGGTGCTGTCCGCTCTGCCCGCCGCCTCATGAGCCGTGGCCGCCGACCGAACCACCGCCGTACCCGCCGTCCAACAAGATCGTTGTCGAGGTTCTCGGCAGGAATTGGGCGAACAGCTGCCCGGAACCTCGACATCCAGTGCCGACCGGAACGCCGGCGGCGGTCAGGTGGCGCGGGTCAGGTACGGCCGGCGGCCTCGGCGGCGGCGAGCCGCCCCTGCGCGCGGCGCTCCTCGGGCGACCCGGGCTCGGCCTGCTCCAGCTCGCGCTGGGTGGCCGCGACGTCGATCTCGTCGGCGAACACCGCGGTCTCGGCCAGGACGCTGACGCCGTCGTCGGTCACCGACAGGAACCCGCCGCTGACCGCGACGATGATGTCGGCCTCGCCGCCGCCCGGCTCGATCTTGACCACGCCGTCGTCGGCGAGGACGCCGAGCAGCGGGATGTGGCCGGGCAGCACGCCGAGCTCACCCTCGAGGGTACGGGCGTAGACGGCCTCGGCCTCGCCGGTCCACAGCGCGCGTTCGGGCGAGACCAGCCCGACGCGCATCCGGTGCTCGTCCTCGGCCACGGCTCAGCCCTGCAGCCGCTTGGCGTTGGCCTCGACGTCGTCCAGGCCCCCGCACGAGCGGAACGCCTGCTCCGGGTAGGAGTCGAAGTCACCGTCGCACAGGCGCTTGAACGCCTCGATCGTCTCCTCGCGCGGAACGAACGACCCGTCCTGGCCGGTGAACTGCTTGGCGACGAAGAAGTTCTGGCCGAGGAACTGCTGGATCCGCCGCGCCCGCTGCACGGTGATCTTGTCCTCCTCGGACAGCTCGTCGATGCCGAGGATCGCGATGATGTCCTGGAGGTCCTTGTAGCGCTGCAGGATCTGCTGGGTACGCCGGGCCACGTCGTAGTGGTCCTGCCCGACGTACTCCGGCGAGAGGATCCGCGAGGTCGAGGTCAGCGGGTCGACGGCCGGGTAGATGCCGAGCTCGGAGATCGGCCGGGACAGCTCGGTCGTCGCGTCGAGGTGGGTGAACGTCGTGTGCGGCGCGGGGTCGGTGATGTCGTCGGCGGGGACGTAGATCGCCTGCAGCGACGTGATCGAGTGACCGCGCGTCGAGGTGATGCGCTCCTGGAGCTCGCCCATCTCGTCGGCCAGCGTCGGCTGGTAGCCCACCGCCGACGGCATCCGCCCGAGCAGGGTGGAGACCTCGGAGCCGGCCTGGGTGAACCGGAAGATGTTGTCGATGAACAGCAGCACGTCCTGCTTCTGCACGTCGCGGAAGTACTCGGCCATCGTCAGCGCCGAGAGCGCGACCCGCAGCCGGGTGCCCGGCGGCTCGTCCATCTGACCGAACACCAGCGCGGTGTCCTCGAGGACGCCGGCCTCCTGCATCTCCAGGAACAGGTCGTTGCCCTCGCGGGTGCGCTCGCCGACGCCCGCGAACACCGACACGCCGGAGAACTGCTTGGCGACCCGGTTGATCATCTCCTGGATCAGGACGGTCTTGCCGACGCCGGCGCCGCCGAACAGGCCGATCTTCCCGCCCTGGATGTACGGAGCCAGCAGGTCGATGACCTTGATGCCGGTCTCGAAGATCTCGGTCTTCGGCTCGAGCTGGTCGAAGTCCGGCGCCTGCCGGTGGATCGGCCAGCGCTCGGTGACCTCCAGCGAGGACTCCTCGACGTCCAGCGGCTGGCCGAGGACGTTGAACACGTGCCCCTTGGTGACGTTGCCGACCGGTACGGAGATCGCGGAGCCCGTGTCGGTGACCTCCGCCCCGCGGACCAGGCCGTCGGTCGGCTGCATGGAGATCGCGCGCACGGTGTTGTCACCGATGTGCAGCGACACCTCGAGCGTCAACGTCGCGGTCTCGCCGCCGAGCGTGCGCTCGACGTGTAGCGCGTGGAAGATCTCCGGCATCTCGTCCGGCGCGAACTCGACGTCCACGACCGGCCCGATGACGCGGACCACGCGGCCGACGCCGCCGGTCCGCTCCGGGCTCTCGGCTTCGACGGTTGCGGTCATGGTGGTCGCTCTCCTGTAGGGCGGGTCTCGGGCGTACGGGCGGGGGCTAGGCGTTCGCGAGGGCGTCCGCGCCCCCCACGATCTCACTGATCTCCTGCGTGATCGCGGCCTGGCGGGCGGAGTTCATCGCGCGGGTCAGGGACTTGATCAGCTCGTCGGCGTTGTCGGTCGCAGCCTTCATCGCGCGGCGGCGGCTGGCGGACTCGCTCGCCGCGGACTGGAGCAGCGCGGCGAACAGCCGCGCCTCGACGTACCGCGGCAGCAGCGGCTCGAGCACCGCCTCGGCGCCCGGCTCGAACTCGAAGCTGGGCAGCGACTCGGGCCGCTCCTCGGTCGACTCCTCGATCACCAGCGGCAGCACCCGGACCGCGCGCGGCACCTGCGAGAGCGCCGAGACGAACTCGGTGTAGACGAGGTGGATCTCGTCGACGGCGCCGTCCTCGTCGGGCTCGGCGAGGAAGCTGCCGATCAGCGCATCGGCGGCCCGCTTCGCGTCGGCGTACGTCGGCTGCTCGGAGAAACCGGTGTAGCTCGCCACCGGCGGCCGGCCACGGAAGGTGAAGTACGTGACCGCCTTGCGGCCGATCGCGTAGACGTCGGTCTCCTTGCCCTCCTCGCGGAGCCGGACGATGAGCTCCTCGGCGGTCTTGAGCGCCGAGGAGCTGTACGCGCCGGCCAGGCCGCGGTCGGAGGTGATGACGAGCAGCGCGGCGCGGGTCGGGTTCTCCCGCTCGGTGGTCAGCGGCGAGTCCAGGTCGGCCGAGGACGCCATCGCGGTGACGACGCGGGTGATCTCCTCGGCGTACGGGCGCGACTCCTCCACCCGCTGCTGCGCCTTCACGATGCGCGACGCGGCGATGAGCTCCATCGCCCGCGTGATCTTCTTCGTCGACGACACCGACCGGATGCGGCGGCGCAGGACGCGGATCTGACCAGCCACGGCTCGATCAGCCGTCCTTCTTCACGGAGGGCTGCGCGTAGCGGGTGACCTTCTCCTGGCCGAGCTCCTCGTCGGGCAACGCCTCGGCCTGCGCCTCGACGATGCTCTTGCCCTCGGCGGTCACGAACTGCTTGCTGAACTCCTTGATCGCGCTCTCCAGCGACGCCTTGGTCGAGTCGTCGAGGTCGCCCGTACCGGAGATGGTGTCGTAGATGCCCTGATGGTTGGTGCCGACGTACTCGAGGAACTCGCGCTCGAACCGGCTCACGTCCGGCACCGGCACCGCGTCGAGGTGCCCCTCGGTGCCCGCCCACAGCGACACGACCTGCCGCTCGACCGGGTACGGGCGGTACTGCGGCTGCTTGAGCAGCTCGACCAGGCGGGCGCCGCGGTCGAGCGCCCGCCGGGAGGCCTTGTCCAGGTCGGAGCCGAACGCCGAGAACGCCTCGAGCTCGCGGTAGGCGGCCAGGTCGAGCCGCAGCGAGCCGGACACGGCGCGCATCGCCTTGACCTTGGCCGAGTTGCCGACCCGGGACACCGACAGGCCGACGTTGATCGCCGGCCGTACGCCCTGGTTGAACAGGTCGGTCTCCAGGAAGATCTGCCCGTCGGTGATCGAGATGACGTTGGTCGGGATGTACGCCGACACGTCGTTGCCCTTGGTCTCGATGATCGGCAGGCCGGTCAGGGACCCGCCGCCGAGCTCGTCGGAGAGCTTCGCGCAGCGCTCCAGCAGCCGCGAGTGCAGGTAGAACACGTCGCCCGGGTACGCCTCGCGGCCCGGCGGGCGGCGCAGCAGCAGCGAGATCGCGCGGTAGGCCTCGGCCTGCTTGGACAGGTCGTCGAACACGATCAGCGCGTGCTGCCCGGCGTACATGAAGTGCTGGCCGATGGCCGATCCGGCGTAGGGGGCGATGTACTTGAAGCCGGCCGGCATCTCGGCGGGGGCGGCGACGACGACGGTGTACTCGAGTGCGCCGGCCTCCTCCAGCCGGGCGACCAGCGACGCGATCGTCGAGCCCTTCTGGCCGACCGCGACGTAGACGCACTTGACCTGCTTCTTCGGGTCGCCGGACTTCCAGTTGTCGCGCTGGGCGATGATCGCGTCGACGGCGACCGCGGTCTTGCCGGTCTGCCGGTCGCCGATGATCAGCTGCCGCTGGCCGCGACCGACGTTGGTCATCGCGTCGACGGCCTTGATGCCGGTCTGGAGCGGCTCCTTGACCGGCTGGCGCTGCACGACCGACGGCGCCTGGAGCTCGAGGACGCGGGTCTCCTCGACGGCGATGTCGCCCTTGCCGTCGATCGGGTTGCCGAGCGGGTCGACGACCCGGCCGAGGAAGCCGTCGCCGACGCCGACCGACAGCACGTCGCCGGTGCGGCGGACCTCGTCCCCCTCGCCGATCGCGTGGCTCTCGCCGAGCAGCACGCAGCCGATCTCGCGGGTGTCGAGGTTGAGCGCGAGCCCGCGCAGGCCGCCGGGGAACTCCAGCAGCTCGTTGGTCATGACCGAGTGCAGGCCCTCGACGCGCGCGATGCCGTCGCCGGCCTCGAGGACGCGCCCGACCTCCTCCCGGTCGGTCGTGGGCGTGAACGACTCGACGGTGTCGCGCAGGGCGGCGCGGATCTCGTCGGGCGTGATGGCCAGCTCGGTCACAGCGGGGTCCTTTGTCGGTCGGTACGGGTCGTGCGGTGCTAGCGGGTCAGGAGGGTCCGGGCGGCGGACATCCGGGCGAGGACCGAGCCGTCGAACAGCTCGTCGCCCACCCGGATGACGACCCCGCCGAGGATCTCGGGGTCGGTGCGCGTCTGGAGATGGACGTCGTGCCCGAGCACGCGCCCGAGGGACTCGGCGAGGGCGTCGGTCTGCTCGCTCGACAGCGGTACGGCGGAGGTGACGACGGCGATGACCCGCTGCTTGCGAGCCGCGGCCTGTGCGGCGAGCTCGTCGATCGCGCGGTCGGCCGCGCGGCCGCGGGGCGCCGCCACGACGTGCTCGGCCAGCAGCAGCGTGACGTCGCCGACCTTGCCCTCCAGCAGGCTCTGGACCAGCCGGCGCTTGGCCTCGACCGGCGTCCGCGGGTCGGCGAGCGCGGTGCGCAGGTCGGGAGCGCCGTCGACGATGCGGGCGAAGCGGAACAGCTCGTCCTCGGTGTCCTCCAGCGTGCCGTCGCGCTCGGCGGCCGTGAACGCCGCCTGCGCGCCGAGCGTCTCGACCCCGTCGACGAGGTCGTCCTCCTGCGACCAGCGCTCGCCGGTGACGACCTGGAGCAGGTCGAGCACGTCGTCGTCGACCTTGCCGCGGAACACGGCGTCGACCAGGTTCCGGCGCGCGGCGGCGTCGATGCCCGGGTCGCTGAGCGAGCGGGCGAGCGACCGCTCGCCCGAGAGCAACGTCGCGACCTGGAGCAGCGCCCGCGCGAGGGCGAGCGCAGCCGACGCGTCCCGCGACCCGCCGAGGACCGCGTCGAGGCGCTCCTGTGCCGCGGCGAGCGCGTTCCGGCTGGCTCCGCGCATCTAGCCGGTCACCGCCGGGTCGCCGGCAGCCGACCGCTCGGCCGCGGCCGACTCGTCCAGCTCGGCGAGGAAGCGGTCGACGATGCGGCTCTGGCGAGCCTCGTCGGCGAGGGACTCGCCGACGATCCGGCCGGCGAGCTCGACCGCGATCTGCCCCACCTCGGCGCGCAGCTGGTGGACCATCTGCTGGCGCTCGGCCTCCATCCGGGCCCGCTCGCGCTCGCCGATGCGCTCGGCCTCCTCCTGGGCGGCCTGGCGCATCTCGTCGATGATCTGCTGGCCCTGCGCGCGGGCCTCCTCCCGGATGCGGGCCGCCTCGGTCCGGTTGTCGGCCATCGCCTGCTTGTACTCGGCCTCGGCCGCCTCGAGGCGCTCCTTGGCCTCCCGGCTGTCCTCGATCTGCCGCCGGATCGTCTCCTGCCGCTCGGTCATCGACCTGCTGACGACCGGCACGACGTACCGGTAGAGCAGCAGCAGGATGATGAAGAACGCGATCAGCTCGGCGATGAACGTGCCGTTCGGCGTCAGGAAGTTGCTGTTGCCGGCGGCCGTCACGACGCCCGGGTGGGTCGGCATCGCGGTTCCTTACTTGCCGAGTACGAAGACGAACAGCGCCATGAAGGCGAGGTTGATGAAGTACATGGCCTCGACCAGACCGACGGTCAGGAAGAAGATCGTGAACAGGCGGCTCTGCGCCTCCGGCTGCCGGGCGACGCCGGCGATCGTCGCGCTCCCGGCCAGGCCGTCGCCGATGGCGGCGCCGATGGCGCCACCGCCCAGCGCCAGGCCACCGGCGACGAGGCCTCCAGCAGTCTTGATCGCGGTGACGAGTTGGGGGTCCGCAGCCATCTCATGCCCTTCAGGAATCGTTCAGGTGGGAGGGGTGGTCAGTGTGTCAGATCTTCCCGGCGCTGGCGCGCCCGGAGCCGTGCTCGGGCCCGCTCGAGGCGGGCGCCGGCCGGCCGTGCTCAGTGCTCTTCGTCGGGCGCGACCGCCTGCGAGAAGTAGATGATCGTCAGGAGCGCGAAGATGAACGCCTGGATCGGGCCGACGAAGCCCAGGTCGACGATCTTCCAGAGCGCGTTCGGGGCCCACAGCACGTAGACCGGCAGCAGCGCGATGATCAGCAGCATCACGCCGCCGGCGAAGATGTTGCCGAACAGTCGCAGCGCGAGCGTGATCGGCTTGATGAGCTCTTCGATGATGTTGATCGGCAGCAGGAACGCGTACGGCTTGACGAAGTGCGAGAAGTAGCTGCGCGCGCCGCGCACCTTGATCGCCTTGTACCAGCTGAGCACGATCACGAACACACCGAGCGCGTACGTGAGGTTCACGTCCGCCGTGGGCGGCGGGATGAACTCCTTCTCCTTGCCGGACACGACGAGCGTGACCCAGTTGCAGCCCAGGATGAACAGGAAGATCGTCACGGCGAGCGGCACGACGAACGGCGCGCGGATCTTGAGCGAGGGCGACACCTGCGACTCGACGTAGTCGACGATCGACTCGAACGCCAGCTGGAGCTTGCTCGGCACGCCCGAGTGCGCCTTGCGGGCCATGTAGAGGCCCAGCCCGACGATGATCGCGCCGACGACAACCGTGATGATCACGGTGTCGAGGTCGAAGGCCAGGCCGCCGAGGGTGAAGTGGGGATGGTCGCCGATCTCGATGTTGGCGGCCGGCATCATGCGCCGAACACCTGCCCGTGCAGCTGGCGGTACATCGCGAAGGCGGAGAACCCGAGCAGGATCAGCTGGAACCCGGCCAGGCCGAGCAACATGCCCCAGCCGAGCTCACGGACCACCAGCAGCACCACGACCACGACCACGGTGATGGCCGCGAGCCGGGTGAACCCGCCGGCGACGAACTGCTTGCGTTGCGGCCTGGTCGCGCCGGCCGGACCGGCCGCGCCCGCGGTGAACCGGACCATCGAGCTCTGCAGGAACCGGGCGTTCGCGCCGCCCAGCGCGACGCCGAGGCAGGCGCCGACGCCGATCAGCCAGTGGCCGAGGATCGAGGCCGCGACGAGCACGGCGATCGCGAACACGGCCGCGGGGATGCGGGCGCGGCGGGCATGCGCGGCAACCTCGAACATGGGCGGCAGGCCGACTCCGAGGACCGGGTCGGGGTCCTGGCCCGGCGGCAACGGGACGAACTCGTCGTCTTCGTCGTCGGCCAGGTTGGACACGGCCCGGTGCTGGCTCAGGCCCCGCATCGGCGGTCGCTCCTTCTCGATCACGGTCGCAGGTACCGGCGTACCTGCTGGTAGGACGCCACAGCACCCAGTCCGACGCCGGCCACCAGGCCGAGAACGACGAACACGGGTGCCGTGTTCAGCTGGTCGTCGGCCAGCCACCCCAGCAGGAAGCCGGTGAGCCAGCAGACGGCGTTCAAGGATCCGATTCCGAGCAGCACGAAGGGGTTCGGACCGTGCGCCGAAAGTATCACAGGATCACGCTCGGATCGCGCTCGGGCGCCGGCGTCCGGACCGTCCTCGCCGGGCTCCTTGCCGGAGTCTTCGGTCACGGCCCCGGGCGCACGATGGCGCGCCAGTGGCGCAGCCGCGGCAGCGCCGAGACGGCCACGATCGCGACGAAGGCGACGACGAGGCCGACCACCGCCCAGACCCCGCCGCTGGAGAACGACAGCAGCACCACGCCGAAGCCGGTGAGCGCGGCCCAGGCGTACAGGAGCAGCACCGCCCGGCGCTGGCTGTGGCCGATCTCCAGCAGGCGGTGGTGCAGGTGCAGCTTGTCGGGGCTGAACGGCGAGCGCCCGTCGCGGGCGCGCCGCAGGACCGCGAGCGCGAGGTCGATGAACGGCACCGCGAGCACCGCCAGCGGGACGACCAGCGGGACGAGCAGCGGCACCCGGTCGAGCTTGTCGAGCCCGGCGTAGTCGATCTGCCCGGTGACCGTCGTCATCGAGGCGGCGAGCACGAGGCCGAGGAGCATGGCGCCGGAGTCGCCCATGAACAGGCGCGCGGGCGAGAAGTTGTGCGGCAGGAAGCCGAGGCAGGCACCGAGCAGCAGGGCCGCGAGCAGGGCCGCCGGCGCCGCCGAGATCCCCTCGCCGTAGAACGACTCGAGGTGGTAGCTGTAGACGAACGTCGCCGCGGCCGCGATCGCGACGACGCCGGCGGCCAGCCCGTCGAGGCCGTCGATGAAGTTGACCGCGTTCACCAGGAGCACGACGAGCAGGACGGTGAGCGGGACGGCCTGGTCGGCCCCGAGGACGTACAGGGTGCCGCCGGGAAGGTAGAGGTACGACAGCTGCACGCCCATGAGGACCATCACGCCCGCGATGGCGATCTGGCCGGCGAGCTTGGTCAGCGCGTCGAGGTCGAAGCGGTCGTCGAGCGCGCCCAGGACCGCGATGAGGGTGGCGCCGACGAGAGCCGCCTTCGGCTCGGACGTCGCATGGAACACCTGGCCGAGGTTGGGCAGCTGCTCGGCGACCAGCGCGGCGACCAGCAGGCCGGCCCAGATGGCAACGCCGCCGAGCCGGGGGGTGGGCAGGACGTGCACGTCGCGGTCGCGGACCTCGGTCATCGCATGGATGCGGACCGCGAAGCGCTGGACGAACGGGGTCAGCAGCCAGGTCGTGCTCGCGGCGACGAGGATGACCAGCAGGTACGCGCGCACCCGGCTGCCTCCTCACTCCCCCGCCGCCCCGTCGCCCGCGGGGCGCTGGTTATCCGGCGGCCCGAGGATAGGCGGGTCGCGCCGCCACGAGCGCCGACACGTCGGCCCGGATGGCGGCGGCCTGCGAACCGTCCTCGTCGCGCACGGCGCGGGCGATGAGGCTCGCCACCTGTTTCATCTCGTCCTCGGTCATCCCCTGCGTGGTGACCGACGGGGTCCCCACGCGGATGCCCGAGGCGACCGCAGGCGGCTCGGGGTCGTACGGGATGGCGTTCTTGTTCAAGGTGATCCCGGCGGCGCCGCAGCGAGCCTCGGCGTCCCGGCCGGTCACGCCGACCTCGCGCAGGTCGAGCAGCGCGAGGTGGGTGTCGGTGCCGCCGGACGTCGGGCGGATGCCCTCGGCGGCGAGCGCCTCGGCCAGCGCCTGGCTGTTGCGGACGACCTGCGCGGCGTACTCGCGGTAGGCGGGCTGGAGGCACTCGCCGAGCGCGACGGCCTTCGCCGCGACCGCGTGCATGAGTGGGCCGCCCTGGGCGAACGGGAAGACGGCCTTGTCGATGCGCTGGCCGAGCTCCTCGGTGCAGACGATCATGCCGCCGCGGGGGCCGCGGAGGACCTTGTGCGTGGTGAAGCTGACGACGTCGGCGTACGGCATCGGGCTGGGGATCGCCTTGCCGGCGACCAGGCCGATGAAGTGCGCGGCGTCGACGACGAGCCAGGCGCCGACGGCGTCGGCGATCTCGCGGAACCGCTGGAAGTCGATGAGCCGCGGGTAGGCCGTCGCGCCGCAGATGATCATCTTGGGCTTGTGCTCGTCGGCGAGGCGGGCGACCTCGTCGTAGTCGATCAGCTCGGTCTCGGCGTCGACGGTGTAGCCGACCGCGTTGAACCACTTGCCGGAGAAGCTGACCTTGCTGCCGTGGGTGAGGTGGCCGCCGTGCGGGAGCGACATCGCGAGGACGGTGTCACCCGGCTGGAGCAGCGCGGCGTAGACGGCGAAGTTGGCGCTGGCGCCGGAGTGCGGCTGGAGGTTGGCGTGCAGGGGCCGCTCGGCGGTCGAGCCGAACAGCTCCAGCGCGCGCTCGATGCCGAGCCGCTCGGCGCGGTCGACGACCTCGCAGCCGCCGTAGTAGCGCTTGCCCGGGTACCCCTCGGCGTACTTGTTCGACAGCGTGGAGCCCAGCGCGGCCAGAACCGCTGGGCTGGTGAGGTTCTCGCTGGCGATGAGCTGGAGGCCGCCGCGCAGGCGGGCGAGCTCGTCGGTGAGGATCTCCGCGACCGCGGGGTCCTGGGCCTGGAGCTGGTCGAAGTCGGGACCGTAGAACGTCGCCACAGAGGCTCCTCGCTGTCGGTAGGTCTCCCGGTGCCGCCGCAGAGGATGCGGCTCGGGATCGCTACGCCGATCGTACCGGCGCGCCTGCTCCGCTCCCAGCGCCGCCGTACCGGACCCGCTGCGCCTGGGGTCAGGCCGGACCGACCCGAATGGCGCGGGAAGGGGCGCTCAGCCGACGACGGCGGGGACGACCTCGCGGAGGCGGTCGCCGGTGACGGCGCCGAGGCGCAGGACGCGCGGCGCCTCGCCCGGCTGGCTGACGTCGACGATGGTCGACGGGACGGGGCCGGGCGTGGGGCCGCCGTCCAGGTAGACCGCCACCGTCGAGCCGAGCTGCTCGCGGGCCTCCTGCACCGTCGTCGCCGGGGGCTGGCCCGAGCGGTTGGCGCTGGAGACGGCCATGGGTCCGGTACGGGCGAGCAGGTCGAGCGCCACCGGGTGCAGCGGCATGCGGACGAGGACCGTGCCGCCCGCGTCGCCGAGGTCCCAGGCCAGCGTGGGCACCTGGGTGAGGACGAGGCTGAGCGGGCCGGGCCAGAACGCCTCGATGAGCTCGCGCGCGTCGGCGCTGACGGAGCTGGCGATGCCGTCGACGGTGTCCCACGACCCGACGAGGACGGGGACCGGCATGTCGCGGCCGCGGCCCTTCGCCGCCAGCAGGGCGTTGACGGCGTTCGGGCTGAACGCGTTGGCACCGATGCCGTAGACGGTGTCGGTCGGCAGGACGACCAGCTTGCTCTCGGAGACGGCTTGGACGGCGGCATCGAGGTCCGGATCGCTCACCCGGGCATCTTCCTACCCGTCACGTAGCGGTCGCGTCCGGTGAGGTCACGATGGCCGCGTACGTCCTCGAACCCCTTGCCGCGCAGGCACTCCAGGACGGACACCTGATGGCTGACGTCGTGCTCGAGCGCGACCAGACCGCCGGGCCGCAGCAGGCGCGCCGCGGTCTCGAGGACGGCCGGGATGAGCGCCAGGCCGTCCCGGCCGCCCCAGAGCGCGAGCGGCGGGTCGGCGGCGACCTCGGGTTCCACGGCCGTCTGGGTCGGGAGGTACGGCGGGTTGCTGACCACCACGTCGGCGGTCGGACCGGCGAAGCCGGAGACGTCGGCGTGATGGATGTGCACGCCGGATCCGTTGCGGCGCAGCCACATCACCGCCTCGGGGGAAAGCTCGACGGCGTGGACCTCGGTGCCCGGCGCCTCCGCCGCGATCGAGGCGGCGATGGCGCCGGAGCCGGCGCACAGGTCGACGGCCACCCGCCCGGGACCGCACTCGGCGAGGACAAGGTCGACGAGCCCCTCCGTCTCGGGTCGGGGGACGAAGACCCCCGGCCCGACGGCCAGGACGAGGTGGCGGAACGGCGCCTCGCCGGTCAGGTGCTGGAGCGGCTCACGCGCCGCGCGGCGGGCTACCAGAGCGTCGTACCGGGCGCGGGCGGTCTCCGAGAACGGGCCGAGGCGCGAACGCGGGACGCCGAGCACGAACGCGGCGAGCTCCTCCGCGTCGTACCGGGGGCTGGGAACGCCTGCGGCAGAGAGCATGTCGACCGCAGCGGTGACAGCCGGATCGATCACTCGGTGGACATCCGGGCGGCGAGGTCGGCGTCGGTCAGCGCGGTGATCAGCGCGTCGAGGTCGCCGTCGAGGACGGCGTCGAGGTTGTACGCGGTGTAGCCGATGCGGTGGTCGGAGACGCGGTTCTCCTTGAAGTTGTACGTGCGGATGCGCTCGCTGCGGTCGGCCGTACGGACCTGCGCGCCGCGGACCGCGGCGGCTTCGGCGGCCGCGGCCTCCTGCGCGGCGGCCAGCAGCCGGGCGCGCAGCACCCGCATGCCGGCCTCCTTGTTCTGCAGCTGGCTCTTCTCGTTCTGCATGGACACGACCGTGCCGGTGGGGACGTGGGTGATGCGGACGGCGGAGTCGGTCGTGTTGACGCTCTGGCCGCCGGGCCCGGACGAGCGGTAGACGTCGATGCGCAGGTCTGCCGGATCGATGGTGACGTCGATGTCGTCGGCCTCGGGTAGGACGAGGACGGCCGCGGCGGAGGTGTGCAGCCGGCCCTGGGACTCGGTGACGGGGACGCGCTGGACGCGGTGGACGCCGCCTTCGTACTTGAGCTTGGACCAGACGCCGCCGGACTTGGCCTTCACCGCGACACTCACGTCCTTGTAGCCGCCGAGCTCGGTCGGCGTCTCGTCCAGGACGTCGGTGCGCCAGCCCTGCCGCTCGGCGTAGCGCAGGTACATGCGCAGCAGGTCCCCGGCGAAGAGGGCCGACTCGTCCCCACCCGCGCCCGCCTTGACCTCGACGATGACGTCCTTGTCGTCGAGGGGGTCGCGCGGCGCGAGGGCCGCGCGCAGGGTCTCGACGGCGGCGTCGCGGGCGGCCTCGAGCGCTGGCAGCTCGTCGCGGAAACCGGCGTCCTCCTCGGCCAGCTCCTTGGCCGCGGCGAGGTCGTCCTCGGCCTGCTGCCAGGCCTTGCCGGCGGCGACGATCGGCCCGAGCTCGGCGTAGCGGCGGCCGAGCTCGCGCGCGGT
>DASVGV010000140.1:0-2045 GCA_036379355.1 Mycobacteriales bacterium | reverse complement strand
GTCACCAGCACCTGACGGGGCTTGGCGATGGGACCGATGCTCTTGGCCACGTGATCGCGCAGCGACTGCACGAACGCCGTGCCGGACGACTCGTCCTCGGCGACGCTGCCGCGGGGCGTCACGAACGCGACGATCGCCTGTCCGGTGGTGGCGTCGCTGGCCCCCACGACTGCTGCCTCCGCGACGGACGGGTGACCGACCAGCGCGTGCTCCACCTCGGTGGTCGAGATCCGGTGCCCGGAGACGTTCATGACGTCGTCGACGCGGCCGAGCAGCCAGAGGTCGCCGTCCTCGTCCTTCTTGGCGCCGTCGCCGGCGAAGTAGATGCCGTCGAAGCGCGACCAGTAGGTCTCGCGGTAGCGGGCGTCGTCGCCCCAGATGCCGCGCAGCATCGACGGCCACGGCTCGGTCAGGACCAGCAGGCCGCCGCCGCCGTTGCCGACCGGCTTGCCGCTGTTGTCGACGACCTCCGCGCTGACACCGGGGAACGGCGTCATCGCAGCGCCCGGCTTGGTCGCCGTCACCCCGGGGAGCGGAGTGATCATGATGGCGCCGGTCTCGGTCTGCCACCAGGTGTCGACGACCGGGGTGCGCCCGCCGCCGACGTTCTCCCGGTACCAGATCCAGGCCTCGGGGTTGATGGGCTCGCCGACCGATCCGAGGATGCGCAGCGAGGACAGGTCGTACGGCTCCAGCTCCTCGGCGCCCCACTTCATCAGCGTCCGAATGGTGGTCGGCGCGGTGTAGAGAATGCTGACCTTGAGCGACTGGATCAGCTTCCACCAGCAGGCCTTGTCCCCGGGATGCGGCACGCCTTCGTACATCACCGATGTCGCGCCGTTGACCAGCGGTCCGTAGACGATGTAGCTGTGGCCGGTGACCCAGCCGATGTCGGCCGCGCACCAGTAGACGTCCTGTTCCGGCTTGAGGTCGAAGACGAGCCGATGGGTCGCGGCGACCTGGGTGAGATAGCCACCGGTCGTGTGCAAGATGCCCTTCGGTTTCGCCGTCGTGCCCGACGTGTACATGATGTAGAGCGGGTGCTCGGCATCGAAGGCCGGCGCCTCGTGCTCGTCCGAGGCCGGGTCCACGACGTCGTGCCACCACACGTCCCGCCCGTCCTGCCAGGCCACCTCCCCGCCCGTACGCCGCACCACGAGGACGGTCCGGACCTGCGGACACGACGCCACCGCCTCGTCGACAGCGGGCTTGACCGGTGCCGGGGCGCCGCGGCGGAACTGGCCGTCGGTCGTGACCACCACGTGCGAGTCACTGTCCTGGATGCGCCCGCTCAGCGAGTCGGACGAGAAGCCGCAGAACACGACGTTGTGCGGTGCCCCGATCCGTGCGCAGGCCAGCATGGTGACGACGGTCTCGGGGATCATCGGCATGTAGATCGTGACGCGGTCGCCGGCGGAGACGCCGAGGCTGGTAAGAGCGTTCGCCGCCTTGCACACTTCGCGCTGCAGCTGGGCGTACGTGATGTCTCGACGCTCCGTATCGCCGTCCGAGACCCAGTGGTACGCGATCCGGTCGCCGCGACCCGCTGCCACGTGCCGGTCGACCGCGTTCACGCACGCGTTGAGCGATCCACCGAGAAACCACTTGGCATAAGGCGCCTTCCACTCGAGCGTCTCGTCCCATGGCGTCGACCAGTCCAGCGCCTTCGCCTGCGACTCCCAGAAGGCCAGGCGGTCCTTGGCGGCCTCGTCGTAGATGCCAGGCTTGGCATTTGCCTGGGCGGCAAGATCCGCCGGCGGCTCGAACCGTCGATTCTCGTGCAGCAGAGCGTCCAGCTCTGGTTGCGCGGACACAGCGTTCTCGGTCATCGGGTCACCTATTCGTCGTACCGGCGGTCGCGTTACTCAGGCGGGTGCAGCACCATCATCGTGCCCAGCGAAGCGGCCAGGCATACGGGGTCCGCACGCGGCGGCGTCGTCCGGGCGGTTGCCGCCATGCCTCAACTATGTGAGAGTCGGGCTCACAGTAGATTCGCCGCACCCGGGAGCTGTCATGACGAGATCGTCGAGGTTCGAAGGCACGGT
>DASVGV010000139.1:0-44298 GCA_036379355.1 Mycobacteriales bacterium | reverse complement strand
ACCGTGCGCACGACGAGGGCGTCGACGAGCACGGCCACCGCGAGGCCCAGCCCGAGCTCCTTCATCTCGACCATGTGCAGGCTGGCGAAGATCGCGAACACCGACACCATGACCAGGGCGGCGCTGGTCACGGTTCCGGCCGACCCCGCCACCCCGTCGCGGACGGCCTGACGCGCCGGCACTCCCGTCCGCGCGGCCTCCCGCACCCGGGACAGCACGAACACGTGGTAGTCCATCGACAGCCCGAACAGCACCGCGAACGTGAACAGGGGAATCCAGTTGATCACCGTGCCCGTGGACGTGTAGCCCAGCACCCCGTCGAACCAGTGATGCCCGAACACCAGCGCAAGCACGCCGAACGCGGCTCCCGCTGACAGCAGGTTCGCCGCCGCGGTCACGAGCGAGATCGCGACCGAGCCGAACACCCACGCCATGATCAGCATCGTCACCAGCACGACACCGGCCACGACCCAGGGCAGTCGCTCGGACAGGTGCGCGTCCGTGTCCATGTCCGCGGCCGTCTCGCCGCCCACCGCGACATGGGCGCCGGCAATCCCTTGTGTCACAGCACCTTCTGCCGACCGGAGCGTGCGTACGCCGTCCTTGGCGCCGGCCGACTCGGGATCGTACGGCGCATCGACCCGCAGCACCTGGACGGCGCCGCCGGGCGAGGAGGCGTACGACGCGGTGCCGGCGACGAAGGACGGGTCGGACCGGACCGTCGCCGCGAGCGTGTGCAGTCGGCCGGTCACCTGCGCGGCGTCGGCGGCGGGGGCCGTCACCACGACGTCGTGCGTCGTCGTGGTTCCGGGGAACGCCGCGGTGAGGCGGGCGAGGGCGTGCGTCTCGGCGATCGAGGTCGGCAGTGACCGTGGGCTGTCGGCGGCGAGTCGGAGCCCCAGCGCCGGCACGGCCAGCGCGCCGAGGACGACCACTGCGGCGACGAGCGACCGCCCCGGGTGCGCGACGACGGGCCGCAGGAGCGCGGGCCACAGCCGCGGCGTCCGCTCGCGGCCGAGGAACGGCACCCGCAGGCGGTCGATGCGGCCGCCCAGCGTGACGAGAAGTGCGGGCAGCACCGTCAGCGACCCGACGACGGCGACCGCGACCACGATGATCGAGCCGGCCGCGAGCGAGGCGAACGTCATGTCGGTCGCGAGGAACAGGCCCGCCATGGACGTGATCACGGCGGCTCCGGAGACCACGACCGCATGGCCGCTGGTCGCCGCGGCGACCTCCACCGCGGCCAGCGGCGACAGGCCGCGCCGGCGTTCGGCCCGCGCCCGCGTCACGTAGAACAAGGAGTAGTCGACGCCGACGGCCATGCCCATCAGCAGGATCATGGAGCTGGTCGACCCCGAGTCCGGAAGCACGTGCGACACGAGCGACGACAGCCCCGTGGCGGCGCCGACGGCCGACAGGGCCAGCAGGACGGGCACGCCGGCGGCCACCACGGCGCCGAACGCCAAGATCATGATGATCAGGGTCACGGGAAGCGACAGGGTCGCCGCGGCGGCGAGGTCCTGGGCCACCTGGTGGTTCACGGCGTCGTCGAACGACGCGGAGCCGACCTCCTCGACGCGCAGCGCGGGTGACGAGACCTGGGTGGCCGCCGTGGCGTCCAGCAGCCGTCCGGCGGAGGCGCCCGTGGTCAGCGACGCCTCGACGAGGACGGCCGACCCGTCCGGGGACGTGACCGGTGTGGCGACGTGGCTGACCTCGGGGAGCCCGGTCAGCCGCCTCGTCACGTCCGCCGCGGCGCGCAGCGCCGCCGCGTGGTCGAGGTTGCCGCTGCGGGCGGTGATCAGGACGTCCTCGGTGTCCGGCTGGTCCAGCCCGGCGCCGTGCAGCCACTGCGCTGCCTGCGCCGACTGGCCGTGCAGGCCCTGCTGGTCGCTCTGCGTACGCAGCCCCACTGCGCCGCCGACGAACGCGCAGGTCGCGACGAACACCAGCCAGAGGGCGATCGCCCGCCACGGGTGCAGGGCACTCCATCGGGCCGTGCGCACGACGACGGGGGAGCGCCGGGACGTGCGCGTGGTCGGTGGGTCTGCGGTGAGTGTGGACATCGGGGCACCTCCGGGGCGGAAAGCTCGGCGATGTCACCGTCCTGGCTGCGCGGCACGCCGTCAGGGGCGCTGAGCCCCCAGTCGTGGTGGGGCTAGCTCCCCTGCCGGGCGCAGTCAGATGCCCGAGACTGGCCGGGTGCGTGGTGTCGGCATGCGGCGGCGGCTGGCCTTCCTGGGCCTGGCGGTCGGCCAGCTGGGCGTCGCGGCCTGCTCGCTGGCCCTGTTCGTGCTCGCCGTCGTCGGCCTGGGGCTCGTCCTGGTCGCCTGGGGCATACCGCTGGTCGTCGCGGTCGCCGCGCTGACGCGCCCGCTGGCCCAGGTTCAGCGTCGGGTGTCGCGGTACGTGCTGCGGCAACCGGTGGACTCGCCCTACCTGCGCCGGACGGCCGGCGGTCCCTGGTCCCGCCTGCGCGGCCTCGTCCGCGACCCGGCCCGGCGGCGCGACCTGACCTGGCTGGGTCTGCAGGGGACGGCCGGTCTGGTGCTGGCGATCCTGGCGGTCCTCGAGGGTGTGCTCGACCTGCTGCTCGTGTTCGTCCCGGCCGGCTTCGCCCTCCGGCTCGACTGCTGGCTGTCCGCCGCACTGCTCGGCGTGACCGAGAAGAGCGCCCTCGCGCTGCGGGTCGAGGAGCTCGCCGAGTCCCGGGCCGAGACGGTCGACACCCAGGCCGCCGAGCTGCGCCGCATCGAGCGCGACCTGCACGACGGGGCGCAGGCCCGGCTGGTCGCCCTGGGCATGAGCCTCTCGCTCGCCGAGGCGCAGCTGGCGAGCGACCCCGAGGCGGTCCGTTCGCTGCTCGTGGAGGCCCGGGCTTCGAGCCTGGCGGCGCTCGCGGAGCTGCGGGACCTGGTTCGCGGGATCCATCCGCCGGTGCTGGCCGATCGGGGCCTGGTGGGAGCCGTGCAGGCTCTCGCTCTGGCGGCGCCCTTGGAGGTCGGCGTCCACACCGGCGGCGTGGGGCCGCTGCCGGCCCCGGTGGAGGCGGCGGCGTACTTCGCCATCGCGGAAGGTCTGACGAACGTCATCAAGCACGGGAGCGCGCGACGCGCAGAGATCTCGCTGTCGTACGCGGCGGGGGAGCTGCGGCTGGAGCTCGGCGACGATGGCGTCGGCGGGGCCGTCGTCACCGACGGCGGCGGGCTACGCGGCATCGAGCGCCGGCTCGCCGCCTTCGACGGGCGGCTGGCGGTCGACTCGCCCCCGGGCGGACCCACCCGGCTCCATATGGTGCTCCCGTGCGCGTCGTCCTCGCCGAAGACCTCGCCCTCCTCCGAGACGGGCTGATCCGGCTTCTCGAGGCGCACGACATCGAGGTCGTGGAGGCCGTCGACAACGGGCCGTCACTGCTCCGGGCGCTCATCGCGCACCAACCCGACCTGGCGGTGGTCGACGTCCGGCTGCCACCGACGCACACCGACGAGGGCATCCGCGCGGCGCTCGAGGCGCGTGCCCACATGCCCGGACTGCCGGTCCTGGTGCTCAGCCAGTACGTCGAGCAGCTGTACGCGCGGGAGCTGCTGGCCGACCGGGCCGGTGGCGTGGGCTACCTCCTGAAGGACCGGGTCTTCGACGTCGGGCAGTTCGTCGACGCGGTGGAGCGCGTCGCGGGCGGCGGGACGGTGCTCGACCCCGAGGTCGTGGGGCAGCTGCTGGGCCGCGCCGGTCCCGCCGATCCGGTCGCGTCGTTGACCCCGCGGGAGCGGGACGTGCTCGGGCTGATGGCCGAGGGCCGCTCCAACGCGGCCATCGCGGGGCGCCTGTTCATCACCGAGAAGGCGGTCAGCAAGCACACGAACTCGATCTTCACCCGACTGGGACTGCCGCCGTCGGAGGACGACAACCGCCGCGTGCTCGCGGTCCTGGCCTACCTCGGGGCCTAGCCGGCTCGCGCGGCCGTCGCGAGCCGGCTACTTCGCGGCGGTCTTGGCCAGGCCGGCGGCGAGGGCGGACTTGCGGTTCGCGGCCTGGTTCTTGTGGATCACGCCCTTGCTCGCGGCCTTGTCGAGCCGCTTCGACGCCTCTGCGACCGCGGCGGTCGCGGCCGCGGCGTCCCCGGAGGCCTGGGCCTCGTGCGCCCGGCGGACGGCGGTCTTCAGCGCGCTCTTGACGTCCTTGTTGCGCAGCCGCGCCTTCTCGTTCGTCTTGATGCGCTTGATCTGGCTCTTGATGTTGGCCATGCGAACGTGATCTCTTCCTGGTGGGTGTACGACGGTCGGCGGCGTGCTCACGCCGAGGCACGGGTCGCAGCGCGAGCGCTGCTCCGGTGTGTCCGGCGTACCGGGCGATCAGCGTCCGAGCATACCGGAGCCGGCGACCGATGACGTCAGTCCAGGCCGAGCAGCCGCGCTGCCCAGGCGCGGGCCGGGTGTCCTTGCTGCGCCTGGAAGGCGCGCAGCGTCGGCATCCCCGGCGGCGCCGGCCGCAGCGCGTTGGCCGTGAGGTATCCGGCGATGCCGACGACGGCGAACGCCAGCGCGTCCGCCGGTGCGTCGAGCCCGGCCCGCTCCAGCAGGTCTGCGCACGCGGGCCCGCCCTGCGCCTGCACGGACGGGGCCAGGATCACCAGGTCGAACCACGGCGGCCCGACGTTCGCGGCCGGCCAGTCGACCAGCACCGGCCCGCGCCCTGGGACGAGGACGACGTTGTCCGCGCGCAGGTCGCCGTGCAGCAGGGTGTCGCCGGCCAACGACGCGGGCCAGACGGCCTCGACCTCCTGCAACGCGGCGAGGTGCCGCCGCGACCAGTCGTCGAGACCGGTCTCGTCGCCGGTGAGCCTTCGCCAGCCCCGGAACATGCGCTCGTGCGCCCCGGCTGCCGGCGGTGCCGCCACGGGGGCAGGCGTGAGGGCGGCGTGCACGGCGTGCACGGCGGCGAGGGTGGCGTCCAGGTCAGCGTCGGTCCAGGGCAGCGGCGGCGGCGCGCCACCCAGGTCGTCGAAGCCGAGCACCACCCAGTCACCGTCGTCGTACGACCAGCGCAGCGGCGCGAGCGGGGGGATGTCGGGCAGGACCGCCGCGATGCGGGCCTCCGCGCGGTACATGCCGATGCTGAACCGGTTCTCCGTGGGGCCGCAGGCCTTCACGAAGGCTGTCCGAGTGCCGGACGCGACCCGCGCGGCGACGGCGGGGGAGAAGCCGCCGCGCACCTCGTGGACCGCGGTGATCGGCCCGCCGAGACGCCGCTCGACCTCCGCCACGACGTGCGGCAAAAGCGTCGACCAGTGCGGGCGTACCCCTTCGCCGAGGTCCATGAGGGACACGGTGCCAGCCGCGTCCAGCGGGAACCGACGCGGCGGGATGGGACGATGGGACGGTGAAGGCAGCGGCGAGCGACCGGACCGACCCGGCGAGCATCCGCAACTTCTGCATCATCGCCCACATCGACCACGGCAAGTCGACGCTCGCCGACCGGATGCTCGAGGTCACCGGCGTCATCGAGCAGCGCAACATGCGCGCGCAGTACCTCGACCGGATGGACATCGAGCGCGAGCGCGGCATCACGATCAAGGCGCAGAGCGTGCGTCTGCCCTGGACGTCGACGGCGGACGGCCGCGACTACGTGCTGCACCTGCTCGACACGCCGGGGCACGTCGACTTCACCTACGAGGTCAGCCGGTCGCTTGCGGCCTGCGAGGGCGCGGTCCTGCTCGTCGACGCCGCGCAGGGGATCGAGGCGCAGACGCTCGCGAACCTCTATCTCGCCCTCGAGAGCGACCTGCACATCATCCCGGTGCTGAACAAGATCGACCTGCCGGCCGCCCAGCCGGACCGGTACGCCGACGAGCTGGCCCACCTGCTCGGCTGCGAGCCGGAGGACGTCCACCGCATCAGCGCCAAGACCGGCGAGGGTGTGATCGACCTGCTCGACCGGATCGTCGGGGATGTCCCTGCGCCGCAGGGTGATCCGGAGGCACCGGCCCGCGCGCTGATCTTCGACTCGGTCTACGACGCCTACCGCGGCGTCATCACCTACGTCCGGGTCGTCGACGGCGAGCTCCAGGCGCGGGACCGGCTGCTGATGATGTCGACGCGGGCCACCCACGAGACCCTCGAGGTGGGCGTGATCTCGCCCGAGCCGATCGTCCGGCAGAGCCTCGGGGTCGGCGAGGTCGGCTACGTGATCCCCGGCGTGAAGAACGTGCGCGAGGCTCGCGTCGGGGACACGATCACCGTGGCGAGCCGACCGGCGGACCAGCCGCTCGGCGGCTACCGCGACCCGCGCCCGATGGTGTTCTCGGGCCTGTATCCCATGGACGGCAGCGACTATCCGGACCTGCGCGACGCCCTCGACAAGCTGCGCCTCAACGACGCGGCACTCACGTACGAACCGGAGACGTCGGTGGCGCTCGGCTTCGGCTTCCGCGTCGGCTTCCTCGGCCTGCTGCACCTCGAGATCGTGCGGGAGCGGCTCGAGCGCGAGTTCGACCTGACGCTGATCTCGACGGCCCCCAACGTCGTCTACCGCGTCGTCATGGAGAGCGGCGAGGAGGTGACCGTCACCAACCCCAGCGAGATGCCGTACGGAAAGGTGGCCGAGGTCTGGGAGCCGGTCGTGCGCGCGATGGTCCTTGCGCCCAGCGAGCACGTCGGCGCGATCATGGAGCTGTGCCAGTCGCGGCGCGGCATGCTCGGCGGCCTGGACTACCTCTCGGAGTCGCGCGTCGAGCTGCGCTACACGCTGCCGCTCGCGGAGATCATCTTCGACTTCTTCGACGCCCTCAAGAGCCGCACCCGCGGGTACGCGTCCCTCGACTACGAGCTGTCCGGCGAGCAGAAGAGCGACCTGGTACGCGTGGACATCCTGCTGCAGGGGGAGCCGGTCGACGCGTTCTCCGCGATCGTGCACAAGGAGAAGGCGTACGCGTACGGCACCAGCATGACGACGAAGCTGCGCACGCTCATCCCGCGCCAGCAGTTCGAGGTCCCGATCCAGGCGGCAATCGGGTCGCGGGTCATCGCCCGGGAGAACATCCGCGCCCTGCGCAAGGACGTGCTCGCCAAGTGCTACGGCGGCGACATCAGCCGCAAGCGCAAGCTGCTGGAGAAGCAGAAGGAAGGCAAGAAGCGGATGAAGAACATCGGCCGGGTCGAGGTGCCCCAGGAGGCCTTCATCGCGGCCCTGTCCACCGCCGACTGACCGAGGATCCGAGGGTCGCGCGCCAGCGGGGAAACCGGCTCGCCGCCGTGCGTACCGACCGTAGGCTGGAACCGTGACCGTGGTCGTGGCGCTGCTTGCCGCCGCCTGCTTTGCCGCCGCGGTCGTCGTGCAGCAGCGCGCCGCGCAGGCGCACGGCGCCCGGCTGTCCCTGGTGGTCACGCCGCTCTGGCTCGTCGGCGGCGCCATCGACGCGGTCGGCTTCGCCCTCCAGGTCATCGCGCTGCATCTCGGCAGCGTCATCGAGGTCCAGGTCCTGCAGGTTGCGGTCCTGCCGTTCGGCCTGCTGATCGGGCGGGTACGGCCGTCGCGGTCCGCGTGGCTCGGGGTGGCGGCCGTCGGCGTCGGCCTGGCCGGCGTCATCCTCGCGGCGAACCCCCGCCACGGCCCCGGGCAGGGCGGTCTCATCCCGGCCGTCATCGTCGTCTCCCTGCTGTGCGTGCTGCTGCTGGTGCTGACCCGCGGCAGCCAGGTCCGGTCGGCCGTGGGCTGCGCCCTCGCCGCGGGCCTGCTGTTCGCGACCACCGCGACCACGGCGCACGCGGCCGGAAACGACTTCGGCGAGCACGGTCTCGTCGGCCTGCTCGCCCGCCCGTCGGTCTACCTCACCGCCGCCGTCTCCGGCGCCGGGCTGGCGCTCGCGCAGCGCGCCTACGCGAACGGCCCGCTGGCGCTCAACCTCGTCGTCCTCACCCTGCTCGACCCGCTCGCAAGCCTCGGCCTCGGCGTGGTCGTCGCCGGCGACCGGCTGCGGTCCGGCTGGTACGCCGTCGGTGCCGTGGCGGCCGCTGCTGTCGCGGCCGGCGGCGTGGTGCTGCTGGCCCGGGAACGGTCCCGCGTCCTCGGTGCTCCCACCGACCCGGCGGACCGGCCGGGTTCCGCGGCCGGCGAGCTGGCGCGCCCGGCCGTGTGACCGGTGCCCAGCACACCGCCGCCCGGCGAGCCGGTCCCCCGGACGGGACCGGTTCCGCCGGGGACGCCGGCGGGTCCGTTCGGTGTCTACGTACACGTGCCGTTCTGCGCAACCCGCTGCGGCTACTGCGATTTCAACACCTACACGGCGGGTGAGCTCGGTGGCGCGACCGGCCCGGACGCGTGGGCCCAGGCCGCTGTCCGCGAAGTGGGTCTCGCTGCCTCGCAGCTGGACGCCGCTCCCGTCCGGACCGTGTTCGTCGGCGGCGGGACGCCGACGCTGCTCGACCCCGCGCTGCTCGGGTCGGTGCTCGGCGAGGTGCACCAGTCGTTCGGCGTCGCGGAGGAGGTCACCGTCGAGGCGAACCCCGAGACCGTGACGCCGGCGCTGCTGGACGCCCTGCTGGCCATGGGTGTCACCCGCCTGTCGCTCGGGATGCAGAGCGCCGCCCCCCACGTGCTCGCGGCTCTCGACCGCGTCCACACGCCCGGCCGCGCCGTCGAGGCTGCCCGGCTGGCGCGCGCACACGGGTTCGGCCAGGTGTCGCTCGACCTCATCTACGGCGGGCCGGGCGAGCGCGACGAGGACTGGCGACGGTCGCTGGAGACCGCCCTCGCCGCCGAGCCCACGCACGTGTCCGCGTACGCGCTCGTCGTCGAGGACGGCACCGCGCTGGCCCGCAAGGTCGCGCGCGGTGAGGCGGAGGCACCCGACGACGATGTTCTCGCCGGCCGGTACGAGGTCGCGGACGCGATGCTCTCGGCCGCCGGCCTGGCCTGGTACGAGGTGTCGAACTGGGGTGAGCCGTGCCGGCACAACCTCGGCTACTGGCGGTCGCACGACTGGTGGGGTGTCGGTCCAGGCGCGCATTCGCACGTGGCGGGGACGCGCTGGTGGAACGTCCGCCACCCGGCCGCGTACGCCGCGGCGCTGGCCGAGGGCCGGTGGCCGGCCGCGGCCCGCGAGGTGCTGACCGACACCGAACGGCGCGCCGAGCGGATCCTGCTCGGGGTACGCCTCGCGGAGGGTCTGCCGCTCGCCGAGCTGCCCGACCCGGCCCCGGTACAGGGGCTGGCCGCCGACGGCCTCGTGGCGGTCCGGGGCGACCGGCTGGTGCTGACGCTGCGCGGCCGGCTGCTCGCCGACACGGTCGTCCGCGCGCTCGTACCGTGATCCGGCCCGTAGACTGGCACTCTGGGCGGGTGAGTGCCAGGCGAGCGGTGGAGGTGACGGCGTGGAGGACCGGCGGCTCGAGGTGCTGCGCGCGATCGTCGAGGACTTCGTCGCCACCCAGGAGCCGGTGGGCTCGAAGGCGCTCGCCGAGCGGCACCACCTCGGGGTGAGCCCCGCGACGTTGCGCAACGACATGGCCTCGCTCGAGGACGAGGGGTACGTCGTCCAGCCGCACACCAGCGCCGGCCGGGTCCCGACCGCCAAGGGCTATCGCCTGTTCGTCGACCGGCTCTCGACGGTCAAGCCGCTGTCCGCGCCCGAGCGGCGGGCGATCGCGTCGTTCCTCGAGGGCGCGGTCGACCTCGACGACGTGGTCCGGCGCAGCGTGCGGCTGCTCGCCCAGCTGACCAGGCACGTGGCCGTCGTCCAGTACCCCTCGCTCCAGCGGTCGTCGGTGCGCCACGTCGAGCTGGTCCAGCTCCAAGCGGCGCGCCTGCTGCTGGTGTTCATCACCGACACCGGACGGGTCGAGCAGCGGGTGGTCGAGACGCACGAGCAGCTGCTCGACGGCCAGGTGGCCGACCTGCGCACCGCCCTCAACGGGGCGATCGCGGAGCGCCCGCTCGACGAGGTGCCGTCGCTGCTCGCGGACCTGGCGGACGTCGCCGACGCCGCGTTGCGCCCGTTGCTCACCCAGGTCATCACGGTCGCCATGGAGGCGCTCGTCGAGCAGCCCGAGGAACGCATCGTGATCGGCGGGGCCGCCAACCTCGCGCGGGCGACCGCGGCGGACTTCCCCGGCACGCTGCGCCCGGTCCTCGAGGCTCTGGAGGAGCACGTCGTGCTGATGCGGCTCATCGGCGAGGCGCACGACGCCTCGACGGTCACCGTTCGCATCGGCGAGGAGAACGAGCTGGAGCAGCTGCGCAGCACGTCGGTGGTGTCCATCGGGTACGGCGGCGGCGGGCGTGCGCTCGGTGGCATGGGCGTGCTCGGCCCGACCCGGATGAACTACGCGCAGAACATCACCGCCGTGCAGGCCGTGGCCCGCTACGTCGGCAAGCTGTTGGGGACACCGTGACCGACTACTACGCCGTCCTCGGCGTCGCGCGCGATGCCACCCCCGAGGAGATCAAGCGCGCGTACCGCCGGCTGGCCGTGCAGCTGCATCCGGACAAGAACCCGGGCGACGCCGCCGCCGAGGCGCGGTTCAAGGAGGTCACCCAGGCGTACGAGGTCCTGTCCGACCCGCAGAAGCGGCAGATGGTCGATCTCGGCGCCGACCCGATGGGTGGCGGCGCCGGTCCCACGGCGCAGGGCTTCGGGTTCGGCGGTCTCGGCGACATCATGGATGCGTTCTTCGGCGGCGGCGCCGGCGCGGCCCGTGGGCCCGCGCCGCGCACGCGTCCCGGGCAGGACGCGCTCATCCGCGTGGACGTCGACCTGGCCGACACGGCGTTCGGTACGACGCGCGACATCACCATCGACTCGGCCGTGCTCTGCGACGCGTGCCACGGCGAGGGGACCTCGCCCGGCACCAAGGTGGTCACCTGCTCGACGTGCCAGGGTCGCGGCGAGATCCAGTCGGTGAACCGCACGTTCCTCGGCCAGGTCGTGACCTCACGTCCGTGCCACACGTGCGGCGCGACCGGCATCGTCATCCCCTCGCCCTGCCCGCAGTGCGGCGGTGACGGCAGGGTCCGCCAACGGCGCACCCTGCCGGTCAAGATCCCGGCCGGTGTCGAGGACGGCATGCGCATCCGGCTGGCCGGTGAGGGCGAGGTGGGGCCCGGCGGCGGCCCCGCGGGCGACCTGTACGTCGAGGTGCACGAGCGCGAGCACCCCGTGTTCACCCGCGAGGGCGACGACCTGCACTGCGAGATCACCGTGCCGATGACCGCGGCTGCCCTCGGCACGTCGGTCCCCTTGCCGACCCTCGACGGAGAGGAGCAGGTCGACGTCCGCCCCGGCACCCAGAGCGGCGCGGTCGTGACCCTGCGCGCCCGCGGCGTCCCGCACCTGCGCGCCGACGGCCGCGGGCACCTGCACGTGCACGTCGTCGTGCAGACACCGACCAGGCTCGACGACGAGCAGACGGCCCTGCTCGAGCAGCTTGCGTCGCTGCGCCGCGAGGAGCTGCCCCGCGTGGTCGGCTCGGACGGGCACGCCGGCGGGCTGTTCGGACGGCTGCGCCGGCCCAGGTGACCCGTCCGGTCTTCCGTGCGGTCCCGCTGCCCGACGCCGGCCCGTACCGGCTGCTCGGTCCGGAGGGGCGGCACGCCGCCGCCGTCCGGCGGCTGCGCGCCGGCGAGGAGCTCCTGCTCGTCGACGGTACGGGGGGGTCCGCGCGCGCCGTGGTGACGGCGAGCCACCGGGACGCGCTCGACCTGCAGGTGTGCGACCCGCGTCGGGTTCCGCCGGCGTCGCCACGGCTGACGGTCGTGCAGGCGCTGGCCAAGGGTGAGCACGCCGAGCGGGCCGTCGACCTGCTGACCGAGGTCGGCGCCGACGAGATCGTCCCGTGGGCGGCGGCCCGGTCGGTGGTCCGCTGGGACGGCGACCGGCAGGCGCGCGGACGCCTGCGCTGGCAGGCCGTGGCGGACGCCGCCGCCAAGCAGAGCCGGCGGGTCTGGTGGCCACAGGTCACGCCGCTGGCGTCCACCGCTCAGGTTGCGGGGCTGGTCCGCGCCGCCGACCTCGGGGTCGTGCTGCACGAGGCCGCCGGCCGCCCCCTGGCCGACGTGGACGTCGCAGCGGCCGGGTCCGTCGTGCTCGTGGTCGGCCCCGAAGGCGGCATCGCCCCCGAGGAGGTCGACGCGCTGGGCGCGGTGGCCTGCCGGCTGGGGCCGGAGGTGCTGCGTACGTCCAGCGCGGGGATCGCGGCCGCCGCGGCGCTGTTGTCCCGCACCGGCCGGTGGGCGTGACCGGCCGGCGGACCGGCGCGGTGCGGTGCCCGGGTCGGGCATCGACCTCTACAGTCCCTCCAGATCGGATGTGCGGAAGCGGAGGCGGCCTGGTGGACCACGCGCCGCGGCGGGTTCGCCGCGCTGCGGTCACCGCGCTGGTGGGCGTGCCCGCTGTGGTCGGCCTGCTGGTGGTCGTCCCGGCCGCGGCTGGGATCGGCGCCACCGCCCGGGCCGCCGACGACCCGTCCTCGCCGCCGATCATCTCCGTCCCGGTGACGACCTCGCCGACCAGCGGCCCCTCGCCGACCAGCGCGCCGGCCACGACGGCGTCGTCCGCCTCCTCGGCCACCTCCAGTCGGCCCGCAACGCGAAGCAGCACCCCCGTGCGGCACACGACCACCTCGTACCGTCCCACCACGACGAGGTCCGCCGCCGCGCCGTACTCGATCTCCGAGTCGCAGACCGGCGGCCCCACCCAGACGTTCGTGCTGGGCACCGGCAGCCTCGGCAGCCTGAGCAGCAGCAGCCCTGAGGTGGCGATCACCCCCGCCTCCGGGTCGACGTCCGACGACTCCACCACGCACTACGTGCACGTGTTCTTCGCCGTGGTGATCGGCGCCGCGCTGTTGCTCGCCGCCGGCATCGCGGGGCTCGTGCTCACCCGCGACGGGCGGCACGGCGGCGGGACGCACCGATGAGCGCCACCGAGCGGTTGTCGCGGCGACTGCGCCGGGCGCAGGTCGACCAGCGGCTGCCGGCGGTGTCGGCAGAGGTACGCCGCGGCGCGGCCTGCCTGTGGTCCGAGGCCGTGCACGCCGGACCCGAGCACGCGTTCCGCATCGGGTCGATCACCAAGACGTTCACCGCGGCGCTCGTGCTGCAGTGCCGCGACGACGGCCTGCTGTCGCTCGAGGACCGGCTGGCCGACCACCTCGACGTTCGCGTGGACACCGGCGTGACCGTCCGCCGGGCGCTGTCGCACCTGTCGGGACTGCAACGGGAGCCGGCCGGGGACATCTGGGCCGGCGGCCCGCTGCCCGACGAGGCGACGCTGCTCGCGGGACTCGAGCGGACCGAGCAGGTTCTCCCGCCGGCCCGGCGCTTTCACTACTCGAACCTGGCCTTCGCGCTGCTCGGGCAGGTGGTCGCGGCCCGTCGTGGACGCCCCTGGGAGGCGGTGCTGTCCGAGCGGCTGCTGCTGCCCCTGGGCCTGACCCGTACGTCGGCCGAGCCGACCGATCCGTACATCACCGGCGGGTTCACCGAGCCCTGGTCCGACCACGTCCGGAGCGAGCCGCTGTTCCCCATCGGTGCGGTCGCCCCGGCCGCGCAGCTGTGGTCGACGGCCTCCGACGTCGCCCGCTGGGGGGTGTTCCTCACCGACCCCGACCCGGCCGTGCTGGCGCCGACGACGCTGGAGGAGATGGCCGAGGTCGCCGTCATGGCCGACGCCCAGCGCTGGAACGTCGCGTACGGGCTCGGGCTGATGCTGTTCCGTCGCGGCGAACGCATCCTCGTCGGTCACGGCGGCGCGATGCCCGGGTTCCTGGCCGCGGTCGTCGCCGACCCCGAGACGCACACGTCCGCGGCCGTCCTCACCGCCGCGGGACGCGGCGCCACCCCCGACGAGCTCGCGATGGGCCTGCTCGAGGACGCGCTCGACGCCGAGCCACCTCCGGTCGAGCCGTGGCGCCCCGGCGCCGCCGCGCCGCCGGACGTCCGCCCGCTGCTGGGGCACTGGTGGACCGAGGGCGCGGAGGTCGTGATCGCCTGGCACGACCGGCTCGAAGCGCGGCTCGCCTCGGCGCCGTCCTGGCGCGCCCCGGCCGTCTTCACCCGGCTGGACGGCGAGCCCGAGCGCTGGCGGACCGTGAGTGGGCGCGAGACCGGGGAGCTGCTTCGGGTCACGAGGGCACCGGACGGCACGGTGAGCGCGCTGCACTGGGCGACGTACGCCCTCACCCGCGAGCCGACACCGTTCGCCGACCTCGTGGACCCGAATCCGGCCGCGGGCGAGCCGTAGACTCGTGCCCGAAGCGATCACCACGAGGAAGAGCAACCCCTGACCGAGCCCACCGGCCCCTCCCCGGGTACACCCACCGCGCTGTTCGTCGTGCCGCCGGCGATCGACATGGTGCGGCTGCTGGGCCATCGCGACGTGACCCTGCGAGCCGTGGAGCAGGCGCTGCCCGGGACCGACGTCCATGTCCGCGGCAACGAGGTCACCCTGACCGGCCCCGACGCGGACCTCGGCCGTCGGCTCGTGATCGAGCTCGTGGCGATGGTCGGCCGCGGCCAGGTCATCGGCCCCGACCAGGTCCGCAACACGTTGTCGCTCCTGCGGTCCGCCGACTCCGACGAACGCCCCGCCGACGTGCTGTCCCTGGGCATCGTGTCCAGCCGCGGCCGGACCGTACGGCCCAAGTCCCTGAACCAGAAGAGGTACGTCGACGCCATCGACAGCCACACGATCGTCTTCGGGATCGGCCCGGCCGGGACCGGCAAGACCTACCTCGCGAGGGCCAAGGCCGTGCAGGCGCTGCAGTCCAAGCAGGTCAACCGCATCATCCTGACCCGGCCGGCGGTGGAGGCGGGGGAGCGGCTCGGCTACCTGCCGGGCACCCTGTACGACAAGATCGACCCGTACCTGCGGCCGCTCTACGACGCCCTGCACGACATGCTCGACCCCGACGCCGTCCCCCGGCTCATCGCCGCCGGGACCATCGAGGTCGCCCCGCTCGCGTACATGCGTGGTCGCTCCCTGAACGACGCGTTCGTGCTCTTGGACGAGGCGCAGAACACCAGCCCGGAGCAGATGAAGATGTTCCTGACCCGGCTCGGTTTCGGTTCCAAGATGGTGGTGACCGGCGACGTGACGCAGGTGGATCTGCCGGGTGGCACCCAGTCCGGACTGCGCGTGGTGCAGGAGATCCTCGCCGACATCGACGACGTGCACTTCGCCCGGCTCACGTCCGACGACGTTGTCCGGCACCAGCTCGTCAGCGAGATCGTCGACGCCTACGCGCGCTACGACGACCGCCGGCACGAGGAGCCCGAGCCGCGCGGCGCTTCCGGGCGCGGTCGATCGCGCCGGCCATGACGCCCCCCGCACCATGACCGTCTTCGTCGCGAACGAGTCCGGCGTCCCGCTCGAGACGGCGCAGCTGTCGGACCTGCTGCGCTTCGCGCTGGACACGCTCGGCGTGCACCCGCAGGCGGAGGTGTCGCTGCTCGCCGTCGACCTGGACGCGATGGCGGGGCTCCACGAGAAGTGGATGGACGAGCCCGGACCCACCGACGTCCTCAGCTTTCCGATGGACGAGCTGACCGAGCACGGATCCTGGGAGCAGGCGCCCTCCCGGCCGGGACCCGCGCTGCTGGGCGACATCGTGGTCTGCCCCGAGTTCGCCGTCCGGCAGGCCGCCGAGCGCGGTCACCCGTTCCTGCACGAGATCCACATCCTGGTGGTCCACGGCCTCTTGCACCTGCTCGGGTACGACCACGGCGACCCCGACCAGGAGAAGGAGATGTTCGCCCGGCAGGAGCGGATCGTCGCGGCCTTCGAGGCGCGCCTGTGACAGGGGAGGACATCGCGCTGGTCGTCCTGCTCGCCGTGCTCGTCGTCGTCGCGGCGATCCTGGCCTGCCTCGAGGCAGCACTGGGCCGGGTCAGCCCGCCGGCCGCCCGCGCGCTCGCCGAGGAGCACCGTCGCGGCGCCCCGCGCCTGGTCGCGCTGATGGAGGAACGGGCGCGTCCGCTGAACCTCCTGCTGCTCCTCCGTACGCTGGCCGAGACCGGTGCGCTCGTCGCGGCGACGGTGTTCGTCGTTCGCCAGGAAGGTGAGGGGTTCGCCTCCTTCGGTATCGCGGTGGGCGGCATGACGGTGGTCTCGTACGTCGTCATCGGCGTCATCGCACGCACGCTCGGCCAGCAGCACGCACGGCGGATCGCGTTGGCGTCGGCAGGGCCGGTCGCCGCCCTGACCGCGTTGTTCGGGCCGCTTCCGCGCCTGCTCATCGCGCTCGGCAACGCGGTCACACCGGGGCGCGGCCTGCGCGAGGGTCCGTTCGCATCCGAGGGTGAGCTGCGCGCCCTGGTCGAGCTGGCCGAGCAGCGGGGGGTCGTCGACGAGCGCGAGCGGCAGCTGATCGACTCGGTGTTCGACCTCGGCGAGACGGTCGTGCGCGAGGTGATGGTGCCGCGCCCGGACATGGTGGTGATCGAACGCGGGAAGACGGTCCGGCAGGCGACGAGCCTGTGCCTGCGGTCGGGGTTCAGCCGGCTGCCGGTCGTGGGGGAGAGCGAGGACGACGTCGTGGGCGTCGTGTTCCTGAAGGACCTGGCCGCCAAGGCCCTCTCGAGCTCGCGGAAGACCTGGCACGTCGAGGACCTGATGCGTCCCGCCTCGTTCGTCCCGGACTCGAAGCCGGTCGACGAGCTGCTGCGCGAGATGCAGGCGGGTCGCGTGCACCTCGCGGTGGTCGTCGACGAGTACGGCGGCACCGCCGGCCTCGTGACCATCGAGGACATCCTCGAGGAGATCGTCGGCGAGATCATCGACGAGTCCGACCGGGCCGAGACGCTGGTCACCGAGCTCGGCGCCGGCTCGTGGCGGGTGACCGCCCGCCTCCCGGTCGACGAGCTGGAGGAGCTGACCGGCGCCGAGCTGGACCGCGACGACGTGGAGACGGTCGGCGGCCTGCTCCAGGCGGCGTTGGGACGCGTACCGATCCCCGGCGCGGCGGTGGAGATCGCGAGCGGCGCCGTGTCGGTGCGCTTGGAGGCGGAGTCGACGACCGGCCGTCGCAACCGCATCGGCACCGTGCTGGTGACCAGGCGGGAGGCGCTGTGACCGCGGGCTTGGAACCCGAGGACGCGAAGATCGTGACCTTGGCGCGGACCGCGCGGACGCGGGGTTACCCGGGGCCGGCGGAGGGTGCGGCCGCCCGCGACGACAGCGGCCGCACGTACGCCGCCGCCACGGTCCGCCACGAGGACCCCTCGCTGACGACGAGTGCGCTGCGCGGGGCGTTGTCGGCAGCCGTGTCCAGCGGTGCGCGCCGGTTCGAGGCGTTCGCGCTCGTGGCGGACGACCCGTCGTTGTCCGACGGTGACCGCGCCCTGCTGCGCGAGCTCGCGCGGGGGGTAACCGTGCTGCTGGCGACGCCCGACGGCGCCGTCGTCGCCACCGCGGAGATCTGAAGCGGTGGCCCAGGATCGCCCGTACCGCAGCGGTTTCGCGTGCCTGGTGGGGCGGCCGAACACCGGCAAGTCCACGCTGACCAACGCCCTGGTCGGGGCGAAGGTCGCGATCACCAGCGGCCGCCCGCAGACGACCCGTCATGCCGTCCGGGGCGTCCTGCACCGGCCCGACGGGCAGCTCGTACTCGTGGACACGCCGGGGTTCCACCGGCCCCGCACCCTGCTCGGCGAGCGCTTGAACGACGTCGTGCTGACAACTCTCGGCGAGGTCGACGTGGTCGTGTTCTGCGTCCCCGCCGACCAGGGCGTCGGGCCCGGCGACCGGTTCATCGCCGGCAAGCTGGCGGGCCTGGGCCGTACGCCGCTGGTCGCGGCCGTGACCAAGACCGACGCGGCCGCCCGCCAGCAGGTTGCCGAACGGCTCGTCGAGGTCGCGGACCTCGGTGACTTCGCCGAGATCGTCCCCGTGTCGGCACGTGCCGGCGACCAGGTGGGTCTGCTCGCGGACCTGCTGCTGGGGTTGCTACCGGAAGGGCCGGTGCTCTACCCGGACGGGGAGCTCACCGACGAGCCGGAGCACGTGATGGTGGCCGAGCTCGTGCGGGAGGCCGCGCTGGAGGGGGTGCGCGACGAGCTGCCGCACTCGCTCGCGGTGCTCGTCGAGGAGATGGCCCCGCGGCCGGACCATCCGCGGGGTCTCGTCGACGTGCGGGTCGAGATCTATGTCGAGCGGCCCACGCAGAAGGCCATCGTCATCGGCCGCGGTGGCGCTCGGCTGAAGGAGGTCGGCAGCCGCGCCCGCCGCGAGATCGAGGCGCTGCTCGGCTCGCCCGTCTACCTCGACCTGCACGTCCGCGTCGCACCGGACTGGCAGCGCGACCCCAAGCAGCTGCGCAAGCTCGGCTTCTGACGTACCCCAGCGCGGAGCGAGCCGGCACCTGACCAGAACCGCCTCCATGCGGGCATGGCAGCGCGGCCGGGCCGGGGTGCTGCCGCGCGGCGCCCGCCGCCGCGCGGCAGCCCGACTCCCGCATGGAGGCGGCTGTGGTCACGGGACGCGGCGCGGGGTCGCCAGGTTTGGCAGCCCCGGGTGCGACGATCAGGCGGTGGCGCTGTACCGGGACGAGGGCATCGTGCTCCGCGTGCAGAAGCTCGGCGAGGCGGATCGCATCGTGACGATCCTGACCCGGCGCTGCGGGCGGGTGCGTGCGGTCGCCAAGGGAGTCCGGCGGACACGTTCGAAGTTCGGCGCGCGGCTCGAGCCGTTCAGCCACGTCTCCCTGCAGCTTGCCGAGGGCCGCTCCCTCGACGTGGTCACCGAAGCGGTCACGCTGGACGGCTTCGGTAGCGGTCTCGCGGCGGACTACGCCCGCTACACCGCCGGCACCGCGATGCTGGAGGCGAGCGAGCGGCTCACCGCCGAGGAGCGCGAGCCGGCGCTGCGCCTGTACCTCCTGCTGGTCTCGGCGCTCCGCGCGCTGGACGCCGGCGACCGTCCGCCGACGTTGCTGCTCGACGCCTTCCTGCTGCGCGCCCTCGACCAGTCCGGGTACGGGCTGGCGCTGACCGCGTGCGCCCGCTGCGGCGCACCCGGCCCGCACCGCGCGTTCTCGGTGCCCGCCGGCGGGTCGGTGTGCCCGGCGTGCAAGCCGGGCGGCGCGGCCAACCCGACGCCGGCGGTACTCGTGTTGCTCGGCGCCCTCGCCGACGGGTCCTGGGAGTGCGCGCTCGCGTCCACCGAGTCCGACCGCCGGGCGGCGTCCGGCCTGGTCGCCGCCTCCCTCCAGTGGCATCTCGAGCGGGGCCTGCGGTCGCTGCCGCTGGTGGAGCGGTCCCCCCGATGAGCGCTCGCGCGAAGAGCAATGACCCGATGAGCGCGTCGGCGGCGCCGGCGCGGCCGGAGCCGCACCCGTCGGGGGCGGTCGCTCCCGTGATCCCGCTGGAGCAGGTGCCCCGGCACGTGGCCATCGTCATGGACGGGAACGGCCGGTGGGCGGGGCAGCGCGGCTGGCCGCGCACGCGTGGGCACGAGGCGGGTGAGGCCGCGCTGCTCGACGTGGTGAAGGGCGGCATCGAGGTCGGGGTGCGGTGGATCTCGGCGTTCGCGTTCTCGACCGAGAACTGGCGCCGGTCGCCCGAGGAGGTGCGCTTCCTCATGGGCTTCAACCGCGACGTCCTGCGCCGCCGGCGCGACGAGATGCATGCCCTGGGCGTACGCGTCCGCTGGGCCGGCCGCCGCCCCCGGCTCTGGCGGTCGGTGATCAGCGAGCTGGAGGAGGCCGAGCGGCTCACCGCCGGCAACGACGTGCTCACGCTGGTGATGTGCGTCAACTACGGTGGGCGCGCGGAGATCGCCGACGCCGTCGCCCGCATCGGTGCCGCGGTGCGGGCCGGTGAGCTCGACCCGGCCCGGATCAGCGAGAAGACGATCGCGCGCTACCTCGACGAGCCGGACATGCCCGACGTCGACCTGCTCATCCGGACGAGCGGGGAGCAGCGCACGTCGAACTTCCTGCTGTGGCAGTCGGCGTACGCCGAGCTCGCGTTCGTGGACACGTTCTGGCCGGACTTCGACCGTCGGCACTTGTGGCGCGCGGTCGAGGAGTACGCCGGCCGCACCCGCCGCTTCGGCAAGGCCTGAGCGGGGGCGCCTCAGCCGGAGGCGTGCGCGATCAGCACCACCGTGACGAGCACCAGCAGCGCGGCACGCACCGCGCGGGCGCGCGGGTCGACGTGCGGCCACGACAGGTACGACAGCCACCCGACGGCGGCGAGCACCGGCACCCCGACCAGCAACGACAGCGGTCCCGGGACGACGAGGAACCCGATCACGGCTGCGATCAGCAGTACGAACACCAGGGCGCGGCGCCCGGAGAGGTAGGCGACCAGCACGGCCGACCGCGCCTCGATGCGGGCGCGGAGCGGGGAGCCGGGGGGCGTCGCGGGCGGCACCGGGGAAGTGTCCCCGACACCGCACACCGGCGCGCCGCCGACTAGCCTCCAGGTGTCACGACGTCGAGACACATCGCTCGGAGAGGGCCACCCCGTGAAGATCGTCTATACCCACACCGACGAGGCGCCGGCTCTCGCGACGCGCTCCCTGCTCCCGGTCGTCGAAGCGTTCGCTCGTACGGCGGGGGTGGAGCTCGAGACGCGTGACATCTCGCTGTCCGGACGCATCCTGGCCCAGTTCCCGCAGCGGCTCGGCGACCGGTCGGAGCCCGACGCCCTGGCCGAGCTCGGCGCGCTCGCCGGCACGCCCGAGGCGAACATCATCAAGCTGCCCAACATCAGCGCGTCGATCCCGCAGCTGAAGGCGGCGATCCGGGAGCTCCAGCAGGCGGGGTACGACCTGCCCGACTACCCCGAGAACCCGCAGACCGACGACGAGCGGGCCACCCGCGCGGCGTACGACGCGGTCAAGGGCTCGGCGGTCAACCCGGTGCTGCGCGAGGGGAACAGCGACCGGCGTGCACCGGCGTCGGTGAAGGCGTACGCCCGGGCGCACCCGCACTCGATGGGCGCCTGGTCGCGGGACTCGAGGAGCCGTGTCAGCACGATGACCGGCGGCGACTTCCGGCACTCCGAGACGTCCGTGACGCTGGCCGCGGCCGACGACCTGCGGGTGGAGCACGTCGCGTCCGACGGCACCGTGACCGTGCTCAAGGAGTCGATCCCGGTCCTTGCCGGCGAGATCGTCGACGCCTCGTGCATGAGCCGCCGGGCGCTCGACGCGTTCCTCGCCGAGCAGGTCGCCGCCGCCCGGGACGAGGGCGTCCTGTTCTCCGTGCATCTCAAGGCCACGATGATGAAGGTCTCCGACCCGATCATCTTCGGGCACGCCGTCCGCGCCTACTTCGCCGACGTCTTCGCCGACTACGCGGGCGACCTCGCATCGGTGGGCGCCGACCCGGCCGACGGTCTCGCGGCGGTGCTCGCCGCGCTGGGCGACCTGCCGGCCGAGACCCGTACGAAGATCGAGCAGGCGATCGCCGCGGCGTACCAGACGGGTCCGTCGCTGGCCATGGTCGACAGCGACCGTGGCATCACCAACCTGCACGTGCCGAGCGACGTGATCATCGATGCCTCCATGCCCGCCGCCATCCGCGCGAGCGGGCAGATGTGGAACGCCGACGGCGACCAGCAGGACACGCTGTTCGTCATCCCCGACTCGTCGTACGCGCCGCTGTACGCCGAGACCGTCGACTTCTGCCGCCAGCACGGCGCCTTCGACCCGCGCACGATGGGGACCACGCCGAACGTCGGGCTGATGGCCCTCAAGGCCGAGGAGTACGGCTCGCACGACAAGACGTTCGAGATCGCCGCGGCCGGCAGCGTCCGCGTCGTGAACGCATCCGGGACCGTGCTGCTCGAGCACGCGGTCGAGGCCGGGGACGTCTGGCGGGCCTGCCAGACCAAGGACGAGGCGGTCCGCGACTGGGTCCGGCTCGCCGTCGAACGGGCCCGGGCCACCGGCGCGCCCGCGGTCTTCTGGCTCGACGAGACCCGCGGCCACGACGCGGAGATCATCAAGAAGGTCGAGGAGTCGCTGGCGGGCCTCGACACGGACGGCCTCGACATCCACCTGATGCCGGTGGCCGAGGCGACCCGGTACACGCTGGAACGCGCGGCGCAGGGGCTCGACACGATCTCCGTGACCGGCAACGTCCTGCGCGACTACCTGACCGACCTGTTCCCGATCCTGGAGCTGGGAACGAGCGCCAAGATGCTCTCGATCGTGCCGCTGCTCCAGGGCGGCGGCCTGTTCGAGACGGGCGCCGGCGGCTCGGCCCCCAAGCACGTCCAGCAACTGGTCAAGGAGAACCACCTGCGCTGGGACTCGCTCGGCGAGTTCCTGGCGCTGGCCGTCTCCCTCGAGTTCCTGGCCGACAAGACCGGCAACGCCCGCGCCGGGCTGCTCGGCCGCACTCTGGATGCGGCGACGGGCGTCCTGCTGGAGACCGGCAAGTCACCCTCGCGCCGGGTGGGCGAGCTCGACAACCGCGGGTCGCACTTCTACCTCGCCCTGTACTGGGCGCAGGCGCTGGCCGAGCAGACCGACGACCCCGAGCTCGCGTCCCGGTTCGCGCCGCTCGTCGAGCGCCTCGGGGCCGACGAGGACGCGATCATCGGCGAGCTCGCCGCCGTGCAGGGTCGCCCCGTCGACCTGGGCGGCTACTACTACGTGGACCGGGAAAAGGCCGACGCCGTCATGCGCCCCAGCCCCACCTTCAACGCCGCCATCGACCGGTTCTGACCCCGCCGTCCGCCGAGATGCGCCCGTTGGGCGCATCTCGAGTCGCAGAGCATGCGGTTGCCGCATCTCGCGGGGGCGTACCCGGCCGGTGGGGCCTTGCGCCGCGGGACTAATCTGGCGCTTCACCGCCCGACCGCCAGCCGGACTGGAGAGCACGTGCCCGCCGATCGCCTCGAGACCATCGTCAGCCTGAGCAAGAGGCGGGGGATCGTCTTTCCCTCCAGCGAGATCTACGGCGGGCTTCGCGCCAGCTGGGACTACGGACCGCTCGGCGTCGAGCTGAAGAACAACGTCAAGCGGCAGTGGTGGAAGGCGACCGTGCAGGGCCGCGAGGACGTCGTCGGCCTGGACTCGTCGGTGATCCTGGCCCGCGAGGTGTGGGAGGCGTCCGGGCACGTCGAGACGTTCACCGACCCGCTCACCGAGTGCCAGTCGTGCCACAAGCGGTTCCGCGCCGACCACCTCCTGGAGGCGTACGAGGAGAAGCACGGAGCGGCGGCGCCCAACGGGCTGGCGGACCTGGCCTGCCCGAACTGCGGCAACCGCGGCACGTTCACCGACCCGCGCAACTTCTCCGGGCTGCTCAAGACGTTCCTCGGCGCGGTGGACGACGAGTCGGGCCTGGCCTACCTGCGGCCGGAGACCGCGCAGGGCATCTTCATCAACTTCGCTCTCGTGCAGCAGGCCTCGCGCAAGAAGCCGCCGTTCGGTATCGGGCAGATCGGCAAGTCGTTCCGCAACGAGATCACCCCGGGAAACTTCATCTTCCGTACCCGCGAGTTCGAGCAGATGGAGATGGAGTTCTTCGTCGAGCCGGGGACCGACGAGACCTGGCACGACTACTGGATCGACGAGCGGATGCGCTGGTTCACCGACCTGGGGGTACGGGCCGAGAACCTGCGGCTCTACGAGCATCCCGCCGAGAAGCGCTCGCACTACTCCAAGCGCACCGTCGACATCGAGTACCGCTACGAGTTCACCGGGACCGAGTGGGGTGAGCTCGAGGGCATCGCGAACCGCACCGACTTCGACCTGACCGCGCACGCCAAGGCGTCCGGCCAGGACCTGTCGTACTTCGACCAGACCTCGGGGGAGCGCTGGGTTCCGTACGTCATCGAGCCGGCGGTGGGTGTCGACCGGTCGATGCTGGTGTTCCTGCTCGACGCGTACAGCGAGGACGAGGCGCCGAACAACAAGGGCCAGCTGGAGAAGCGCACGGTGCTGCGGCTCGACCACCGGCTCGCGCCGGTCAAGGCGGCGGTGCTGCCGCTGTCGCGCAACGCCGACCTCTCCCCGATCGCGCGTGACCTCGCCGCCGACCTGCGGCGCTCGTGGAACGTGGAGTTCGACGACGCGGGCGCGATCGGGCGGCGCTACCGGCGCCAGGACGAGATCGGGACGCCGTACTGCGTCACCGTCGACTTCGACTCGCTCACCGACCGGGCCGCCACGGTCCGCGAGCGCGACTCGATGGCGCAGGAGCGCGTCGGTCTCGACGCGCTGCCCGGCTACCTGCACGAGCGCCTCACCGGCCTGTAGCGCCGGGGCTAATTGGGTGGACCGTGCTGGTACGAACGTGGGATGGACTGGCATCAGGTGACCATCGGCACCCAGCTCGAGCGATGGCACCGGGTGCATGTCGCGGCGTACGACCACGACTACACCGCCCTGCCCGCCGACCCTCTGGGCGAGTACCAGCCGCTTCTGGGTGATCAGTCCGGCAACAGCAACATGCGCAAGGAGATGTGGCTCGGGACCGCGGGCGACCGTGCGGTCGTGGCGGCCAGGCTGGAGCTGCCGGTGCACGACAACGTCGACGAGGCCCAGGTCGACGTGTTCGTGGCTCCCGACGCCCGCCGTCGCGGCTTCGGCACCCGCGCACTGGGCCTGCTCACCGACAGGTGCCGCGAGCTCGGCCGCATCCGCCAGACGGCGCAGGCGCAGGGGCCGCTGGACGGGGGACCCTCGGCGGCACGCGCGTACGCGGCGTCGCTCGGCTTCGCCGAGAAGAACAGCGAGGTACGACGGCTGCTCGACGTCGAGGCGGCGGCGGACCTGGACGCGCTGGAGGCAGCGGCCCGGCCCCACGCCGAGGGCTACCGCCTGGTGTCGTGGGTCGATCGCGCCCCCGACGACCTCGTCGAAGGGCTGGCCGTGCTGGCGGGGCGCATGTCGACCGACGCGCCGTCGGGCGACCTGTCGCACGAGCCCGAGACGTGGGACGTGGCGCGCTGGCGCCGCAGCGAGCAGAACGCGATCGACCGGGGCCGGCTGCGGATCGGGACGACCGCCGTCACGGGCGACGGAACGGTGGTGGCGTACACCGACTTCGCCGTGAGCCCCAGCCAGGAGGTCGGCTACCAGTGGGACACGATCGTGGCTCCCGACCACCGCGGGCACCGGCTCGGCATGCTGGTGAAGGTCGCGAACCTGCGGCGGCTGCGGGAGCTGTCGCCGGGCACCCGCTGGGTCAACACGTGGAACGCGGCGAGCAACACGTACATGATCGCGATCAACGAGGCGATCGGCTGGCGGCCGGTCGACGCGTGGGCGAGTCTCGAACGCACCGTCTGACCCGCGCCGGTCGCGCGACCGCTGCGCGCACGTGGTCGATCGACCAGCGCGGCCGGCGCGTCACGTCGTACCAGGTGAGGCGGATCACGAGGTGGCGCGCCGCCGCTGCGGTCGTGGCGTCCTCGCAGTCCTGGACGAAGCGGTCCGGCCCGCGGTGGTGCTGCGCCCCGTCGCACTCGACGAGCACTCGGGTGCCGACGACGTGGAGATCGCACGGGTGTCCGTCGTCCTCGAGTCGGTACTGGAGGGCCAGTGGGCCGATCTCAGCGTCGACGAGCAGCGCGCGCGTCAACGACTCCAGCGGCGAGTCCGCCCGGGCTTCGGCCCAGCGGGCGACCCGGCGCAGCTGAGGCGCGCCCGGCCCGCGGGACGATCGCGCGGCCTGGGCGAGTTCGCCGTCGCCGATCACTCGTCGTCGCGGAGGTTGTTGCGGTGAGTGACGGCGCCACCCATCGGCCAGCCGCGGCTACGGCCCACGGTGAGGTGTCGCGCGTGACCATGCGGAACGGGCAACCCATGCCGGGCTGCCGCGCTCTCGTGGCTCTCGACCTGCATGCCGGCGATGGTCCCGGGCAGGTACGTCCTCGCCGTGCTCGTCGTCCACAACCGACGCAGAAGCGGCTGCAGGGCGGTGTGTCGGCATCGACACGCCGGCTTCTGCGTCTTGTCGATCTTGGCGCCGGGAGTGGCGCGTGCCCGCGCCGGTAGCCTGGGGGGACAACGAACGACACGAGGAGCGCACGCAATGCCGAAGTACGTCTACGACTTCGCCGAGGGCAACAAGGACATGAAGGACCTGCTCGGCGGCAAGGGCGCCAACCTGGCGGAGATGACGAACCTCGGCCTGCCCGTACCCGGCGGCTTCACGATCACGACCGAGGCGTGCAACGTCTACCTCACCGAGGGCGCCGAGCCGACGGAGCTCGCGGCCGAGGTCTCCGCCCACCTGGACGCGCTCGAGCAGACCATGGGCAAGAGGCTCGGCGACGCCACCGACCCGCTCTTGGTCAGCGTGCGGTCGGGGGCGAAGTTCTCGATGCCCGGGATGATGGACACGGTCCTCAACATCGGCCTCAACGACGAGTCGGTCGCGGGCCTCGCGAAGCAGACCGGCAGCGACCGGTTCGCCTACGACTCGTACCGCCGTCTCGTGCAGATGTTCGGCAAGACCGTGCTCGGGGTCGACGGGGAGCACTTCGAGGAGGCCATCGACGCCGCGAAGAAGGCCAAGGGCACGACGAGCGACCTCGACCTGGATGCCGACGACCTGGCCGCCCTCGTCGAGACGTTCAAGGGCATCGTCGCCGAGCACGCCGGACGGCCCTTCCCCACCGACACGCGCGAGCAGATGGACCTCGCGATCCGCGCCGTCTTCGACTCCTGGAACACCGACCGGGCGCGGCTCTACCGCCGCCAGGAGCGCATCCCGGCCGACCTCGGTACGGCGGTGAACGTCATGTCGATGGTGTTCGGGAACCTCGGCATGGACTCGGGTACGGGTGTCGCCTTCACCCGCGACCCGGGCTCGGGCGACCAGGGCGTGTACGGCGACTACCTCCAGAACGCGCAGGGCGAGGACGTCGTCGCCGGCATCCGCAACACCGTTCCGCTCGCCGACCTCGAGAAGATCGACAAGAAGTCCTACGACGAGCTCATGTCGATCATGCAGACGCTGGAGGGGCACTACCGCGACCTGTGCGACATCGAGTTCACCGTCGAGCGCGGCAAGCTCTGGATGCTGCAGACCCGCGTCGGCAAGCGCACCGCCGGCGCGGCCTTCCGCATCGCCACGCAGCTGGTGGACCAGGGCCTCATCGACCTCGACGAGGCGGTCGTCCGGGTCACCGGCGCGCAGCTCGCGCAGCTGATGTTCCCCCGGTTCGGGGACACGAAGGACGCGACGCGGCTCGCGAAGGGCATGAACGCCAGCCCGGGCGCCGCGGTCGGCAAGGCCGTGTTCGACAGCCACCGTGCCGACGAGATGGCACAAGCCGGCGAGGACGTGATCCTGGTCCGGCGCGAGACCAACCCGGACGACCTCGTCGGCATGATCGCGGCCCGGGGCATCCTCACCAGCCGCGGCGGCAAGACGTCGCACGCGGCCGTCGTGGCGCGCGGCATGGGCAAGACCTGCGTCTGCGGCGCGGAGGAGCTCGAGGTCGACCTCGCCAAGCGGCAGTTCACCGCCCCCGGCGGCGAGGTGGTGCGCGAGGGCGACGTGGTGTCGATCGACGGCACGACCGGCGAGGTCTACCTGGGCGAGGTCGCGGTCGTGGCCTCGCCGGTGGTCGAGTACTTCGAGGGCTCCCTGGCTCCCGACAGCGACCCGCTGGTGGCCGCGGTGCACCGGCTGCTGGCGCACGCCGACGCCGCCCGGCGGCTCCGCGTGCGGGCCAACGCCGACACCCCGGGCGACTCCCAGCGGGCCCGGCGGTTCGGCGCGCAGGGCATCGGCCTGTGCCGTACGGAGCACATGTTCCTGGGCGATCGCCGGCAGCTGGTCGAGGACCTGATCCTCGCCGATGGCGACGAGCAGCGGCAGGCCGCGCTGGACGCCCTGCTGCCCCTCCAGCGCGAGGACTTCGTCGGGATTCTCGACGCGATGGACGGCTTGCCGGTGACGATCCGGCTGATCGACCCGCCGCTGCACGAGTTCCTGCCCGACCTCACCGAGCTGTCGGTCGAGGTCGCGCTCGCGGGGGAGGGCGTCGACCCCCGCCGCGTCGCCCTGCTCGACGCGGTGCGGCGACTGCACGAGCAGAACCCGATGCTCGGGCTGCGTGGTGTCCGGCTCGGGCTCGTCATCCCGGGCCTGTTCGCGATGCAGGTACGCGCCATCGCCGAGGCGGCGAAGACCCTGCAGGACCAGGGAAGGTCACCGCAGCCCGAGGTCATGATCCCGCTCGTGGCTGCGGTCCAGGAGCTCGAGGCCGTCCGGGAGGAGGCCGAGGCGGTGCTCGCCGAGGTCGGCGTCGAGGCGCTGGTCGGCACCATGATCGAGGTCCCGCGGGCCGCGCTCACCGCGGGCCAGATCGCCGAGGCGGCCGAGTTCTTCTCCTTCGGCACCAACGACCTGACCCAGATGACCTGGGGCTTCTCGCGCGACGACGTCGAGGCGAGCTTCTTCAGCCGCTACCTCGACGCGGGCATCTTCGGGGTGTCGCCGTTCGAGACGCTCGACCGGGAGGGGGTCGGCGCGCTCGTCGATCTGGCCGTACGGAGCGGGCGGGCGACCCGTCCGGACCTGCACGTGGGCGTCTGCGGGGAGCACGGCGGCGATCCCGACTCGGTGCACTTCTTCCACGACGTCGGCCTGGACTACGTGTCCTGCTCGCCGTTCCGCGTGCCCGTGGCCCGGCTGGAGGCCGGCCGCGCCGCCGTGGAGACCGGCGGTTCCGACACCCGGTGACGCACTAACGTCGTCGGCGTGCTCCGGTCCCGTGCCCCGCGCCCGCGGGGACGGTGGCCCCGGCGGATCGCGATCGGCCTCGCCGGTCTGGTCCTGCTCGCGGTCGTGCTGTTCGTGGTGACCGCCGTACGCGTCTGGCAGGTCGGCCGCGAGGACCACCGGCCACCCTCCGACGCGATCCTGGTGCTCGGCGCGGCGCAGTACGACGGCCGTCCGTCCGCAACGCTGGCCGCGCGGCTCGACCACGCGCTGGTGCTGTGGCGGCAGCGCGTGGCGCCGGTCGTCGTCACCGTCGGCGGCAAGCGCCCCGGCGACCAGTTCACCGAGGCCGGTACGGGGCGGTCGTACCTCGAGCAGCACGGCATCCCGCCCGCGCAGGTCGTGGCCGTGCCGTCCGGCACCGACACGTACAACTCGCTCCAGGCCGCCAAGCCGGTGCTCGACCGGCGGGGCTGGCACTCGCTCGTCCTGGTCAGCGACCCGTGGCACGAGCTGCGGTCGCGGGCCATGGCCGGCTACCTGGGCTTCGCCGCGACGACGTCCCCGACGCACACCGGTCCCGCCTCGCACGGCCGGCTGACCGAGCTGCACTACGTCCTGCGCGAGACCGTCGCCTACCTCTACTTCCGGGCCGGGCACCCGTGACCGGGTACGCAGAGCACGACGTCGCGCGGTGGGCGCCCGAGCCGCCGAAGGCCGTGACCACCGGGCGCAGCCCGTTCCAGCGCGACCGCGCGCGCGTCCTGCACGCCGCCGCCCTGCGCCGGCTGGCGGGAAAGACCCAGGTGGTCGTCGCGGGGGAGGACGACTTCCCCCGTACCCGGCTCACGCACTCGCTCGAGTGCGCCCAGATCGGCCGCGAGATGGGCGCTGCGCTCGGCGCGGATCCCGACCTCGTCGATGCCGCGTGCCTCGCGCACGACCTGGGGCACCCGCCGTTCGGGCACAACGGCGAGCAGGCGCTCGACGAGATCGCCTCCGCCGCAGGGGGCTTCGAGGGCAACGCGCAGTCGCTGCGTCTGCTGACCCGGCTCGAGGTGAAGGTCGAGGGCGCTGGGCTCAACCTCACGCGGGCCACGCTCGACGCCGCGTGCAAGTACCCCTGGTCTCGGCGGCCGGACAGCCGCAAGTTCGGCGTCTACGACGACGACCGGCCCGTCTTCGACTGGTTTCGCGGCGGCGCGGGTGAGGACCGGCGGCCGATCGAGACACAGGTCATGGACTGGGCCGACGACGTGGCCTACTCGGTGCACGACTACGAGGACGGGGTGCACGCGCGCACGATCGACCCGGCGTCCCTCGACGTAGACGCGATCGTGGTCGCAGCCGCAGGCGCGTACCTCCCCGGCCTCGACGTCGACATCCTGCGCGCCGCCTGGACCGCGCTGGTCGCCGAGCCCTGGTGGGTGCGCTCGTACGACGGCGGTCCGGCGGACACCGCGGCCCTGAAGCGGATGACCTCGGAGCTGATCGGCCGCTTCTGCTCCGCGGCGATCCACGCCACCCGAGCCGTCGCGGGCGTCGGACCCCTGACCCGGTACGCCGCTGACCTCGTCGTCCCGGACGTGGTGCGGGTGCAGTCGGCGCTGCTCAAGGCGGTCGCTCTCGACCTCGTCATGCGGGAGCCGGTCCGGGTGGCCCAGCAGGAGCGGCAGCGGGCGACGTTGCACCTGCTCGCCGAGCGGCTGCTGGACCGGGACGGGACCGACCTGGACCCCCTGCTGCGCCCGGCGTGGGACGCGGCCGGCACCGACGCCGGGAGGCTGCGGGTGGTGGTCGACCAGATCGCGATGCTCACAGACGCCAGCGCCGAGAGTCTGCTCGCCCGGATACGCTGAGGACCTTCCCCCTGACAGCGCCCCGACCGGGAAGGTTTCGTCGTGCCGAGGATCAGTGACGCCGATGTGGCGCTGATCCGCGACCGGCTGCGCATCGACGACGTGATCGGCGAGACGGTGCCGCTGCGCCGCGCCGGCAGCGGCACGCTCAAGGGCCTGTGCCCGTTCCACGACGAGAAGACGCCGTCGTTCACGGTGCGGCCAGAGATCGGCCGCTACCACTGCTTCGGCTGCGGCAAGTCCGGCGACGTCTTCTCGTTCCTCATGGAGGTCGACGCGCTCTCGTTCCCGGAAGCGGTGGAGCGGCTGGCCCCGCGCGCCGGGGTGGCCCTGACGTTCGAGCAAGGCGGGGCCGACGCGGTCCGGCGCAGCGAGCGCGACCGCCTCCTTTCCGCGCACGCCGCCGCCGAGGTGTTCTTCCGCGAGCAGCTGGCGGGCGCGGAGGCAGCCGGTGCGCGCGAGTTCCTGGCTGCCCGTGGGTTCGACGCGGCGGCGTGGGACCGGTTCGGTGTCGGGTACGCCCCGCAGTCGTGGGACGCTCTGACGAACCACCTGCGCCACAAGGGATTCCGTGACAAGGAGCTGATGGTCGGCGGGCTCGCCCGTCAGGGCCGAAACGGACCGTACGACGTCTTCCGGGGGCGCCTGCTGTGGCCGATCCGGTCGCGGGCCGGGCAGACGATCGGGTTCGGGGCGCGGCGGCTGCGTGACGACGACCAGGGGCCGAAGTACCTCAACACCGGCGAGACGCCGCTCTACAAGAAGAGCGCGGTGCTGTACGGCCTCGACCTGGCGCGCAAGGAGATCGCGCTGCGGCACCAGGTCGTGATCGTCGAGGGCTACACCGACGTGATGGCCGCGCATCTGGCCGGCGTGCCTACTGCGGTGGCCACGTGCGGGACGGCGTTCGGCGCCGAGCACGCCGACGTCCTGCGCGGGGTGCTGTCCGACCAGGAGGCGATGCCGGGCGAGGTGATCTTCACCTTCGACGGTGACGCCGCCGGGCAGAACGCCGCCCTGAAGTCCTTCGCGCTCGACCAGCACTTCGTCCGCCAGACGTTCGTGGCGGTGACGCCTGGCGGCATGGACCCGTGCGAGCTGCGGCTCGACCAGGGCGACGCGGCGGTTCGTGACCTCGTCGCCTCCCGGGTTCCGCTGTTCACGTTCGTCCTGCGGACGACCATCGACCGCTATGACTTGGACACCCCCGACGGGCGGGTCGCGGCGCTGGACGCCTCGGTGCCCGTCCTGGCCCGGATCCGGGATCGGGCGCTGCGTCCGGAGTACGCCCGCCAGGTCGCCGGCTGGCTGGGCATGGAGGTCGAGGCGGTGGCCGCGCGCGTCGCCGCGCAGGTCGGCGAGCCGGCGCCGGTCGCGGCGAGTCGGCGGCCCGCGGACGGTGAGACGCCGGACCAGCGCGCGCACCGGCTCATCGAGCGGGAGGCGCTGAAGCTGGCGCTGCAGTGGCCGGCGCTCGTCGCCAGCGGGTTCGACGCGCTGACCCCCGACATGTTCGGTGCCCCCGGTCACCGCACGGTGCGGGAGGCGATCAACGAAGCCGGTGGCGTACCGGCGACGCCCGGCGGGCCGGCGTGGGTCGAGGCGGTGACGGCGGAGACCACGGACGAGACGGTCCGATCGCTCATCGGCGGGCTCGCCGTCGAACCGCTGCTGTTCGAGGGGGAGGCGGACGCGTACGCCGCCCGGGTGCTCGCGCAGGTCGAGGAGATCACCGTCACCCGGCACCTGGTCGAGCAGAAGGGCCGGCTTCAGCGCACCGACCCGTCCGAGCCGACGTACCTCAAGCAGTTCTCCGAGGTGATCGCGCTCGAGACGCGCAAGCGCGAGCTGCGGGAGATCACGTCGGGCGGCGCCTGATGCTCGAGCGGCTCCGCCGCCGGTTCGCGTCGGCGCGCCCGCCCGCCGACGTCCGGGCGATCGTGCCGGCGGACGAGCAGCTGCTGTCCTGGGGGTACGACACGGGAGGAGATCCGCTCGTCGCCACCACGCGGGGCCTGTGGGGGTACGGCGAGCGGCTGGCGTGGGTGGAGATCGACCACGTGTCGCTCGCGGCCGACGTCCTGACGATCCGCGGCATCGACGGTGACGACCGCGAGGTGCCGTTGCGCGACCCCCGCGACCTGCCCGCTGTGGTGAAGGCGCAGGTCGAGGGGTCGGTGCTGCACTCGCGCCGTGTTCCGCTGCTGGCGGACGGCCGGGGAGTCACCGTCGTGGCCCGCCGCAGCGGCGAGGAGATCGACTGGCGGCTCCAGTTCGATGTGGGCCTCGAGCCGGACGAGGCGCTGTGGGACCGGGCCGAGCGGGCCCGCGACGCGATCCGCGCCGAACTCGGGGCGTAGTTCAGGCGCTCTCGCCGCGTCCGCGATCGGCCGACCCGCGTGGCGTCCGCTGCCGCGGGGACAGCGCGGCCCACTGCTCGGCGTACGACGCCAGCGGCTCGAGGTGCCCTTGCAGCCGGCGGCCGTGGGCGGTGAGGCGGTAGTCGCCGGCCTCGTCGACCTCGACGAGGCCGGCCTCGCGCAGCTCGCGCAGCCGCTGGGTCAGCACGCTGGCCGGCGCGCCGAGGGCGCCGGCCAGCGCGCCGAACGCGTGCGGCGCGCCCCGCAGCTCCCAGACCGCGGCGAGTGCGTACCGGCGGGCGAGCGTGTCGAGCAGGTCGAACAGCGCCTCGTCGCTCAAGCTCGCGGGCCCCGGAGGACCCGGGACGCGGATGCGGCCGCGAGACCGGCGACCGACTGGACCTCGGGCCGCTCGGCGAGCTGCCGGGCGGCCCGGGCGAGCTGCTCGTACCGGTCACGGCCGGCCCGCGCGCCCACGACGTACCCGAGGCAGAACCCCACCAGGAAGATCGTGCGCTTCATCGCGGGGCTCCTCGGATCGCTGCGGGACCAGGCGGCCGGAAGGCCACGGTGCGATAGTCTCTCTCGGCGCGCTGCGGGCAGAACGTCCGGGGGGCGGCCGGGTGATCCCGCGTAGCTCAATTGGCAGAGCATGCGACTGTTAATCGCAGGGTTGCTGGTTCAAGTCCAGCCGCGGGAGCTCCTCAAGCGTCAGAGAGCTTTCACGGGACAGTCCGGTCGGCGTGGAGTGCGGCGAGCTTGCCGCCCGGAGCCCCGATCATCATCGTGATCAGCTCCTCGGTGATGTGCGGCTCCAGGCCCTCGGTGTGGCCCTTGCCGCGGCGTACGACATCGGCGATCAGCCGGCCGTCGCGGCCGCCGGGGTAGACGTAGATCTCTGCCGTCCCCGGTCCCGGCTCGCGGCCCCAGCTGGGCGTCGAGCGGTCACCCCACCGGGTGTCGTGCACCTTCCCGCCCTCGGTGTCGACGACGTCGGGCCGTCGCACCCGCGGTCCGGCGCCGTACTTCTCCGCCCAGGGAGAGGTCTCGGGCAGCTCGCTGATCTCGTACTCGCCTGTTGCGTAGATGAACGAGAAGTCCGCCTCCGGCATCGTCGGCGCGGGGAACCGGCCACGCATGCGGGCCATGGCTTCCTGCTGCTCCGGCGTGCGGGGTGGTCCGAAGCCCTCGACCAGTGGGGCGGAGCCGATCCGTCCGCCGGACAGGCTCAGCCACCCGTCGACCCGGTCGGCGAAGAACGGGTCGTGCAGCAGACGGTTCGCGGTCATTCCTCCCTGGGAGTGCCCGACCAGCCAGCAGGCGCGGATGTTGTCCGGGCCGAACCGATCGCACACCTGGCCGACGACGGCGCGCAGGTGTTCGTCGTCGGCCTCGCGGTCCCAGTGCCGGAACGGCTCCTTGGTGGCGGCGCTGGGTGTGGCGACCACCAGCCGATAGTCGTCGACGTGAACGTGCGCGGGGAAGTATCGCCGCTGCCACATGCCAACCGACCCACCGCCGTGAAGGTTCAGCAGGAACGTCAGCCCGGCGCCGGGCTCCCGCGGGAAGTCCAGGAAGTACTTGCGCCCGGTCTTCGACTCGACGGCGGTCTCGTTCGGCATCGCGGCACCTCCGGCTGGATCGGCAGGCCGACCGTACCCAGCGGCGCGGAGGGCGGGGAGACGCAGCGCGGGCCTCGCCCCCGGAAGGGCAATCACTATGATGGTCGAGGTCCACGTCGCCCCACGCGACAGCGCAGTGTTTGCAGGGAATGTCGACAATGGTCGGCGTCGGTCGAGGGGACCATCGCCGGGGATCCGCGAGGTGGGAGGACGCCATGTTCGACAAGACCTTGTACGTGCTGGGACTGCTGTTCGTCCTGGGTGGTGTTGCCGCCGCGTGCACGTTCTGGGCGGGAGTCGACGAGGGCGGGCCGATCGCGTTCCTGCTCGCGGGCTCGGCGCTGGCGGTCCTGATGCCGGTCATCATCGACCGGGTTGCCAACTGGGGCGTCCCGGGAGACGAGCCGGCGCTGTCCTGGCGCTCGCGGCACTGACGGCCGCGCCGGCCGTACGGGTCGGCTACGAGGCGGCGAAGGTGACGGGGAACGACTTGGGTCCGCAGACGAACGTCGACGGCAGTCTCGGAGCGGGACCGGCGGGTGCGAGGCCGTCCAGCCGGGTCACGATCTGCCGCAGGATCGCGGAGGTCTCGAGGCGGGCGAAGTACGACCCCAGGCAGAAGTGCGGGCCGCCGCCACCGAAGGCCACGTGCGGGTTCGGCGCACGGGTGAGGTCGAAGCGATCCGGCTCGGTGAACACCCGCTCGTCGCGGTTCGCCGAGCCGTAGAAGACGACCACCTTGTCGCCCGCCGCGACAGGCTGGCCCGCCAGCACCGTGTCGGCCGTCGCCGTCCGGCGCATGTGCACCACCGGACTGACCCAGCGCAGCAGCTCCTCGACGGCCGTCGGCAGCAGGCCGTCGGGGTCGGCGCGCAGGGCGGCGAGCTGGTCCGGGTGCTCCAGCAGCGCCTGCACCCCGCCTGCGATCAGGTTGCGCGTGGTGTCGCCGCCCGCGTTCACCAGCAGCAGGAAGAACCAGTTCAGCTCGTCGTCGGTCAGCTTCTCACCGTCGAGATCGGCGGTGACGAGAGCCGTCATGAGGTCGTCGCCAGGTTCCTGCCGCTTGCGCGCCGCCGTGGCCGACGCCGTCGCGTGCATCTCGACGATCGCCGCGAGCCGCTCCTCGACGCTGAGGCCCGGGTCGGCCGAATGCATGATCTCGGTCAGGTGGTACAGACGCCGCCCCTCATCGTCGGAGATGCCCATGAGCGCGGCCACCACGAGAGACGGCATCTCGCCGGCGACGTCGGCGACCAGGTCGCACTCCCCGCGCGCTGCCACCCGGTCGACGATCGAGGCCGCGAGCGCCTCGATCCGCTCCTGCCAGAGCGCCACCGCTCGCGGTGTGAAGTGCCGCGACACCAGCCGCCGGTAGCGCGTGTGCTCGGGCGGGTCCTGGTACAGCATCATCAGGCGCGACGCGGCCAGCGCTTCTGGTGGCGCGTCCGCGATCATGACGCCGCCCAGCCACGACGAGTACGTCGCCGCGTCGCGGCCGACGGCGACGACGTCGGCGTACCGCGTCACCGCCCAGAAACCGGGTCCGTCAGCCTCCGGATGGAACCAGACGGGATGCTCCGCGCGCAGCCAGCGGTACTGGTCGAAGGGGTGGCCGGTCGCGAACGACGCCGGGTCGTCGAGAGCCACCCGGACGTCCGCGAGGCCGGCTTCGGTCGTCGAAGCGGTCATGGGTCACGGTACGACCGCCGAGCGGCCCGGCCTCCGCCCGGGTCGCGGCGAGTTGGCCGACGCCGACCCTGATCAGCCGGGAGACGTGTGCGCGTCCTTGGCGGCGTCGTCGGTGGACCAGGAGATCGGGTCGCGGGGACGGTTGTCGACGCTCAGCGAGAAGATGTCCGGCCGGTTGTAGTGCCCGGCGGCGTCGAAGAACTGCTGCTCGCCCGCGATGAGGGCGAGGTCGGCGTCGCCGTACACGATCTGCTCGCATCCCGCGACGGGCCCGGCGAGCCAGCTGCCGTCGGGCGCGATGACTCCCGACCCGCCGGCCAACAGCTCCGGGTCGTCTGCGGCGACGCGTACCGAGTCCGCGAGGGCGCTCTTGAGCTCGAAGTCGTCCGGCACGTCCGACAGTCGCAGGTACGTCCCGACGCAGATCACGAAGCAGCGGCCTTCGAAGGCATAGTGCCGCGAGGCGAGGTGGTGGGTCTCCGGCATCATCGGCCAGGCGGCGACGTGAATCTGCTCACCCTTGGCATGCATCGCAAAGCGGGTGAGCGGCATCCAGTGCTCCCAGCAGATCGACGCGCCGATCCGGCCCACGTTCGTGGTGTGGACCTGCAGGTCGGACCCGTCGCCGCGTCCCCAGATGGTGCGCTCGGCGTTGGTGGGCATGAGCTTGCGACGCACGCCCACGATCTCGCCGTCGGGCGAGATGAACATCTGGGCGTTGAACAAGGTGCCGCCCGAATAGCGCGCATCGCGCTCGTTCATCCCGACGACGACGAACGCCCGCGCCCGCCGCGCAGCCGCGCACAACCGGTCGGTCGCGGGACTCGGGACCTCCACGGAGTTGGCCTGCAGCCGCGCGAACGCCCGCTTGGACCGCCCTCGGTCGAACGACGGCGTCAGGAACATCCACAGGGGATAGCCGGGAATCCAGGTCTCACCGAACGCGATGACCTGCGCGCCGGAGTCCGCTGCCTCCTCGATGAGCGACACCGTCTTGGTGACGGTTGCGTCCAGGTCGAGGAACGCGGGCGTTGCCTGGACCGCGGCCAGCCGGACGGCGTCTCTCATCTCGTGGAGGGCTCGTGTCGTGGGCGTCAGCCGGCGGTCGCCGGCTCGTCCGGCAGCTGTGTCCGCGCGCTGACGTTCATCCGATTCCAGACGTTGATGGCGGCGATGGCCATCAGCAGCTGCACCGTCTCCTTCTCGTCGAACACGGCGGCGACCTCGTTCCACACCGGGTCGGGGACGCCGTCGACGCTGATGAGTGTCACGGCCTCGGTGAACGCGAGGGCAGCCCGCTCGCGCGCGCTGAACAGGGGGTCCGCCTCCCGCCAGGCCGCAATCAGGTCGATCTGACGCTGGTCGATGCCGGCCTTCCGCGCCTCGGCGACGTGCATGTCGAGGCACCACGCGCAGTGGTTGATCTGCGACGCTCTGATCTTGACCAGGTCCAGGATTCGTGCGTCCAGGTTGCCGGAGCGGACGTACTTCTCCAGTCCCAGTACGGCCTTGTACGCGTCCGGGTCGATCTCTCCGATCGCCAACCGCTGCGTCACGTTCGTCGCCTCCTTGAGTCCACACCCCCTGCCTTTGAGGTTACGCCCGGCCCGAACCGCGCCGACCGCCATCCCCTGGGCGTGGAGCCCTGGGCGCCGCCGTCGCCCAGGGGAACGGCCGGGACCGCCAGGATCCGTGGTGGTTCAGGCCTTGGTCTGCATGTCCGACCGCGCGTGGCTGCCCTGTGCGGCGGCCTTGGGGTCCTGGTCGGCTTGCTGGGCGCGGACGCCCGCCTCGACCCGGTTCCCGACATCGGCGTCGACGTGGCGCCAGTAGTCGAAGGCACGGGCGAGCACCCTTTCGCTCACGCCGTTCAGCAGGTGGCCGACGATGTTGTCGACGAGCCGTCCGCGGGCGGCGTCGTCCATGATCTCGCGAACGAGCGTCCCGGCCTGGCCCCAGTCGTCGTCGTCGGCACGCAGCGTGTACGCCGCCCGGACCATCTCGCCGTCGGCGTACCAGTGGCCGCCGTCGTCGGTGCGGGACGGGTCGGCCTGCGGCCCGCCGTACGAGTTGGGTGCGTACACCGGGTCGGTCACGTTCTGCATCCGCAGGTGCCCGTCCTTGGAGTAGCTGTGCACGGGCACGACGGGCTGGTTCACCGGAATCTGCCGGTAGTTGCTGCCGAGGCGGGCCCGGTGCGCGTCGGAGTAGCTGAAGCCGCGCGCGAGCAGCATCTTGTCCGGTGACAGGCCTGTTCCCGCGACGAGGTTGTTGGGCTCGAACGCCGCTTGCTCGATTTCGGTGTGGTAGTCGGTGACGTTGCGGTTCAGCGTCATCCGCCCCACCTCGTGCAGCGGGTAGTCCCCGTGCGGCCAGACCTTGGTGAGGTCGAACGGGTTGAACCGGTAGGTCTTCGCGTCCTCGAACGGCATGATCTGCATCTTCAGAGTCCAGCTCGGGAACTCACCGGCCTCGATGTGCTCGTAGAGGTCGCGCTGGTGGTAGTCGGTGTCGACCGATGCCATCTGGTCGGCCTCGTCCTGCGTGAAGAACTCGATGCCCTGGTCTGTCAGGAAGTGGTATTTCACCCAGACCCGTTCGCCCTTCGCGTTGATCCACATGTACGTGTGGCTCGAGTAGCCGTTCATGTGTCGCCAGCTGCGGGGTATGCCGCGGTCGCCCATCAGCCAGGTGACCTGATGCGCCGACTCCGGCGTGAGCGTCCAGTAGTCCCACTGCATGTCGTGGTCGCGCAGGTTGTTCGCCGCCCGCCGCTTCTGCGACCGGATGAAGTGCTGGAACTTCATGGGGTCGCGCATGAAGAACACCGGGGTGTTGTTGCCGACGAGGTCGAAGTTGCCCTCGCTCGTGTAGAACTTCATCGCGAACCCGCGCGGGTCGCGCCACGTGTCGGGGCTGCCCCTCTCGCCGGCGACGGTCGAGAACCGGGCGAGCATGTCGGTCTTGGTGCCCGGTTGGAAGACCGCCGCGCGCGTGTAGGCACTGACGTCGTACGTCACCTCGAAGGTGCCGAAGGCGCCGCCTCCCTTCGCATGCGGTTGGCGCTCTGGTATGCGCTCCCGGTTGAACATCGCCATCTGCTCGATCAGGTAGTGGTCATTCAGCAGCAGCGGGCCGTCCGGACCCACGGAGAGGGACATGCCATCGCTGGCGACAGGAATGCCGGCGTCGGTGGTGGTCGGGCGCGATGCGTCAGTGGTCACGGGAAACGGCTCCTCACGCGGTCGGGAAGTCCTGCTGCTGACAGGTGGAGCGAGCGCCCCTGACGACGCTCTCTGGCCGTCTACCCGGTGGCCGGCGGCGTCACTCGGCGGAAGACAGGTTCCGCGATGAGGGTTGACGTGGCCGTGGCGCAGGCACAGACCTCCGGGAGGACCGCGAAGGTGTCACAGGTCGGGCATGCCGTGCGTCAGGAGACCGTGACCAGCGTGGACGTGACCGACTTCGAACACCAGCGCCCCCGGCTGAGCGCCGTGGCAGCCCGCATCCTCGGCTCGAGCGCCGACGCCGAGGACGTGGTCCAGGAGGCGTGGCTACGCCTCTCCCGGGCCGGCGACGTTGACGACCTGCCTGCTTGGCTCACGACGGTGGTGACACGGCTGTGCCTCGACCGTCTGCGCCGGCGCGCGCGGGCGACGAGCGAGCAGCCGGCGGCCGATATCGCCCCGGACGACCCGGAGGCCGATGCGCTGGTCGCCGACCGGGTGGGTGCGGCCATGCAGGTCGTGCTCGACATGCTCACGCCTGCCGAGCGCGCCGCACTCGTGCTGCACGACGTGTTCGGCTACCCCTTCGACGAGATCGCCGTCGCCCTCGGGCGGTCCGATACGGCCGCCCGGCAGCTGGCGAGTCGTGCGCGGCGCAAGGTGCAGGGGGAGCCGGAACCTGCCGCCGAGCGAGCTGCCCGCGCAGAGCACCGTCGCGTCGTGGCGGCGTTCCTCGCGGCCGCGCGCGGGGGCGAGCTCGCCACGTTGATGTCGCTGCTGGCACCGGATGTCGTCATGCACGCCGACCCAGCCGGGCGGCGGATGGGAACTCAGGCGGCGTACGAGGGCCGGGATGCCGTCGCCGCCCGCTTCAACGGCGCGCGCGGAGCCGTGCCGGTCACCATCGACGACGACCCGGGGGCAGCCTGGTTCCAGCGCGGTGCGCTGCAGGTCGCATTCGCCTTCCACGTGGAGGGTGGGCGGGTTCGCGACATCGAGCTGATCGCCGACCCTGAGGTCCTCGCGACGCTGGACGTGGTGCGTGGCCCGCGGGCTCGCCCCTCCCGCTGATGCGGGCGATCAGGCCACGCCGGGGGCGGGCACCAGGCGCTCTGGAATGAACCGACTGGAGAACAGCGTGGGGGCGGCGGACGCTGGCACCGGTCGGGACAGCAGGAAGCCTTGCCCGTAGTCGCAGCCCAACTCCGTCAGCGCTCGCAACTGGTCGGGCGTCTCGACGCCCTCGGCGACCGTGGTGAGGCCCGCGGCCTTGCCGAGCGCCAGGATTGCGCCGATCACCGCGAGCCCGTCGCAGGTGTGCATGGCACTGACGAAGCTCTGGTCGATCTTGAGCGTGTCAACGGGCAGCGAGCGCAGCCGGCTCAGCGACGAGTAGCCCGTACCGAAGTCGTCGATCGCGACGTGGATGCCCAGCCCGTGCAGCTGGTCGATGACGGCGAAGGCGTCACTGTCCGCCATGACGACCCCTTCGGTCACCTCGACGGTCAGCCGGTCCGGCTCGAGTCCGGCGGCGGCGAGACGGTCGGCGACGCGGCGGGGCAGGTCCGCGGTGAGCTCCCGGGGAGAGAGGTTGACGGCGAGCCGGACATCGTCCGGCCAGGTCACCGCGTCGGCGACCGACTGGCGCAGCACCTCGTCGCCGAGCAGCCCGATCAAGCGGGACGACTCGGCAACGGGGATGAACTCGTTGGGACCCAGGAGCCCCCGTGCCGGGTGCTGCCAGCGCACCAGCGCCTCGCACGTGCGGACCAGGCCGGTGCCGAGCTCGACGACGGGCTGGTAGTACATGACCAGCTGCCCGTTCTCGATGGCCGGCCGAAGGTCGCGCTCGATGTCCAGTCGAGCGAGCGTGCGCTCGTGCATGCCGGGCTCGAACAGGACACCTCGGCCGCCGCCGGCGCGCTTCGCCTCGTACATCGCCAGGTCCGCGTTGGACAGCAGCTCGTGGGCCTCGCCCAGGGTGTCCCAGATCGCGATGCCCACGCTGGCGGACACCTCGACCTGTCGGTCGATCACGACCACCGGCTCGGCCAGCGCCTGCAGCAAGCGGTGCGCGAGCTCTTCGGCCTCGCTCTCGGACGCCATCTCCTCGATGAGGACGGCGAACTCGTCCCCCCCGAGCCGCGCGATGGTGTCGACCGGCCGCACCGAGTCGACGAGCCGGCGCGCCACGGCTACCAGCAAGGCGTCGCCCGCGTCGTGACCCAGGCTGTCGTTGATGTGCTTGAAGTTGTCGATGTCCAGGAAGAGCAGCGCCATGTCGCGGGGCCGCCGCTTCGCGCGGGCGGCGGCGTGATCCAGCCGGTCGCGGAGCAGGGCCCGGTTGGGCAAGCCGGTGAGGACGTCGTGCAGCGCGTCGTGCCGGGCGGCCTCGAGCGCACCGCGCAGCGCCTCCGCCGTGTGCGCCTCGCTCAGGGCGAGGCTGGCATGCGCCGCAAACGACGTCAGCGTCTCCTGTTCCGCGCGGGTGTACGTCCGGTTCGCTGTCCGCGTCGCCACGGTCAGAGCACCGACGGGAACGTCCTTCTCCCGTACGGGCGCGGCCATGGCCGCGGTGAAGCCGGACAACAGCTCGCTGCCGGCTCCGACCACGAGGGCGTCCTCGGCGAACGCGCGACCTGCGACGTAGCCGCCCGCCGGCAGCGTGCGGGGCAGGCAACCGTGGGGATCCCCGTGCGCGGCCACAGTCGCGAGTGCCGTGGGGTCAGTCGGATCGACGCAGCGCAGCACGACGACTTCGGAGTCGGTCAGTTCGCGGGCGCCGGCCACGATGCTGTCGAGGACCTCGTGCAGGGGCGCCTGGCCGGTGATCGAGCGTTGGATGCGGGTGAGCCGCTCGAGCAGCATCTGCCGCTCCTCGACCGAACGCAAAAGGTCTCGAATGCCCGCGGCCTCCCGCTCACTGTCGGTGCGGCGGTCGCGTTCGTCCCGGAGTTGCTCGGACGCGAGCAGGCTGAGGCCGAGGACCCTGGCCATCCCCCGCAGCAGCGTTCCGTCGTCGTCCGTGAAGGGCGCGGTCCCCGTGCGCGCGGTGACGAGGTGCGCCGCCACCGGGCCGTCCAGTGGCGCCGTGTGGTACGAGACCGTGCCGAGGCCAGGCAGGTCGGCCTGACCGGAGCGGCCCTGGGCCAGGGCGACCAGGGCCTGGACGGGTGCTCGGCCCGGTGGATAGCCCGTGATGGCGGGTGCATCCGCTCCCTCGACGTACGCGACCACCTCGGCCTCCAGGCTCTCCGCGGCCAGGTCGACGGCGCGGCGGAGCATCGACGCTCGGTCGGTCGCCGTCGACAGCGCGGCGAGAAAGGTCGTCAGCTGCTCCGCAGCCCACTGGACGGCCATGTCAGGCCATCGCGAGCAGCACGAGCGTCTGGTTGTGGAAGCCGCTCGTCCCCTGAACGCGCGCGATTTCGCCGTACGTGTAGAAGCCCACGACCGCTGCCTCCGGCGCCGCGCTCGTGATCGCGTCCACCTCGGCGGCGAGGCCCGCGTCGCCCAAGATGCCTTTGCGGGCAACGCAATCGAACGCCAGGACGGCGACCGGCGGCCGGTCGCCGAGTGCCGACAGGGCCTGCGCGCAGGCGGCGTGCGTGGCATCCATGACGGACGTGCAGTCTCCCTCCATCAGCCAGACCAGGCCCGACTGCGGAACGGACGCAATGCACTGGAGGGAGCGGGACTCGAAGTCCGCGCCGGCGATGAACCGGACCTCTTCGCCACTGCGACGGCTCATGCCGAGCGGGTGGCACATGGCCCAGCGGTTGAACGCTGCCGCATCGACGGTCGCCTCCGGCGGGGCATTCAGGTTGCGCAGATAGACGTCGAGTGCTGGCGCGTCGTCCAGGCTGTGCACGGTCGTACCTTCGCTGCGGGTCACCAGCATGGGCTCACCCACCCGGCGCCAGCCGTGCGCGACTCCGATGCCCCACGGTGTGTCTGCCGCGAGCCCGACGCCCAGTACCACGTCGGTATGTGCCTCGCCATCGGCCAGGACGAAGGTGCACTGCATGAGCCCGTCGTCTCCGGCGCAGCCGCCGACGAGTGGGACGGCGGCGCCGGCGACGTCGTACGCGCCTCTCACGACCTCCTGCAGGTCGCCGACCAGCCCGTCCGCGAGGAGCAGGACGATGCGGTGCTCGCCGACGACGGCGTCCACCGCGCCGGCCGCTGTCGCGCCCGCCTGCCGCAGGTCGCGACTCGCGCCCGTTGCTGCGCTCGTCGCGACGTGGATTCCGTCGCCGCCGAGTGCCATGAGGACGATGCCGCCGCTGCTTGCCCCGCCGGTGGAGATCTCGCCGGCCGTGGTCGTCCCGACGACGGGCACCGTACCGGCCGCGTCCTGCAGCGCCCGGGCGAGGACAGAAGGGTCGGCTGCCGGCGACGCGAAGGCGATGAGCAGGGCGGCGGTCCTCCCGGCGGTCGCGGTCGCCACGAGTTCGCGAGCGCGATCCGGCGTGAAGTCCACACCCGACGTGGTGGCCACGCCCGCCCAGTGTCGAGCCGCGTCCGTACGCGGCAGCGGTGCCAGGGGCATGCGCAGGCTCACTGCGCGAGTATCGGATCGAGGTGATCTCCGCTTGAGCGCCGAGGGCGCGACGTCTCTCCCGGCAGCGGCGCCGCGGACGGCGAAGATCGGTCCTTGTGTGGCAGCCTTGCTCGCGTCCGGGGCGGTAGCTCAGCCGGTCAGAGCAGGGGACTCATAATCCTCCGGTCGTGGGTTCGAGCCCCACCCGCCCCACCGGTGTGTGTGTGAGTTCGGCTGATGCTTCTCACTCGACCTTCGGGTGAGGGGTGTCAGTGTTTCGGTTGATGGGTGACACCTACTTCGGGTGATTGGTGACACTCCCGGTTCATGCGGGAGATGTCTGTGGCTGAGCAGCGGTATG
>DASVGV010000138.1:0-23623 GCA_036379355.1 Mycobacteriales bacterium | reverse complement strand
GTCGACTGTCACCGCGGCGAGGCGCTCGTCGATCTCCCAGAGCAGCTCGGCGCGGCCGTGCTGCTGCTCGAACTGGGTGAGAGCCAGGGTGCGGCCGATCACCTGGTCGCGCTGGCGAAGCAGCTGGGCGCGCAGCCGTGCGACGACCCGGTCGAGCTCGCCGGGAGCGAGACCGTCTGCCGCCACCCGGTCGACCTCCTCCTGGGTCGCTGCAAGCACCTGCTCGCCGTCGACCCCGGGAACGTACGTGACGCTGACGGTGAACAGCATCGGGTCGCGTTGCTCGAACGGGTCGCCGAACGTCCCGAGGTAGGCCTCGGCGCTGATCGCCGTCCGGTCGGTCAGCAGCAGCCGCTGCTGGAGGCGGCTCGCGTCGCCGTCGGCGAGCACCTCGGCGAGGACCACGGCCGCCAGGTGCCGGTCCGGCGCCCGCGCGGGATCCGGACCGCGCCACCCGATCGCGAAGGCGGGGGCGCTCGCATGCCGGTCGGTCACCTCGCCGCGGCGCTCGGCCGTCACCGGCGGTTCGGCGAAGCTGCGCCGCTTCGGCGTCCGGCGGCCGGGGATGTCGCCGAAGAAGGTCTCCGCCGTGGCCAGGACAGCCTCGGGGTCGACGTCGCCGCTGATGCCCAGCACCGCGTTTGCGGGGGCGTAGTAGCGGCGGAAGAAGTCCTGGCAGTCCTGGACGGTGGCGGCCTCGAGCTCGGAGAAGTCGCCGTACCCGTTGTGCGCGTTGGGAAAGGTGTCGAACGCGACCGGCGGCAGCACGATCCAGGGGAAGCCGCCGTACGGGCGGTTCATGACGTTGACGCGGATCTCGTTCTGCACGACCGCGACCTGGTTGGCGAGGTTCTCCTCGGTGACGGCGGGGCTGCGCATGCGGTCGGCCTCGAGCCACAACGTGAGGTCGACCGCGTTGCTCGGAACGGCTTGGTAGTAGTTGGTGAAGTCCGGATGGGTGCTGCCGTTCATCACGCCACCGGCGCCCTGCACGAGCCGCGGATGCTCCATCTTCCCGACGTTCGCCGAGCCCTGGAACATCAGGTGCTCGAACAGGTGCGCGAAGCCTGTGCGCCCCTCGGGCTCGGAGCGAAACCCCACGTCGTAGTAGACGGCGATGCCGACGGTCGGCGAGGTGTGGTCCTCGTGGACGACGACACGCAGGCCGTTCGCCAGGGTGGTTCGGCGCAGGGCGGGCGGCACGCGCCCGACCTTACGGGACGAGCACGACCTTGCCCGCGACCCGCCGCTCGGCCAGGTCGGCGAGCACCGCCGCGACGTCGTCGAGCGGCCGCTCCGTGGGTGCCGCCGGGTGAAGCCGCTCGGCGTCCACGAGGGTGAGCAGCTCGGCGAGCAGGTCTGCCTGTCCCGCCGGGTCGCGGAACGTGGAGGCACCCCAGTCGACGCCGACGACCGTGCGGTTGTTGAGCAGCACGTGGTTCAGCGGGATGGTCGGGATCGGGCCGGCCGCGAACCCGATCACGCAGTAGCGGCCCATCCAGCGCAAGGCCCGCAGGGCCTCCTCGGCGAATCTGCCGCCGACCGGGTCGACCACGACGTCCACGCCTCCGTCGCCGATCTCGCGGGCCCGCGCCTTGAGGTCCTCGGTCTCGTACGCGATGGTCGCGTCGGCGCCGGCAGTGACGGCAGCGGCGAGCTTGTCCTCGGTCGACGCCGCCGCGATCACGTGGGCACCCAAGGCTTTCGCCAGGTCGATCATCGCCAGCCCCACGCCGCCGCCGGCGCCGAGCACGAGCACCCACTCCCCCTCCGCGACGTGCGTACGGCGGGTCAACGTGTAGAGCGCGGTGGCGTACGACTGCACCAGCGTGGCGGCCTGGGCCAGGTCGATCGCCGCCGGGACCCGTACCGGCTGCTGGGCGTTCACGACGAGCTGGGACGCGAAACCGCCGGCACCGCAGCTCACGAGGACCCGGTCGCCCGGCGCCCACTGGCGGGCGCCGTCCCCGACGGCGGCGACGAGCCCGGCGACCTCGCTGCCCGGCGTGTACGGCGTCGGCGGCTTGATCTGGTACCGGCCCTGGCAGATCAGCCCGTCGACGTAGTTGACCCCGGCCGCCGCCACGTCGATCACGACCTGGTCCGGTCCCGGGACGAGATCACGGCGCTCCTCGATTCGCAGGTTCGAGAGCGGCCCGAGCTCGGGACACACGACGGCGCGCACGAGGCGGGACGCTAGCGCGCCCGGCGGCGCTCTCCGTCCGGCCGGTCATCGCCGAAGCGCGGCGTCACCACCGCCGCGTGATCGGGTCCGCCTCCGTGCGCCGACAGGAGCTCCCCGGCACGCCGCCGCCCCCGCATGCTCGCCTAGGAAGCGCGGGCCGCGGCGAGCTCGGACCAGAGGTGGCCGGCGGCGACCGCGCCGGTGGCAAGCATCGGGAGCACGACCCGCTCGTTCGGCGCGTGGATCCGGTCGTCCGGCAGGCCGACACCGACGAACACGACCGGGACGTCCAGTACCTCGGCGATGTCCGCCTCCGGCCCGCTGCCACCCTCGCGCGTGTAGAGGATGCGCTTGCCGAACGCGGTCTCCATGGCCCGGGTCGCGGCCTGCAGCCACGGCGAGTCGAGCGGCGTGAGGCAGGGCTTGACCCCGCCCCCCATGAAGGTCAGCTCGCAGGAGATGCCCGGCGGTACGGCGGACTCGACGTACGCGCGAAACGCCGCCTCGACGTCGGAAGGCCGCTGGTCGGCGACGAGACGGAAGCTCACCTTCGCCATCGCGTCCGTGGGGATGATCGTCTTCTGGCCGGCGCCCGTGTAGCCCGTCAGGATGCCGTGCACCTCGGCCGTCGGCCGGGCCCAGATCCGCTCGAGGGTGCTGAAGCCCTGCTCGCCGGCCGTCGCGCGGGACGAGGCGGGTCCTGCCAGCCACTGCCCCTCGTCGAACGGGAGGGCAGCGAGCAGCTCTCGCTCGCGGTCGGTCAGCGGCGCGACGCGGTCGTAGAAGCCGGGCAGCGTGACGCGCCCGTCCGCGTCGTGCAGGCCGGCGAGAATCCGCGCAAGCACGGTGGCCGGGTTCGGCACGGCGCCGCCGAACATCCCCGAGTGCAGGTCGACGTCCGGACCGTGCAGGTTCACCTGCGCGTAGACCATCCCGCGCATGCCGACGCACATGCTCGGCGTGTCCCGGTCGAAGACACCCGTGTCGCTGACGACAGCCACGTCGCACGCCAGTGCGTCCCGATGCTCGCGCAGCAGCCGGACGAAGTTCGGCGAGCCGATCTCCTCCTCGCCCTCGGCCAGGACGGTGAGGTGTACGGCGGGGCTGGCGCGACCGGTCGTCGCCAGGTGCGCGCGGAGCCCCAGCAGGTGGAACAGCAGCTGACCCTTGTCGTCGATGGCGCCGCGGGCGAACAGCTCCTCGCCGCGGACGGTCGGCTCGAACGGGGGCGTCTCCCACAGCTCCAGCGGGTCGACCGGCTGCACGTCGTGGTGGCCGTACACGAGGACGCGCGGCGCGTCCGGGTCGTCGCTCGGCCAGTGCGCGTAGACAGCGGGATGCCCCGCGGTCCCGTTCGAGTCGCTCGTCTCCCACAGCTCCGCGACCGGGAAACCGGTGCGCCGCAGCGCATCCGCGTACCACGCCGCGCCGCGCCGCACGTCGCCGGCGCGCTCGGAGTCGGCGCTGACCGAGGGAATCCGCAGCCACGCGTCCAGGTCGGCATGCAGGTCGGGAAGGTGCTCTTCGACGTACGCGCGGACGGCATCGGCCACCTTGCGGACTCTAGTGCCGCCACCCCGGGTGCGAATCGGGTCATGGAATCGCCCCTTCAGAGATCGTTCCGGGGCGATTCCATGACCCGATCCGTACGGGGTACGTACGGGAGCGCGTGCGGGGATCGCGCGAGCGGGCGGGTCGGTACGGGCGCCGGTAGCGTCGGCGTGGTGCGGCTCGCGACCTGGAACCTGCTGCACGGCATCTCCCCCCACGACGGCGCGATCGACGAAGGCCGGCTGCGCGCTGCTGCGGCATCCCTGGACGCCGACGTGCTGTGCCTGCAGGAGGTCGACCGCACCCTGCCGCGCTCGGGCCACGTGGACCAGGCCGCGGCGGTCGCCGAGGCGATGGGCGCGGCGGCGTGGCGGTTCGAGCCGGCGATCGGCGGCGACCCGGACGGCGAGTGGTCACCGCCCGGCACCGACCCACAGGAGGGCGCCTACGGAGTCGCGCTCGCCTCGCGACTGCCGGTGCTGTCGTGGCACACCCTCCGCCTCGCGCCGCCGCGGGTGCCGGCGGTCATGCCGGCGTCCATCCCGCGGCAGACCGAACGCGGTGGCCGCCTCGGCCGGCCGCAGCTGATCCGCGACCTGCCCCGCGTGGTGCTGGCGGCCGTGGTCGAGACCCGGCGTGGGCCGATGACCGTCGGCTGCGCGCACCTCACGTACATCCAGGGATGGAACGTGGCGCAGCTGCGCCAGGCGCTCACCCTGCTGCGCCCGTTGCCCGCACCGCGGTTCCTGCTCGGGGACTTCAACATGCCCGGAGGGCTACCGGCGCTCGCCTCCCGGTGGCGGCCGCTCGCCCGCGCCCGGACGTTCCCCGCGTGGCGTCCCCTGCTCCAGATCGATCACGTGCTCGTCGAGGGGTACGTCGACGTGCGCGGCTCCTCCGTCCGGCAGCTGCCGGTCTCCGACCACCGCGCGGTGCTCGTCGACCTCGACGACAGCCCACGCCCGGTGCGCTAACGCTACGTTCGGCGATCATGCTGGCGATGCCGTGGCCCCTGCTGGTGGTTCCCAGCGCGCTCGGCACCGTCGGCGGTGCGGTCCTGGGGATGGTTGTGGGGCTGCTGCTGGTGGCCGTGTGGTCGGCCGGCAGCGCCGTGCGCCGGCGGCTCTGACCGCGGTCAGCGCAGCAGAGCGTCGAGCTCGGGAGTGCTCACCAGCGGCGGGCTCGTCAGCTCCCCGGTCCGTACCGCCAGGAACGAGGCGTCCACGGCGGCGTCGGCTACGCCCTGCTGCCGCGCCCACGCGGTCCGGTAGATCGCGAGCTGGAGCGGGTCGGCCGGCTCGTGGCCGGTCTTCCAGTCGACGACGTGCCAGCGCCCGCCGCCGAGGTCGTAGACGGCGTCGATCCGGCCACGGACGACCCGGCCTCCGAGCAGCACTGCGAAGGGGGCCTCGACGGCGTACGGCTCGCGGTCGGCCCAGGGCCCGGCGAGGAACGCCTCCTTCAGCACGGCGAGGTCGACGTCGCCGGCGCTCTCGTCGGCGCCCGCCGGGAGGTCGTCGGGCTCGAGCAGCGGCCGCCGCGCGGCGAACCGCTGCTCGACCCACGCGTGGAACGCGGTCCCGCGGCGAGCAGCCGTCACCGGTCGCGCCGGCATCGGCCGGGCGAGCGAGCGGGCGAACCCGTCCGGGTCGGCCCGCAGGGCGAGCACCTGGGAGGCGCTCAACGCGCCGGGCAGCGGCACCTCGACCGTCTGCTCGCGCGCCGCCCTGGCCTCGGCGAGCAGCGCCTCCGCCTCCGCGTCGAGGGCCGCGAACGCCCCGGCCGGAAGATGCCGATCCGCCTCTGCCACCGCCCTATCGGCATCGCCGACCGCGAGGACGGCGGCGGCCGCGCGTACCAGCCGGTCGTGCTCATCGCCCACGGGCGCGACCGGCCAGCATCGCTCCGCGGCCACGAGATGCGGGTTCTTCGCCCCCTTCGGCGGGCTCGGCGCCCACGCGACGACCGTGCCGCCGCCGGAGGCCGCCTGGTCGCGCAGGAGCTCGAGGTACGGGGAGGGCTTCCGCGGGTTCTTCTGCGTCGGTCCCCAGACGGCGCTGCTCGCGATGAGTGTGTGCCGGGCGCGGGTCATCGCGACGTACGCCAGCCGGTCCTCCTCCCGCAGCAGGTGCTCGGCGCAGGCGTCCTTGTAGTGCGCCTCGACCTTCGGGTCGTCCCAGTCGACGACCCCGCCGGCCGGGGTGCTCTCCGCATCCGCGCGCAGCGGGTGCGGCAGCGCACCGTACGTCGTCGTCCACCGCGTGGTCCGCGTCAGCGGGAACACGTCGCAGGTGAGATCCGGCAACGCGACGACGTCCCACTCGAGGCCCTTGGCCCGGTGCACCGTCATCAGCTGGACCGCGTCGGCGTCCGCCGGAAGCGCGCTGTCGAAGCCCCGCTCGAAGTCCTCGGCGGCGCGCAGGTAGGCGAGGAACGAATGCAGGGAAGCCTCCCCGTCCAGGTCCGCGTACGAGGCGACCACGTCGGCGAAAGCGGCCAGCGACTCGCGCCGCCGGGCGGCGACCGCGGACGGCGACGCGCCGACCTCGACGTCGAGGCCCGTGGTGGTGATCACCCGGGCGACGAGGTCGGGCAGCGGCTGGCCGGTGTGTCGACGCAACGCGCGCAGCTCCTGGTCGAGTTCGGCGAGCCGGGTGCGCGCCTCCGCGCTGACGTACGGGCCGGGACGGGCCAGCACGTCCGACAGGGCCACCAGGTCACAGGGGTCGACGCCGCTGGCCGCCTCGTCGAGCGGGTCGGTCGCCTGCACCGGGGCGTCCGGGCTCGCCAGCCGGGCGGCCTGCCGACCTACCTGCTGAAGATCTCTGCGCCCCAGGCGAAACCGTGGCCCGGCGAGCAGCCGCAGCAGCGATGCGTTGGCGGTGGGGTCGTCGAGCAGTGTCAGGATCGCCACGACGTCGGCGACCTCGGGAAGCGCGATGAGACCGCCCAGGCCGACCACCTCCACCGGGACACCCGCGGCGGTGAGTGCCGCATGCACGGCGCCGACGTTCGACCAGCGCCGGAGCAGCACGGCGATCTCGCCCGGAGCCGTACCGGCGGCGAGCTGCGTGCGCAGCGTCTCGGCGAGCCACGCCAGCTCGGCGTCGAAGTCCTCGTGCCGGGCGACGAGGACCGTCCCGACGTCGACCAGGTCCGCGCGCGGGCGCAGCTCGGCCACCGGGTGCCGGGCCGCCAGCGGCTCGGCCACCCGGTTCGCCACCGTCAGCAGCCGCCCACCACTGCGCTGGCTGGTGCGCAGCGCGCGCCGCTCGGCCCCGCCGAAGTGGTCGGCGAAGCGGAGCAAGTTGTCCACGGACGCGCCGCGCCAGCCATAGATCGCCTGGCACGGGTCGCCCACCGCCGTCACCCCTGCCCCGTCGCCGAACAGGGCCGCAAGCAGGACGCGCTGCGCCACGGACGTGTCCTGGTACTCGTCGAGCAGGACGGCGCGGTAGCGCTGCCGTTCCGCCTGCGCGACCGACGGACATGCGGTCGCGATCCGCTGGGCGAGCGAGATCTGGTCACCGAAGTCGACCGCGCCGCGTTGGCGCTTGGCCCGGCGGTACGCCGCCACCAGCAGGCACAGGTCGGCATTGCGGCGCGCGGTTTCCGCGACGCCCCGCAGGTGCTTCACGCGCGTGACCGACGACGGCAGGTCCGCGGCCGCGGCCGCGACCGCATCGACCCGGCCGGCCAGGTCGAGCAGCCAGCCGCGGACGGTTGGCGGGTCGGCGAGGTGGTCGGAGCACTCCGACTCCAGGGCGACGAGCGCGGCAACGGTCACCGACACGGCGTTGTGCAGGTGGGGCAGCGGACCGGAGTAGCCGCGGACCACCGAGCCGGCGAGCTGGAAGCGGACGGCATCGGCGAGCAGGCGCGCATCCGGCTCGACGCCGATGCGCAGCCCGTGCTCGCGGACGAGTGCCCCGGCGTACGCGTGGTAGGTCGCGACCGTCGGTTCGAGGTCGTCGGCACCGGACCTTCCCAGGTGTCCGGCGAGCCGGTCGAGCGCCGCCCGTACCCGGCCGGCCAGCTCGCCGGCGGCCTTGTTGGTGAACGTGAGGCCGAGCACCTCGTCGGGACGAACGCGTCCCGAGCCGACCAGCCACACGACTCGCGCCGCCATGACGGCCGTCTTTCCCGAGCCGGCGCCCGCGACGATCTGCACCGCCCGGTCGGGCGGTGCCGTGATGGCGGCCCGTTGTTCCGCGGTGAACGGGATGCCCATGACCTGCGCGACGTCGGCACCGGTGAGGTCCGTCATGCGACGACCTGGGCGCCGGAAGGCCTTGCCGGACAAGCGATCTCGTACGGGCAGCGGCTGCAGCGCTGCTGCTCCGGTACCGCCGGGAAGTGCTCGGCCAGGATCTGCAGGCGCGCCTCGCCCAGCTGCTCCAGGACCGGCGCGTGGTCGTCCTGCGCCTCCTGGGCCTGCACGACGACGTCGCCGTCGCGCTCGTGGCGCAGCTGCCACAGCTCGGCGCCGCTCGAGGGCGTGCCCGCAGCGACTCCCTCGACGAGGCCGGCGTCGACGGCGTACTGGTAGAGCCGCAGCTGCGGATGCGCGGCGAGCTCGGACTTCGTGACGGTGTTCTTGCCGGTCTTGAGGTCGATCACCACGACCGAGCCGTCGGCCTGCATCTCGACGCGGTCGATGCGCCCGCGGACGTGCACCGGACCACCGGGGGTCGAGAGCACGTGGTCGAAGTCGAGCTCGCTGCCGACGAGGCGTCGGTCGCTGCGGCTGAGGTGTTCTGCCAGCCGGGCCAGTGCCCGCTGCGCAGCGATCCGCTCAGCCTCCGCCTGGTAGCCGGCGTCGTAGCCGAGCGCCGGCCACACGCGGTCGAGCTCGGCGGCCAGGACGTCCGGGTCCGGGGCGATCAGACCGCGCGCGACGAGGTCGGCCAGCGCGTGCACGACCCGGCCGAACGACAGCGCCGGGCTGCTGGCGGTCTCGGCATGCACCTCGTGCGACAGGAACCACCGCAGCGGGCAGTCCGCCAACGCCGTCAGGGTCGAGACCGACAGGGGCAGCGGCCGCTCCTCGTCGTACGGGACCGGTCCCTCGGTCGCCGGCCGCACCCCCCACCACCGCGCCGGATCCGCCTGGGGTACCAGGGGTTGGCCGGCCTCGTCGGTCGTCGCGGCGAGCCGGGCCAGGCGCGCGACCGCCGCGGCGGCTTCGGCCGGCGGGGCCGACACCGCGCGCAACCGGAGCTCGGCCACCAGCCCGGCGAGCGTGCGCGGCCGCGCCGGACGCCGAGGCACCAAGATGGGCTGGACGCCCAGCGCGGCCAGGAACCGGGAGGGGCGGACACCGTCGTCGCTGGCCGCGTCGACCGCCGTCACGACGAGCCGTTCTCGGGCGCGCGTGCAGGCGACGTAGAACAGGCGCCGCTCGTCGGCGAGCAGGTCTGCGGTCGAGGGCGGTCCCTCGGGGTCGAGCGCGTCGGGCTGGAGCAGCGAGCCGCGACCGCGCAGGTCGGGCCAGCCACCTTCCTGGACGCCGGCGACGACCACCAGCGGCCATTCGAGGCCCTTGCTGCGGTGGGCGGTCAGCAGGCGTACGCCCGGGCGGGTCAGGCCGTGTTCGTCCTGCGTACCGGCCGGGATCGCCTGGGCGGCAAGAGTTTCCAGCAGGCCGGTCACGCCGATACCTGGGCGGCGCTGCTCGGCACGGGCCACCGCATCGAAGAGCGCGAGCACGGCGTCGAGGTCGCGGTCGGCGGCACGGGCGTCGCTGCCGCGTCCTCCGGCGACGGCAGCGAGCCGGCGCTGCCAGGGGCTGCCGGACCACAGCGACCACAGCGCCTCCTCGGCGCTGCCACCCGAGGCCAGCACCGTCCGAGCGGCGTCGAGCTGGCCGGCCAGTCGTCGGAGCGGCTCAGCGGCGCGGAGGCCGTCGACCAGAGCGAGAACCAGCGGGTCGGTGACCGCCTCACGCCGCAGCCGGGTCGACGACGGCGGGACCGGCGTGCCGTCGCGCCGGGCCACAGCGGCCCGCAGCGCCCGCCCGGCGGCGCGGAGGTCGCCAGCGTCGGCGGCGACGAGAGGCGAGGCGAGCAGGTCGGCGATGCGGGGGTCGGTGACCTCGGCGGGGTCGGCGGCGCAGCGCAGCGCGGTGATGAGGGTGGCGACCGCCGGCTCGGCGGCGAGCGGCAGCTCGTCGCCGGCGACCTCGACCGGCACGCCGGCCGTACCCAGCACGCGGCGCAGCAGCGGCACGGACCGCTGGCCGGACCGGACGAGCACCGCCATGTCCGACCACGGCACGCCGTCGTCGAGATGGGCGCGGCGCAGCAGGTCGGCGATGCCGTCGGCCTCGGCGCCGGGCGAGGGGAACAGCAGCACCGTGACCGAGCCGGCGTCGCGCCCCGGCTCGGCGACGCGGGCGCGGTGCGCACGGCGGGCGGCGGCGGGCAGGCCCGGCAAGGCGATCGGCTCGGCGATCCGGGCAGTCGCTGCCACGAGCGTGGCCCCCGATCGACGGCACGTCTGCAGGACGGCGATCGGCGCGGGCGCACCGTCGGCCGCGGGGAACCGGCTCGGGAACTCGAGGATGTTGCGCACCGTCGCGCCGCGGAACGCATAGATCGACTGGTCCGGGTCGCCGACGACGACGAGGTCGCGCCCGCCGCCCGCCACCGCCTGCAGCAGCTGCTCCTGGAGCGGATCGGTGTCCTGGAACTCGTCGACCCACACGGAGCGGTAGCGGCGGCGCAGGTCGGACTGCACGTCCGGGGTGGACGCGAGGGCGGTGGCGCTCACCACCAGCTCTCCGTAGTCCAGCAGGTGCTGCGGGGCGAGCACGTCGCGGTACTGCTGGTAGAAGGTGGCGACCGCACGCCAGTCGTCCCGTCCGGCCGCCCGCGCCCGCTCGTCCAGCTCGACCGGACCGAGACCGAGGCTCTGCGCCTTGGCGACCAGACCGCGTACCTCCGTGGCCAGGCCGCGGGTGTCCAGGACGGCGGCCAGCGGGTCGGGCCAGGGGCGCCGGTCAGCGAGGTCGCCGCGCAGCAGCTCGCGTACCTGGACCTCCTGCTCCGGGCCGCCGAGCAGACCCGGGCGGGGCGCGTGCGGGTCGCGGTAGGTCTCGACGAGCTGGAGGCACCACGCGTGGAACGTGGTGGCCACCGGCGCCGGGCGGCCGGCGAGCCGGCGGGCCAGCCGCTCGCGCAGCTCGGCCGCCGCGCGGCGCGAGAACGTCAGCAGCAGCAGGCCCTGCGGGTCGGCGCCGCCCTCGACCTTCCGCGCGACCGCCTCGACGAGGGTCGCGGTCTTGCCCGTGCCGGGCCCGGCGAGCACGAGGAGCGGACCGCCGGGGTGGTCGGCGACCTGCTGCTGCCGCCGGTCGAGGTCGAGTGGCACCGCCACCGGGACCGCGTCGCGGCGAAGCCGGTAGGTCACGGGCACGACGTCGATTCGACCACACGCGTACGACGTCTCCCGCGACCCGTCGCGTCTCGCGGGAACCGGGTCGAGGGGTCAGCGGCGGGGGGTACGGCGGGGCGAGGTGCGCCGGCCGTCCCAGCGTGCCGTCGACAGGTCGACGCGATCCCCGCCGCGCAGGAACGGCACCCCCTCGGCCTTCAGCTTCTCCGCCGCCTTCACCGGCGAGGCGGGGTTCGGATGTCCGGTCGCGAGAAGCACCCGCCACCAGGCGACCTCGTGGCCGTGGTGGTGCAGCACGTTGCCGACCACGCGGCCCGAGCCGCCGCCGACGTACTCGGCGACGTCGCCGTACGTCAGCACAAAGCCCCGCGGAATGCGCTCGACGCAGTCCAGGACCTGGCGCGCGTACGGCGTCGGCGGCCCGGTGGAACCCGGCCGCGTCGCCAGTCCGGCCGAGACCGAGGCGGACCGGGAGGCCGATCGCGGCACGGCGGCTAGTACGTCGGCAGCGAGGGGTCGACCTGCGCCTGCCAGGCCAGCACGCCGCCCTGGACGTGTACCGCGTCGCGGAAGCCGGCCTGCTTGAGAACCGCCAGCGCTTCGGCCGAGCGAGCACCGCTCTTGCAGTGCAGCACGATCTTCCGGTCCGACGGCAGCGAGGCGAGCGCGTCCCCGCTCACGATGTCGCCCTTCGGGATCAGGTGCGACCCGGGAATGCGGATGATCTCGAACTCGGCCGGCTCGCGGACATCGACGATGTACGGGTCCTCCCCGCCGTCGACCATCGCCTTGAGCTCCGCGGCGGTGATCGTCGACCCGGATGCGGCCTCCGCGGCCTCCTCGGACACCGCCCCGCAGAACGCCTCGTAGTCGATGAGCTCGGTGATCGGCGCGCCGTTCGGGTCCTTGCGGATCCGCACCGTGCGGTAGGTCATCTCGAGCGCGTCGTAGACCAGCAGCCGGCCGAGCAGGGACTCACCGATGCCGGTGATGAGCTTGATCGCCTCGGTGGCCATGACCGAGCCGATCGACGCGCAGAGGATCCCGAGCACCCCGCCCTCGGCGCACGACGGCACCATGCCCGGCGGCGGCGGCTCGGGGTACAGGTCGCGGTACTGGACGCCTTCGACCTGCGAGCCCGCCGGCGGGGCGGCCCAGAACACGCTGACCTGGCCCTCGAACCGGTAGATCGACCCCCAGACGTACGGCTTGCCCAGCAGCACGCAGGCGTCGTTGACGAGGTAGCGGGTGGCGAAGTTGTCGGTGCCGTCCAGGATCAGGTCGTAGCCGGCGAAGATGTCGAGGGCGTTGGACGAGTCGAGGCGGACCTCGTGCAGGTTGACCTGGACGAGCGGGTTGATCTCGGCGATCGACTCGCGCGCCGACTGCGCCTTCGGCTTGCCGATGTCGGACTGGCCGTGGATCACCTGCCGCTGCAGGTTCGACTCGTCGACGACGTCGAAGTCGACGATGCCGATCGTGCCGACACCCGCGGCGGCGAGGTAGAGCAGCGCGGGCGCGCCGAGCCCCCCGGCGCCGATGCACAGCACCTTCGCGTTCTTCAGCCGCTTCTGCCCGTCCATCGCGACATCCGGGATGATCAGGTGGCGGCTGTAGCGCATGACCTCCTCGCGCGACAGCTCGGCGGCGGGGTCGACCAGCGGGGGCAGGGACATCGGGCTCGGCGCTCCTTCGTACCGGAGACGGACGTACGTCTAGGCAAGCATCCCGCGCCGGTACGGCATTCCCCCGGCGGGCCGAGCCGCGGTCAGGGACGCCGGCGGAACAGCCCGCGGCGCGGGTCGGGTACGGACGGGCCGCGTCCCGGCTGGACGCCGAAGTCGGGCAGCGTCGCGCGCGTGTCCTCGTCGGCGTCGCCGGAGTCGTCCTCGACGGCCTCGCCGGCCTCGTCCTCCCAGCCGACGGTGCCCTCGGCGTCGGCCTCGTCGCCGGCGGGCTCGTCCGGCTCGAGCGCGGTCACGTCGTCCTGCGCCCCCTCGGACGTCGCGGCATGCACGTCGTCCCGCTGGGCGGCCGCGAGCTCGTCCTCGGGCAGCGACGGCTCCTCGTGCGGCGTCGCCGCGCCGCCCGCACGGCGCCGCAGGACCGCCTGGGCCAGCGCGAGGACCGCCTCGTCCACGTGGTGCGCGAGCCGCTGCTCGGAGGCATGCAGCTGCGCGACGACCGACGTGATCGGGGAGGCCGGTCCCTCACTGGCCAGCCGCATCGCCCGCAGCTCGTCGTCGAGGTCGTCGAGGCGCCCGACGAGGACGGGCGACAGCTCGCGCTCCTCCGAATGATGCAGGGCCACCAGCACCTCGTGCAGGGCGTCCAGCCGCTCCTCGAACACGCCCAGGCGCTCGCGCACCGTCAGTCCGAGGGACTCCTCGACCGCGGCGATCTGCGCCCGGACGGCGTTCATCTGCTCGGTGACGTCGGTGCCGAACCGTTCGAGATGTGCCGCGAGCTGCTCATCGACCACCGTGGTCAGGTCCGGACCCGGGGCGTCGTCCGTCGCCGCGCGGCCCGACGCCTCGAGGCTTGCGACGCGAGCAGCCAGGTGCTGGAGTCCCGCCACCGCCTCGGGCAGCAAGCCCAGGTGCTCGGCGTGCCCGGCGACCAGGGAGCGCAGCTCACCGGTCTCGTTCACGGTGTCCGCCAGCGACTGGCGCAGCGCCCCGACCTGGTTGGTCGTCTCGGCGAGGCCGTGGGCCACGGCACTGGTCACCGCCGGGCCGATCTGCTCGGGAAGGGAGGCGACATCGGTGCGCACGCCGGCCAGCCCGTCGTGCAGGTCCTGGATGCTCGGCGCGGCCGGCCCACCGGACTGCTCGTGTTCCGGCGCGGCGAGCGCGTCGATGCGGGCGGACAGCTCCGCGAAGCGCTGCTCCTGCTCGGCGCGCGCGCCCCCAAGCTCGGCGGCGAGGCGGTTCACCGCGCCGGCGATGTCCGCCGCGGGCGTGTCGGCGATGCGGGCGAGCGCCGCGCGCACGTCCTCGAGCACGGTCTCGAGCTGACGCTGCTCCTGCACCTGCGCGTCCACCGTGTCACGCATGATCGCCTCGAGCCGGTCGCTCGACCAGGGCGACGGCGTGCCGTAGTACGGCTCGTAGGAGCCTCCGTATCCGCTCGCGAGGTCGGCCAGCGCAGCACCGGCGGTCCCCGGCGCGCCGGGCATCTTCGCCGGTTCGGCGGGCGCCAGCGGCGCGTCGGGGGCGGACACGGGGAACGGCTCGCTGCGCTCCTCGTACTGCGAGGTCTCGTACGCGAGCGGGCTCTCGCCACGCTCGTCCGCCTGTTCGGAGACCTCGTGCTCGGCCGTGTCGACGGCGTACGACGGCTCGTCCCGGGCCGGCGGGAAGAACGACGTCGTTCCGAGCGCGGCCGTCAGGTCGGTGGTGAGCTCCGGGTCGTCGTCGTTGCCACGCTCGGGGTAGGGCGCGTCCGTTTCGGTCACGGCGAGCAGTATCTACGCCGACTGGGCGGTCGTGTGGCGCCGAACGGCGGAAGCGGTCCGCTCGGGCAGCTCCATCTGGGCGACGTGGCCCGCGTCCTCGAACACGTCGAGCGTGGCGCCCCCTGCAGCGCGGGTGAAGGCAGCGCGGACGCGCGGCGCGATCGACACCGGCACCAGGGCGTCCTGCGCGCCCCAGATCAGGGTCACCGGTGCCGTGACGCGACCGGCCGCCGACCACAGCGAACGCCGCCCGGGCAGGAGGTACGACGCGACCAGCCCGCGTGCGGAGGCGACGAACGCCCGCTCTGCCCAGTCGTCCTCGGCGTGCCGCCGGGCGTCGGCGACCGCCTCGTCCATCCGCTCGGCGGTGATCCGCGAGGGGTCGGCGTAGCAGAGCTCGAGGACGGCACGGACCCGCTGCTCCGGCGTCACGCGCGCCGCCATCCGCTGGGCCAGCCAGGGCGCCCCCGGCAGCAGGAGGAGGGCCATCCGCGCCTCGGCGATGCGCCGCGGGTCGAGCTGCGGGAAGGCGGGCGAGATCAGGGTCAGGGACCGGACGAGGTCGGGCCGCTGCGCGGCGACCAGCGTCGACGCGGCGCCCCCCAGCGAGTTGCCGAACAGGTGCACCGGACCGCGACCGGTCGACTCGATGAGCGCGGTCACGGCGGCGACGTGGGTCGACAGGCGGTAACGGCCGTCCGGAGCGGCCGGGCTACGGCCGTGACCGGGCAGGTCGGGCGCCAGGCCGTCGAAGTCCAGCAGGCCCATCAGGTCCGTCCAGTTCGTGGACGAGCCGCCGAGTCCGTGGACGTACACCGCCGGCTCCCCCGCGCCGCCGGCGCGGACGAACAGCCGGTAGCGGCCGGCCGCGCGCACCTCGCCGGGCCAGGCGGGAAACGGCAGGGACGCCGTCCCGCTCACGCGCTCTTCTTCCGCGCGGACGTCCGCTTCGCGGGTGCCTTCTTCGCGGGGGCCTTCTTGGCCTGGGTCTTCGTCGCCGCGCTCCGTTTCGGTGCGGCCTTCTTGGCAGCGGCCTTCTTGGCAGGAGCCTTCTTGGCAGGAGCCTTCTTGGCAGGAGCCTTCGTCGGCTCGGCCTTCTCGGCCTCCGCGCCCCGCGCCTTCTTGGCCGCGGCGACGCTGGCGCGCAGGGCCGCCATGAGGTCGAGGACCTCCGCGCCCTGCTCGGTGTCGGCCTCGGGTGGCGACACGACCTCGCGGCCCTCGATCTTGCTGGCGACCACGGCCTCGACTGCCTCGCGGTACGCGTCGGTGTACTGGGTGGGGTCGAAGTCGCCGGCCAGGGACTCGATGAGCGACTGCGCCATCGACAGCTCCTGCGGCCGGACCGACACGTCCTCGTCGAGGAATGCGAACTCCGGCGGACGTATCTCGTCGGGCCAGAGCATGGTCTCGAGGACGAACACCCCGTCGCGTACCCGCAGGGTCGCGAGCTGCTCCCGCCGGCGCAGCGCCACCTTCACGATCGCGACCCGGCCGCTCTGCTCGAGCGCGTCACGCAGCAGGGCGTACGGCTTGAGCGCCTGCCCGCCCTCCGGCTCGAGGTAGTACGACCGCTCGAAGTAGATGGGATCGACCTGCTCCAACGGCACGAACGCGTCGACCTCGATGGCGCGGCTCGTCGTCAGCGGCAGGTCGGCCAGGTCGTCGTCGGTGAGGATGACCGTCTCGCCCCCGGGGAGCTCGTACCCCTTGGCGATGTCGGCGTACGACACCTCCTCACCGTCGGCCGCGGCGACGCGCTTGTACTTGATGCGCGACCCGTCGGAGCGGCGGACCTGGTGGAAGGAGACGTCGCGCTCCTCGGTGGCCCGGAAGACGCGAACGGGGATGGTGATCAGCCCGAAGCTGACCGCGCCCTTCCAGATCGCACGCATGATCCTGATCGTAGGGGCGAGACTGCGCGCATGGCCGCCTCTTCGACCACGGTGACCGTCGACGGACGCCAGCTGCGCCTGTCCAACCTCGACAAGCCGCTGTACCCGGACGGGTTCACCAAGGGCGAGGTGATCGACTACTACAGCCGCGTGGCGCCGGCGATGGTGCCGGGGCTGGCTGGCCGCCCCGCCACCTTCGTCCGCTTCCCCAACGGGGTCGGTCACGGCTCGTTCTTCGAGAAGAACGCGGCCCGGGGGCGCCCCGAGTGGGTACGGACCGTGCGGCTGCCCGCGCCGGGCTCGAGCAAGGACCGCGAGGAGATCGACTACGCCGTCGTCGACGACCTGCCGACTCTGGTGTGGGCGGCGAATCTTGCCGCCCTGGAGATCCATGTGCCCCAGTGGCGGGTCGGTCCTCGGGGCGGCGTCCACGAACCGGACCTCGTGGTCGTGGACCTCGACCCGGGCAGCCCGGCGACGATCGTGGAGTGCTGCCGGGTGGCCCTGCTGGTCCGAGACCGGCTCGGCGACTCGGCTCGCGCGAAGACCAGCGGCAGCAAGGGCCTGCAGCTCTACGCGCGGTGGGACGGGGGCGACCCCCGTGCGGCCATGCGCGACCTGGCCCGCGAGCTCGAGCAGGAGCACGGCGACCTCGTCGTGTCCCGGATGACGAAGTCGCTGCGCCCCGGCAAGGTGCTGTTCGACTGGTCGCAGAACAACGTGGCGAAGACCACCGTTGCGGCGTACTCGCTGCGCGGCCGGCCGCGGCCCACGGTCTCGACGCCCGTCACCTGGGACGAGGTCGAGGCATGCGCCGACCCCGACGACCTCGTCTTCACCGCCGGCGACGTCCTCGCCCGCCTCGAGAGGCACGGCGACCTGTTCGCCCCGCTTCGTGTGCCAGGGTGACGCCCGTGAGCCTGCCAACGTCCGCCCCGGACCGCACCGCCGCGCGGGCACGCCTCCCCCGCACCGCCCGCCGCCGGCAGCTGCTCGACGCGGCCCGCGAGACGTTCGTCGCGCAGGGCTACCACGCGGCCGCCATGGACGACATCGCCGTCCGGGCCGGGGTGTCGAAACCGGTTCTCTACCAGCACTTCCCCGGAAAGCTGGAGCTCTACCTCGCGCTGCTCGACAGCGCCGCGGACGACCTCGTCACATCGGTCCGCACGGCACTGGAATCGACAACCGACAACCGGGTGCGCGTCCAGCAGACCGTGCGGGCCTACCTGGAGTTCGTCAACGGGGACGGCGTGCACCGGCTGGTGTTCGAGTCCGACCTGCGGGCCGAGCCACAGGTCGAGGATCGCGTCGAACGGATGATGCGCGAGGCGATCGGGCTGATCGCGGGCACCATCGGCACGGACACCGGCCTGCCCACCGACGACGTCCGGCTGCTGTCGGTTGGCCTGGCGGGGATGGCCGAGGTAGCGGCTCGCTGGTGGCTCGCGCACCGCGACGAGACCGGGGTCACGCTCGACCACGCGGTGGACGTCCTCTCGCAGCTCGTGTGGCGCGGCGTCTCCGGCCATCCGCTGCGCGCCGACGACTGAGCCTTGTGCCGCTCCGTTCGCCGAGGGCGCAACGCCGGGCCGGACCCCCCGGGACACCTCGCCGTTAGGGTCGAGACGTACGTTCCGGGAGTACGCCCGGAGATGCCAGGAGCCGGAGGGTGTTGCGGTGGAGGTCAAGATCGGCGTGCAGTTCTCGGCGCGCGAGCTCTCGGTCGAGAGCGGCCAGACCCCCGACGAGGTCGAGAAGCTGCTCGCGGCCGCGTACAAGTCCGCCGGTGGGCTGTTCACCCTCGTCGACGAGAAGGGCCGCCGCGTCGTCGTCCCGGTCGACAAGATCGCGTACGTGGAGATCGCCGACGCCCACGACCGCAAGGTCGGCTTCGGCTCCTGAGCGGAGGGAAGGCTGTTCGGCCGTGACTGTCCTGGGGTTCGTGCTCAGCCTCGTCATCACCGGGCTCGTCATCGGCGGGCTCGGCCGGCTCGTCGTGCCAGGACCGAACCCGATGAGCCTGTGGCTCACCCTCGGGGTGGGCATCGTCGGTGCCTTCGTCGGAGGCGTGATCACGGCACTGATCGGCGGCGGGCTCATCGTCGCGATCATCCTGGAGATCCTGGTCGCGGCGGGCCTCGTCGTCCTCATCTCGCGTCGGCAGGCGGGTCGCGGCCTCACGCGCTGAGGCCGGTGCGAAAGTGCGCTTCCAAGGGGAAGCATCAATCGTTGCCGTTGTCCCCAAACGCCCTGTGGGGCAGGCGCTTTCGTCAGCCTGACGTCACAGCGCGAGGCCGAGCGCCTCCATCCGCTGCTCGTGCCCCGCCACGATCCGCCCGAACACGTCTCCGACGCCGCTGAGATCGGTCGTCCCACCCATCAGCAGGTCGACGATGGCGTCCCGTTCCAGGGCGGCGCGCTGCGCCTGGGTCAGCGCCTCGCCGACGATGCGCCGCGCCCACAGACCGAGCCGTCCCCGCAACGTCGGGTCCACCTCGATGGCGGCGCGAACCCGTTCCACCGCGAACGCCGCGTGCCCGGTGTCGGCGACCACCGAGTCGACCAGCGCCTTGGTCTCGGCGTCGACGAAACCGGCCACCTCGCGGTAGAAGTCGCTGCCGAGACCGTCGCCGACGTACGCCTTCACCAGGCTCTGGATCCAGTCGGCCGGCGCCGTCTGCCGGTGGAAGGCGTCGAAGTCCGCCACGAACGGCTCCATCGCCTCGCTGGGGTCGATGCCCTTCGCGGCCAGATGGTCGCGCAGACGGACGAAGTGGCCGTACTCGGCCACGGCCATGGACCCCAGCGCCGCCGCGTCGTCGACGGTCGGTGCGAGCGACGAGTCCGCGGACAACCGCTGGAAGGCCGTGAGCTCGCCGTAGGCGAGCGCACCCAGCAGGTCGGCCAGGACCGCGTTCGACGTCACCCGCCGGACGCTAGTACGCGCGTCCCGCACGGCAGTGCCGTTGGTACGACGTAAGATGGGCCAACGGCCTACGTGGCCGGGAACGCCGCGCGCGCAGCGCGCCCCGCCGGGGCAGCCGTCGCCTGCTGCGGCGAATGCGCCTTTCGGCGCGGGACTCGTGCGACCTCACGCGCGGGTTCGATGCGCGTGGCGCCCGCCACGCACGGCGGAACCAGGAGCAGTCCGATCACCACGACCGCAGACACCACGCAGGACACCGACATCCCGACCCCCGACGTCACCCAGGACGACCTCGCCGACGAGGTCACGTTCGCCAGCCTCGGCGTGCGGCCCGAGACGCTCGAAGCGCTCCACGGCATGGGGATCCACACCCCGTTCGCCATCCAGTCCCTGTCCCTGCCGATCGCGCTGGCCGGCAGCGACATCATCGGCCAGGCCCGGACCGGCACCGGCAAGACGCTCGCCTTCGGCATCCCGCTGCTCGAACGCGTCGAGGTCGGCCACGTCGACGCCGGCGGCGACCCGCTGCCCCCGCAGGCGCTGGTCGTCGTGCCGACCCGCGAGCTGTGCATCCAGGTCGCCGGCGACCTCGAGCGGGCCGGAGCCGTGCGCGGGGTGTCCGTCGTGGCGATCTACGGCGGTCGTTCGTACGAGCCGCAGGTGGCGGCGCTGCAGCGCGGCGTCGAGGTCGTGGTCGGTACGCCCGGCCGGTTGCTCGACCTGGCCCAGCAAGGACATCTGAGCCTCACCGGGATCCGCATGCTGGTGCTCGACGAGGCCGACGAGATGCTCGACCTCGGCTTCCTGCCCGACGTCGAGCGCATCCTCGCGCGCACCGTCGCCGAGGGCCGGCAGACCATGCTCTTCTCCGCGACGATGCCGGGCGCCGTCGTGACCCTCGCCCGCCGGTTCCTCGTCCAGCCCACCCACGTGCGCGCCGAGATGCCCGACGAGAACCGTACGGTTCCCACCACCTCCCAGCACGTCCTGCGGGCACACGCCATGGACAAGCTCGAGATGCTCGCCCGCATCATGCAGGCCGAGGGCCGCGGGCTGTCGATCGTGTTCTGCCGGACGAAGCGCACCTGCCAGAAGGTCGCCGACGACCTCGTCGAACGCGGCTTCGCCGCGGGTTCGGTGCACGGTGATCTTGGCCAGGGGCAGCGCGAGCAGGCACTCCGCGCCTTCCGCAGCGGCAAGATCGACATTCTGGTCGCCACCGACGTGGCCGCCCGGGGCATCGACGTCGACAACGTCACCCACGTCGTGAACTACCAGTGCCCGGACGAGGAGAAGACCTACCTGCACCGCATCGGCAGGACCGGGAGGGCGGGCGCCAGCGGCACCGCCGTGACGTTCGTCGACTGGGACGACCTGCACAAGTGGAGCATGATCAACCGGGCGCTGGACCTGCCGTTCGGCGACCCGCCCGAGACCTACTCCACCTCGCCGCACCTGTACGAGGCCCTCGACATCCCCGAGGGCACCAAGGGCCGGCTGCCCCGGTCGGCCCGGACCCGCGCCGGCCTCGACGCCGAGGTGCTCGAGGACGTCGGAGAGACCGGTCGGGCCGCCCGCCGGCCGGCCGGATCGGGACGCTCCGACGGGCCCGCCGGCGGTTCCGGCAGCGAAAGCCGGCCGCCGCGTCCGCGCCGAGCCCGTACCCGTACTCGCGGCGGCGGAGCGGCGGCCGCAGCCGCCGGCACCGGGCCGGAGGCGGCCACACCGGCCCCCCAGGCCCAGCAGGAAGCGGGCAGCGGTACGCGCCGACGGCGGCGCCGCGGCGGACGCGGCCGGGGCTCGGGCGGCGGGGCTGCGCCAGCTCAGGGTTGACCCGCACACCAGCGGACCGCCCTGGAGAGCGCGCGCGGGACTCAAGGCCGGGGCTCGTCCGGCCGATCCCGCACACGTGACCCTGCACGCGACCGTGGAGATGGGGACCGTCGGCGAGAACGTCGACGACCTCCGGACGTTCCTGCACGAACTGCAGGGCTGCCCCCGCATCCAGCACACCCAGCAACTGCGCTGCCCGCGCCACGACGCCGAGAGCGGCTCGTGGTTCTACGTCGAGGCGGACCCCCTGGCGGGCGTCGCCCGGCGGCGCTGCATGGCCTGCGGCGACGTGACGAACCTGCTCGACTCCGCCGAGCGCTGGACGCACCCGCAGATGCATGCCTGCCGGCGCTGCTCGGCCTCCCTCATGGAGCTGGCGGTCGGCCTGCACGTGGACATCGACGAGGAACACGACGCCGACATCCTCGGCCGCCGCGTCCGCTGGCTGGCACTGGCCGCCCGGTGCGTCGAGTGCGGGCTGATCGAAGGCCTCACCGACGTGACGGTGCCGGCGCTGACGATCGGCGAGGTGCTGCGCGCCCTCTAGGCACGCGGGTCAAAGCCGCAGGCTGACGTGGCTCCACTCCCAGCGCCCGCACGCCGGGCAACGCACGTACGACCGGTTGTGCAGCGGCAGCGGCAGGTGCAGGGACGGGACGAGCGCACGCACCGCTTCCCACCCCGGGGACAGCACCGATGTGCGCTGGCAACCACCGCACGCGACGACCAGGCTGCCGAGCGGCGGCCGCGGCGGGGCGGAGGAGAACAGCGCCCGCTTGCCCTCGACGTCGACCGGAGTGACCGGCGTACGCACGGGTGCCTGCGGCACGCGCGCGCGGACCCGGTCGAACGAGCCGCCGCGGGCGCCGCTCACGGCGCCGCCGCGGCCGCCGACGCCGCTTCGTACTCGACCGGCGGCAGGCCGGCCAGCGCGCGGGCGTGCGCCCGGTAGGCATCGGCGCCCCGCGAGGAGCTGGCGGTGTGCAGGATCGAGCGGCCGACCGTCGGGGCCTCGGCAAAGCGCACCGACCGGGGCACGGGCGGTGAGAGCACCTCGAGCCCGTACCGACCGGAGATGTCGGCGAGCACCGCGCGGGTGTGCGCGGTCCGGCCGTCGTAGAGCGTCGGGAGCACCCCCAGCACGCGCAGGTCGGCGTTGGTCAGCCGCTGCACGTCGTGCACGGTGTCGAGCAGCTGCCCCACGCCGCGGTGCGACAGCGCCTCGCACTGCAGGGGCACCAGGACTCCGTCGGCCGCCGTCAGCGCGTTGATCGTCAGCAGCCCCAAGGACGGCGGCGCGTCGAGCAGCACGTGGTCGTACCGGCCGAGCACGGGCTCCAAGGCCTCGCGCAGGACGTACTCGCGACCCGTGCGGGTCGCGAGCGACGTCTCGATGCCGGCCAGGTCGATGGTGGCGGGCAGCAGCTCGACGTGGTCGAACGTCCCGATGATCGCCATCCCCGCACCCACGCGCCCGAGCAGCACATCGTGGACCGACATGGACAACGCGTCCGGGTCGTAACCCAGGCTGAAGGTCAGGCACGCCTGGGGGTCGAGGTCGACGACCAGCACCCGCTGGCCGAGCTCGGCCAGGGCCGCGCCGAGCGACACCACGCTCGTCGTCTTGGCGACGCCGCCCTTCTGGTTGGCGAGGGCGAGGACACGGGTCACGGGACGAGTCTCGCCTGCTGCGCGGATCGGCACAACACGGGTCGTACGCTCGCCGAGTGACAGCACGCGCGACGGTCCGGAGCCGGGGATGAGCCGAGGCGCCGAGCGCGTGGAAGGCCTGCCCGTGCGGATGGCCGACGCCGGCGGGCACCGGTTGGCGTACCTGGAGACCGGCGACGGGTCGCCGGTGCTGCTGGTGCCCGGGTACACCGGCAGCAAGGAGGACTTCGGTCCAGTTCTCGCACCGCTGGCCGTGGCCGGGCATCGCGTCGTGGCCTTCGACATGCGTGGGCAGCTCGACTCCCCCGGCGACGGACCCGCCGAGTCGTACGACCCGGAGGGCCTGGCCACGGACCTGCTCGCGCTGCTCGCGCGGCTCGACCTGCGTCCCGCGCACGTCGTGGGGCACTCGTACGGCGGCATCGTCGCCCGGGAGGCCTTCTTGCGCGAGCCGGCGGCGTTCGCCTCGCTCACGCTGCTGTCCTCGGGTCCGGCGGCGATCCGCGGCGCCCGCGCGCGGCTCATGACGAGCCTGCGCGGCGAGCTCGTCGAGGGCGGCGTGTCGCGGGTGAGCTCGCTGCTGCGTGCGGCCGGGGGGCACGAGTCGTTCGACGCCGACCGCTTCGACGCGACCGACCCGGTGTCGCTGCTCGGCATGGGCGAGGCGCTGCTGTCCGCGCCCGACCGGGTTCTCGAGCTGGCGTCGG
>DASVGV010000137.1:0-36860 GCA_036379355.1 Mycobacteriales bacterium | reverse complement strand
CCCGCGCCGTCGTCGGACCCGACGAGCACACCAGCACCACGAAGTTCGTGATCGTGTACGTCGTCCTCGCCCTCTCACTGGTGTTCGAGTCGGTCTCCCTCACCCGGGCGGTCCGCCAGGTGCGGAGGGAGGCCGTGCAGGCGGGTCGCCGCTTCCTCGTGTACGTGCTGCGCAGCCCCGACCCGACCGTGAAGACGGTCGCGAGCGAGGACACCGCCGCCGTGATCGGCATCGTCATCGCGGCCGCCGGCACCGCGCTGCACCAGGCCACGGGTTCGGACATGTGGGAGGGGATCGCCTCGTTCCTCATCGCCGGACTGCTGGCGTACGTCGCGCTCGCCCTCGGCCGCGACACCAAGGAGCTGCTCATCGGCGAGGCGGCCGACCCCGCGGTCCGCCTCGTGGCCCTGGACGTCATCGCGGCACACGGCGAGGTCGACCGGGTGGCGGAGATCCTGACGATGCAGCTCGGCCCGACGTCGGTACTCGTCGCCGCTCGACTGCAGTTCATGGAGTCGCTGCGCGCCAGGGACATCGAGCGGGTCTGCACCGAGATCGAGCGGGAGATGCGCCGGCGCGTCCCGGCCCTCCAGCAGGTCTTCCTGGACCCCAGCACGGTCACCGACGACCAGCTCGCCGCGGGCCGGGACCTGCTCGCCGAGAACGTCGAGGAGGTCCGGCGTCTCGACGGCGCGGACGCCGACATCCTGCGCCGGCTCGAGGCGGTGCGCAGCGCACGCACCCGCGCCGCCCGCCGGCTCACGGGCTGAGCAGCGACCCCGCTCCGTGCCTACCGGCTGCGACGCCGCCGGCGGCTGCTGGCCAGACCGGTCGCGCCGGCTGCCGTGAACGCGAGCGCGAGCACGTCGAACCACAGCGGCCAGCCGGTGAAGGCGAGCTCCGCCGACCCGGCCGGGCCGGCGGCGGAGTGCGTGGTGGCCGTGCCGGTGCCGGAAGGCGTGGTGCCCGACGCGGACTCGGTGCGGTTGACGAGCGGCACGTACGTCCGGCAGGGCTCGTTGCGCAGGCTCGGGCAGGCCGGGAGCGAGGTCGGCACGGTCGCGCCCGGCACCACCGGCAGGACGAGGCTCGACGGCATGTCCTTCGCGTACGCGATCGAGACCGTCGAGGTCTGCCCCAGCGGCGGTACGGGCTGGCTGAACGACCACACCGGCTGGGTCCCGTTGGGCGCGGCGATGGTGACCCGGATCCGCGAGCCGGCCCGGTAGGCGTGGCCCTCGTAGTAGAGCGGCACCACGACGGGAACGAACTGTCCGGCGGGCATCGGGCTCGCGTCAGCGGCGGTCTGGCTGAGTACCGGTTCGAGCAGGGTGCTCGGCTGGCGCAGCATGTTGTCACTGCCGGTCGCCAGCTTCCGCTCGCTGGCCCGTACCCAGCCGTTCTGCACGAACGTCTCGTTGCCGTCCGGGCGTACCTCGCTGATCGTCGCCTGGAGGTCGACGTCCGGCGTCGACGAGCGGACCCACAGGTAGACCGCGCCGGCGCCGATGACCGTGGTGTCCTGGGTGAGCGGAGGCGTGAGGTACGAGACGGCGGTGCCCGCCGGGTTCTGCTTCCAGTTCCACGTCCAGCTCGACGCGTTCGCCCACAGCCCACCGCCGCCGGTGTTGCCCGTGTAGTCGGTGAGCGGCAGCGCGGCGGGGTTCGACGTGTAGTCGTCCACGCCGTCCGCGGTGGGCGGGGCGTCGGTGAGGGTGCCGCCGGGGCCGAGGTACCACTGGCGGGCGACGGTGCCCGGGACCGGGAAGCTGGAGAAGGTGTCGTCGAACCCCGGGTACGGGTCGCCGGCCGCCGCGGGAACCCCGGTGCCGGGCGGCGTCACGTCCTCGACTCCGGGAGTGGCCCCGGCACCGTTGTCCATCCGCACCGTGACCTCGGGCAGCGCCTCGAACGCGGTCAGCGCCGCCTGGTACGTCGGGATCGCCTGGATCGGGTCGACCGGCAGGACGATGGGTGACTGGATGCCCATCGCCGACTGGTAGATCACCGCCGCGGCCGCGTGGATGATCGCGGAGTTGACGGCCGGCGCCTTGTGGGCGACGTACAGCTCGAGGAAGTCGTACCAGCGGTTGAACGTGTACGGGTCGAGCGAGTCGATGTGCGCGCCGTTGGTGAACGTGAACCACTTCAGCGTGGTGCCCGTGAAGTGCGACACGAGGTCGGGGCAGTGCCCGCCGGTCTGCTCGTCCTCCCACTGGCAGGCCAGGAACGTCGGGACGTCGATCTTGTCGACGAAGGTGACCGGGTCCAGCGGGTCGGCCGTCGCCGGGATGTAGTGGGAGTTGGCGGCGATCTTGTCCGGCAGGCTGGCTGCCTCGCCGTGCAGGACCTGGTTCGCGGCGCACGTCTGGTCACCGCTCTGGATCTGCTGGTAGGCGTAGGCCTGACCCGCCTTCGGGCCGGCCGGCAGCGCGTCGAACTGGCGCTCGTTCGCCCACGCGACGGCGAACCCGGTGTTGAGGATCCCGCCCGGATAGAGCGTCGTGGCCGTCGCGTCGATCGTGGACAGCGGCGAGATCGCCTCCAGGTCCGGCGGTTGCAGCTGCGCGGTGAACAGCTGGCTGATCGCGCCGTAGGAGATGCCCATCATCCCGACCTTGTTGCCGAGAACCCACGACTGGTGGGCGATCGTCTCGATGACGTCGTAGCCGTCGAGGTTCTGCAGCGGCTCGAAGAAGTCGTACGCGCCGCCCGAGCAACCCGTGCCGCGCATGTTGACGTCGACGACCGCGAAGCCCATCAGGTTGGCGAGCACCGCGATGCCGTTGACCGGGCCGGACGGGTCGGCGTAGCCGTAGCCCGAGTACTCGATCAGCGTCGGGTACGGCGGGGTGAACTCGCCGGCCGGCGGCAGCGGCACGCCGCCCGGCAGGCCCGGCTCCCCCGCCGGGTGCGTCGGCAGGTGGATGTCGATCGCCAGCTTCGTGCCGTCGCGGGTCGTGAGGTAGGTGTATCCGGCGTCCGCCGGGATGGTCTGGTTGTAGATGTCCGGGTCCCAGGGCGCGGCGGCGTCGGAGTAGACGGTCAGGGGAGCCGACTCGGTCCCGTCGGACTGCAGCCGGACGACGTACCCGCTCCCCGGCGCGACGTTCCGGAACAGCAGGCCGCCCTGCGGGTCTGCGCTCTTGGTCTGCACCACCGCCCCGCTGCCGTCGAGCAGGGACATCGTGGCGTCGGGGGCCAGCCCCGTCACGTACACCTGCTCGGCGCTGCCGTGCGCACTGAACGTCGCCGCGGCCGGCCTCGCCGTGGCGGCGCGCGAGCCCACGGCCGGCAGGCCGACGAGGACGACGGCAGCCACCGCGCACAGGACGACGGCGACCCTGGACCAGCTCCCCCGATGGGCGATCACGGCGCGAACATACGCCCGGCGATGCCATCCCCGTGTCCCGGCTCCGGAGCCGCGATCACTCCCACTCGATGGTGCCGGGAGGCTTGCTCGTCACGTCGAGCGCGACCCGGTTGACCGCGCGCACCTCGTTGGTGATGCGGGTGGAGATCCGCGCCAGCACGTCGTACGGGACCCGCGTCCAGTCGGCGGTCATGGCGTCCTCGCTCGACACCGGCCGCAGCACGACGGGGTGGCCGTAGGTGCGGCCGTCGCCCTGCACGCCGACGCTGCGGACGTCGGCGAGCAGGACGACCGGGCACTGCCAGATGTCGCGGTCCAGGCCTGCCGCGGTCAGCTCGGAGCGGGCGATCGCGTCCGCTGCCCGCAGCACCTCGAGCCGCTCGCGGGTGACCGAGCCGATGATCCGGATGGCGAGGCCGGGACCGGGGAACGGCTGGCGCCACACGAGATCGGACGGCAGCCCCAGCTCCTCGCCGACCCTGCGTACCTCGTCCTTGAACAAGGTCCGGAGCGGCTCGACCAGCTGGAACTGGAGGTCGTCGGGGAGCCCCCCGACGTTGTGGTGCGACTTGATGTTGGCGGCGCCGGTGCCGCCGCCGGACTCGACCACGTCGGGATAGAGGGTGCCCTGGACCAGGAACTCGACATCACCGCCGGCGGCGATCTCGCGGGCCGCGGCCTCGAACGCGCGGATGAACTCGCGGCCGATGATCTTCCGCTTCTCCTCGGGGTCGGTGACGTCGGCGAGCGCCGCGAGGAACGTGCCGGCCGCGTCGACGACGTGCAGGCGGGCACCGGTCGCGGCGACGAAGTCGCGCTCGACCTGCTCCGCCTCCCCCGCCCGCAACAGCCCGTGGTCGACGAAGACGCACGTCAGCTGGTCGCCCACCGCGCGCTGCACCAGCGCCGCGGCGACCGCCGAGTCGACACCGCCGGACAGCCCGCAGATGACGCGCTTGCCGCCCACCTGCGCGCGGATGCGCTCGACCTGCTCGGCAACGACCCCCGCCGTCGTCCAGGTCGGCGCGATGCCGGCGATCTCGTGCAGGAAGCGCTCGAGCACCTTCTGCCCGTACGGGGTGTGGTGCACCTCGGGGTGGTACTGCACGCCGGCCATCCGGCGCCCGACGTCCTCGAACGCGGCGATGGGCGCACCGGCGCTGGACGCGGTGACGGTGAAGCCGGCCGGCGCGGCCGTGCACTCGTTGCCGTGCGACATCCAGACCTGCTGCGCCGCAGGCGTTCCCGCGAGCAATGTTCCGCCGTCGCCCGAGACGGACAGTGTCGTCGCGCCGTACTCGGACCCGCCGGTGTCCGCGACCGTGCCGCCGAGAGCCTGCGCCATCAGCTGGAAGCCGTAGCAGATGCCGAGGACGGGAACACCGGCCTCGAACAGGGCCGGGTCGAGCCCGGGCGCGCCCTCGGCGAACACCGACGACGGGCCGCCGGACAGCACGACCGCGGCCGGCTCCCGGGCGAGCATCTCGGCGACCGGCATCGTGGAGGGCACGATCTCGGAGAAGACCCGGGCCTCGCGGACGCGGCGAGCGATCAGCTGCGCGTACTGCGCCCCGAAGTCGACGACCAGGACCGGGTGCGCCCGGCTGCCGGCCGCCCCGTCGGAAGCGTTCACCTCGCGCAGCCTATCGGCGCGGGTGGCACCTACGCCGTGACGCTGACGCCCTTCCAGAACGCGACCCGGCCGGCGATCTCCGCGGCCGCCTCCTTCGGGGTCGGGTAGTACCACGCGGCGTCCGGGTTGACCTCGCCGCCCACCGTCACCGAGTAGTACGACGCGGTGCCCTTCCAGGGGCAGACGCTGGTGGTGTCCGAGTCGGCCAGCACGCCGTCGCGCACCGCCGCCAGCGGGAAGTAGTGGTTGCCCTCGACGACCACCGTGTCGTCGGACTCGGCGATGACCTCGCCGTTCCAGGTCGCTCGTGCCATGGCTGTGTCCTTTGGTGAGGTGTCACGGGTGACAACCGGAGTCGCCGCCGGTCGCATTCCCGGCCGCCACTGACGGACGGCCTCCGCCGGGCTGTCAGGATCGGCACCATGACTCTTCTCCAGACCCCCATCGCGACGCTCGCCGGCGAGCCCTCCGAGCTCGGCAAGATCACCGAGGGCAAGGCGGCCCTCGTCGTGAACGTCGCCTCGAAGTGCGGCCTCACCCCGCAGTACTCCAAGCTCGAAGCCCTTCAGGAGAAGCTGTCGGGCAAGGGGTTCACCGTCGTCGGCATCCCGTGCAACCAGTTCGGGGGCCAGGAACCGGGTACGTCCGCGGAGATCGCCGAGTTCTGCTCGGCGACGTACGGCGTCACCTTCCCGATGACCGAGAAGGTCGAGGTCAACGGCCCCGGCCGGCACCCGATCTACTCGGCGCTGACCGAGACGCCGGACGCCAACGGCGACGCCGGCGACATCCAGTGGAACTTCGAGAAGTTCCTGCTCTCGCCGTCCGGCGACGTGGTCGCCCGGTTCCGCCCGACGACCGAGCCGGACGACCCCGCCGTCCTCGCCGCCATCGACGCGCTGGTCGGCTGACCGTCCGGTCAGCCGGCTTCCGCCAGCGCCCGCTCGCGCAGGTGCAGCTCGATCTTGCGCTTGACCCGCTGGATCGCGTTGTCGATCGCCTTCACCTGACGGTGCAGGTGCTCGGCGATCTCGACGTACGAGCGGCCCTCCACGAACAGCCGCAGCACGTCGACCTCCAGATCGGACAGCACCGCGTCCAGGTGCCGTTGCAGGCCGCGGATCCGCTCGGCCGACACGACCAGCTCGGCGGGGTCCTCCGCGAGCGGAGCCGGCAACGTGTCGGCGAGCACGCGCTCGCCGTCGAAGCCGCCCACCGGCCGGCCGAGCGAGACCGAGGCGTTGAGGGGGCGGTGCTTGTGCCGGTTCGCGGACTTGACGGCACTGATCACCTGTCGCGTCACGCACAGGTCGGCGAACGCGGGAAACGCCACGTCCCGGGACGGGTCGAAGTCGCGGATCGCCTTGTACAGGCCGATCATCGCCTCCTGGACGACGTCGTCGCGGTCGCCGCCGGCCAGGAAGTACGGTCGCGCCTTGGAGCGCGCGAGGCCGCGGTACCGGGTCAGCAGCACCGCCAGCGCCAGGTCGTCCCCCCCGCGGGCCAGCAGCACCAGCTCGGCGTCGCCGCGGTCCTCCAGCGGCGGGAGGGGCCACTCCGGGTACGAGCCGTGCGCGGTCTGGCCACGGCGCAGGCTCCGCACGTACCCACCCCTCCGTCGCGATGGCCGGCCCGGGGATGGGCCGGTCGATGCAGACGGAACGAGACAGGCGCGCACCCGTTATGGCCGGCGTACCGACCGTTACGGACCGTGTCCGGGCGTCAGCCCCGGCGGCGGCGGGCGATGTCGGCGAGCGCGATCCCGGCCGCCACGCTCGCGTTGAGCGACTCGACGGCGCTGGCCATGGGGATGGCCACGTGCACGTCGCAGGCCTCGCCCACGAGGCGGGACAGGCCCGCACCCTCGGCCCCCACGACCAGGACGAGCGGCTCGGTCGCCACCTCCAGGTCGTCCAGATCGAGGTTGCCGCTCCCCGCAAGCCCCACCACGACCAGGCCCTGACGCGCGAAGTCCCGCAGGGTCCGGGTCAGGTTCGTCGCCTGGGCGACCGGAAGGCGCGCCGCCGCTCCGGCCGACGCCTTCCACGCCGACGCGGTCATGCCCGCGGACCGGCGTGCCGGAACGACCACGCCGTGCGCGCCGAACGCGGCAGCCGACCGGACGACCGCGCCGAGGTTGCGCGGATCGGTGACACCGTCGAGGGCCACGAGCAGCGCGGGCGCCGGCTGGGCCAGCGCCTCGGCCAGCAGGTCATCGGGATGCGCGTACTCGTACGCCGGCACGCGCAGCACCAGACCCTGGTGGACCGCCCGGTCGGTCATCCGGTCGAGGTCGGTCTTCGTCGACTCGATCAGGGGCAGGTCGCGGTTGCCGGCGAGAGCCACGGCCTCGGCGATGCGCGGGTCGCGGTCGAGCCCGGCGGCGACGTACAGGGCGGTCGCCGGCACCCCGGCCCGGAGGGCCTCCACGACCGGGTTACGGCCGGCGACGTGCTCGTCCCCCCCGCCGCGCGGGGGACGGGCCGGCGGCCGCTGGCGCGTCGCGGCAGAGGCTGCGCGGCGCGCGGCCGGGTGGCCCGTACGGTCCTCGGCCTTGGGCGTCGGCCCCTTGCCCTCCAGGCGCTTGCGCCGGTAGCCGCCGGAGCCGCTCGGCGCGCGGCGGCCGTCCTTGCCCGTAGCCACGGACTTCTTCGGCAGACCCTTCGGCGAGCCGCGCCGCCGCCCACCCGTCTGCCCGGCCACGCCGCTCAGCGTACGGGCCCGGCGGCCGGTTCCCCACGCCGCCGCAACGCGGTCCGCGCCCGTCGGCAGCGGCCGACACCGTCGGCGACCTCAGCGCGGGAGCAGCAGCACGGTGGCGAAGGCGGCGCGACCCTCGCCGCGGCCGGTCAGGCCGAGGCCGTCGGTGGTCGTGGCCGACACGGACACGGCCGCTCCGCCGAGCGCGGCCGACAGCGCCGCCTGCGCCTCGGCCCGACGCGGGCCGAGGCGCGGCGTGTTCGCCACCACCTGGACGGTCGCATTGCCGATCGCCCAGCCCGCCGCCGCCACCCGCGCGGCGACCTCGGTCAGGAGCGCGGCACCGGACGCACCGGCCACCTCCGGGCGGTCGGTCCCGAAGACCGCGCCGAGGTCGCCGAGACCCGCCGCGGACAGCAGCGCGTCGCAGATCGCGTGCGCGGCAACGTCGCCGTCGGAGTGACCCGCGCAGCCGTCCACGCCGTCGAACAGCAGGCCGGCCAGCCAGCAGGCCCGGCCGGCCTCGACGGGGTGCACGTCGAGCCCCGAGCCGACCCTCATCGGGCAACCGTCCGCGCCTGGGCCGCGGCCAGCTCGGCCGGCGTGGTGATCTTCGCGCCATCGGGATCGCCGGCCACGGTCGCCACCCGCACGCCGAGTGCCTCGACGAGGCCCGCGTCGTCGGTCGCGTCGTCCCCGCTCGCGTGCGCCCGAACGAGCAGCTCGCGCGCGAAGCCCTGCGGCGTCTGGACGATCCGCAGAGCGCCGCGGTCGCACGTACGCACCACGTAGCCGCCGCCGTCGACGACCTTGACGGTGTCGGCCACGGGCAGGACCGGGACGACCGCCTGCTCGCCGGCCCGCAACGCGTCGAGCACCCGCACGGCGACAGCATCCGGGGCGAACGGGCGGGCGGCGTCGTGGACGAGCACGTGTTCCACGCTCTCGTCCAGCGCGGCCAGGGCGAGCCGTACTGAGTCCGATCTCGTCACCCCGCCGGCCACGACCACCGCCCCCACGTCCGGGACGTCGAACCCTGGTGGCGCGGTGACGACGACGCGCGCGCACACCGCGGACAGCATGTCGACCGCGTACGCGACCATCGGCCGGCCGCCGACGAGGCGCCAGGCCTTGGGGATGCCACCGCCGAGCCGGACGCCGGCGCCGGCCGCGGGGACGATGCCCGCCACCCCGCGGGACCCGCTGCCCGCGACGCTGCCCGGTCGTGCCACACCGCGGAGCCTAGGGCCGCTACGGTCGCGCGGTGACGATCCCGTACGGCGCCTGGCCCTCCCCGTTGGCGGCCGCCCACGTGGCGGCCGGTACGGTCCGGCTGGCGTGGCCGCGCCTGGTCGGCGCCGAGGTCTGGTGGACCGAGTCGCGCCCCGCCGAGGGCGGCCGGAACGCGGTCGTCCGGCGGAGCGCGGACGGCGCGGTCGGCGACGTGCTGCCGGCGCCGTGGAACGCCCGGACCCGCGTCCACGAGTACGGCGGCAACCCGTGGCTCGTCGATCGCGGCGCGCTGGTCTTCGCGGAGTTCAGCGACCAGCGGCTCTACGTGCTGGAACCGGGCCACGAGCCGGTGCCGCTGACCCCGGAGCCGGCGGCTCCGTCGGCGGACCGCTACGCCGAGCTGCTGGTCGTCGCAGACGAGGTGTGGTGCGTCCGGGAGCGTCACGCGGCCGGCCAGGTCTCCCGGAGCCTGGTGGCGGTCCCCCTGGACGGCTCGGGTCACGTCCGAGAGCTCCTGCGCGGCAACCACTTCCTCGCTGCGCCGACGATGTCACCCGACGGACGGCAGCTCGCGTGGATCGGCTGGGACCACCCGCAGATGCCCTGGGACGGCACCGAGCTGTGGGTCGCGCCCGTCGACGGCGGCGCCGTCGGCACCCCCCGTCGGCTGCTCGGCGGACCCCAGGAGTCGGTGCTGCAGCCGTCCTGGCTCGCCGACGGGTCGCTCGTCACGCTGACCGACCGGTCCGGCTGGTGGAACCCCGTCCGCGTCGGGCCGAAGGGCGCGGCGACGCCCCTGCACCCGGTCGACGAGGAGGTCGGTGGCCCGCTGTGGGCGCTCGGCACCCGGTGGTACGCACCCCTCGCCTCGGGGTCGCTGCTCGCCGCGCACGGTGACCGGCTCGGCCGGCTCGACGCCGACGGCACGCTGACCGACCTCGACGTGCCGGCGGCGACGTACGCGATGCTCGCCACCGACGGCCGGCAGGTCGTCGCGGTCGCGACGGCGCCTACCACCTCGCCCGCGGTCGTGCTCGTCGACCCGGGCGGCGGCTACGAGGTGATCCATTCCGCGGGCGGCGTCCCGGTGGGCCCGGAGTGGCTCTCGGTGCCCGAGCGCCACACCTTCCCGAGCGTGGCGGGTCGCGTGGTACACGCGCTGGTCTCGCCGCCGCGGTCCCCGGTCGCCGCGGCGCCGGACGGCGACCGGCCGCCGTACGTCGTCTTCGTGCACGGCGGGCCTACCGCGCAGGCCTCCACCGGACTCGACCTGACCAAGGCCTACTTCACCAGCCGCGGGATCGGCGTGATCGATGTCGACTACGGCGGGTCGACCGGCTACGGCCGCGCCTACCGCGACGCGCTGCGCGGCCAGTGGGGAGTGGTCGACGTCGAGGACTGCGTGGCGGCGGTCCGTGGCCTGGTGGCTGCCGGTGCGGCGGACGCGTCCCGCGTCGTGATCCGTGGCGGCAGCGCCGGCGGGTGGACGGTGCTCGCCGCCCTGACGCGGACGGACGCGTTCGCCGCCGGCGCCTCGTACTTCGGCGTCGCGGACGCCCGCGCGCTCGCGACCGACACCCACGACTTCGAGTCCCGGTATCTCGACGGCATCATCGGGCCGCTGCCCGAAGCCGAGGCCGTCTACGCGGAACGGTCGCCGCTGACGCACGTCGACGGGTTGTCGTGCCCGGTGCTGCTGCTCCAGGGAGCGGAGGATGCCATCGTCCCGCCGGCCCAGGCGGAAGTGTTCCGGGAAGCGTTGGTACGCAAGGGGATCCCGCACGCGTACCTGTTGTTCGACGGTGAGCAACACGGCTTCCGCCGGGCGGAGTCGGTGGTCGCGGCGCTGGAGGCGGAGCTCAGCTTCTACGGTCAGGTGCTGGGCTTCGACCCGCCGGGCGTGGCCCCGCTCACGCTGGTCCGCTGACGCGAACCGGAGTCGTCGGACCGGTCAGGAGGCGAGGACCTCGTCGAGGAGAACCTCGGCCTTGTCCTCGTTGGTGCCCTCGGCGAGGGCGAGCTCGGACACCAGGATCTGGCGCGCCTGCGCCAGCATGCGCTTCTCGCCCGCGGACAGCCCGCGCTCCCTGTCGCGGCGCCACAGGTCGCGCACCACCTCGGCGACCTTGTTGACGTCGCCGGACGCGAGCTTGTCGCGGTTGGCCTTGTAGCGGCGCGACCAGTTGGTCGGCTCCTCGGTGTGGGGCGCCCGCAGGACCGAGAAGACCTTGTCCAGGCCCTCCTGCCCCACGACGTCGCGCACGCCGACCAGGTCGAGGTTGTCCGCGGGGACCCGCACGACGAGGTCGCCCTGCGCGACGCGCAGGACGAGGTACTGCCTGTCCTCGCCCTTGATGGTCCGAGTCTCGATGGACTCGATGAGCGCCGCCCCGTGATGTGGGTAGACGACGGTCTCGCCGACTTCGAAGGTCATGTTGGTTGTTGTCCCTTCCGAGGCCTCCAGGATACCACCGGCAAACGTGCAGGTCAGGGTGCGGATGGGCGCGGACAAACCGGTCAGGTGACGCCACGGGACCCCTTGACGGCCAGGCGTTTCCCGTTCCGTTGCCCGGTGAGGACTCGGTCCGTGCCCGCTGCCGATCCGACCGCCATACTCCCGGGCATGAGCGCCGGAGGGGTCGAGGCGGGTGGCAGCTTCGCGGGCTACCCGCTCACGACCGCCGCCTTCGACGAGTGCTTCGACGCCGACGGGCGGGTCCGCCCCGGCTACCGGCGGGTGATCTCGCTGCTGTCGGGCCTGTCCCCCCAGCGGCTGGCCCAGGTCACCGACGGGCTGGACCTGTCGCTGCGCACGCAGGGCATCACCTTCACGACATACGTCGGCTCCAACGACGCGAGCGGCGGCGGGGACGTGGAGCGGACCTTCCCGCTCGACCTCGTCCCCCGGATCGTCGAGGCGGCCGACTGGAACGTCGTGTCGCAGGGCCTCGCCCAGCGGGTCCGCGCGCTCAACGCGTTCCTGAACGACCTGTACTCGAGCCGCGAGGTCCTGCACGACGGCGTGGTCCCGACCGAGCTGGTCATGACCGGCAGGCACTTCACCCGGCAGGCGACGGGGCTTCCTGTCCCGCAGGGCATCTACACGCACGTGAGCGGTACGGACCTCATCCGCGACCGCGACGGCACGTGGCTGGTCCTCGAGGACAACTGCCGCACCCCCAGCGGGGTGTCGTACATGCTCGAGAACCGGGCGTCGATGACCCGCGGCTTCCCGGAGCTGTTCGCCCGCCATCCGGTACGCCCGGTCGACGCGTATCCGCAGGCGCTGCTCGACGTGCTGCGGTCGATCGCCCCGCGCGGCGACGCCGACCCGACCGTGGTGGTCCTGACGCCGGGGGCCTTCAACTCCGCGTACTTCGAGCACACGTTCCTCGCCCGCCAGATGGGGGTCGAGATCGTCGAGGGCGGCGACCTGTTCGTCGACGACGCCACCGTCTACATGAAGACCACCCGGGGCGCGCGCCGGGTCGACGTGATCTACCGGCGGGTCGACGACGACTACCTCGACCCGCTCGCGTTCCGCGCCGACTCGGTGCTGGGCGTCACCGGCCTGCTCGTCGCTGCCCGCGCCGGCAACGTGGCGATCGCCAACGCGGTCGGCACCGGGATCGCCGACGACAAGGCGGTCTTCGCGTACGTCCCGAAGCTCATCGAGTACTACCTGGGCGAGAGCATGACGCTCGGGCAGGTGCCGACGTACCTGTGCGCCGACCCCGACCAGCTCGGTCACGTCCTCGACAACCTGGACCGGATGGTGGTGAAGACGACCAGCGACTCCGGGGGGTACGGCATGACCATCGGGCCGATGGCGACGGCCGACGAGCTCGCGAACTGCCGCCGCCGGCTGCTGGCCAAGCCGCGGGCGTACATCGCCCAGGACACGATCTCGCTGTCGATGCACCCGACCCTCGTGGACGGCGGCTTCCGACCGCGGCACTGCGACCTGCGCCCGTTCGTCCTCATGGGCGCCGACGACACCGTGACGATCATCCCCGGGGGACTGACCCGGGTGGCGCTGGCCGAGGGGTCGCTCGTGGTCAACTCCAGCCAGGGCGGCGGGTCGAAGGACACCTGGGTCCTCGAGGACGGGGTGCCGTAGATGCTGTCGCGGATCGCCGAGTCGCTGTACTGGATCGGGCGCTACACCGAGCGCGCGGAGATGACCGCTCGCGTCCTCGACGTGGCCCAACGGGCAGTGCTCGAGGGGTCGGACCTGGGCAGCTCGGCGTCCCTGGCGGCGGTGATGGGCGGGGTCGAGGTGACCGGCACCCGGGACGAGGTGCTCGCCGCGTACGGCGTCGACCGGTACGTCCCGGAGTCGGTCGCGAGCAGCGTCCGCGCGGCCCGTGAGAACGCCCGCACCATCCGCGAGGCACTGCCGAACGAGATGTGGGAGGCGATCAACGGCTGGCACCTGCAGCTCACGGCGTCCGGGCCGTCGGACGTCGCCGGCGGGGGCGCGCACGCCTTCCTGACGGCGATGAAGGCCCGGGCGTACCAGCTGACGGGGGTGTCGGACGGGTCGATGCCGCGGACGGAGAGCTGGGACTGGCTCCAGGTCGGACGGCACCTCGAGCGGCTCGTGTTCGGCTTCCGGGTGCTCGCCGTCCGGGCGCCGACGCTCACCGGGTCCGGCTTCGCCGAGGCCTACGGGTACACCGTCCTGCTGCGCTGCTTCTCGGCTGTCGAGGCGTTCCGGGCGACGTACCGTGCAGGTGTGGGTGCGCACCGGGTCACCGAGTTCCTGCTGCTCGACCCTGCCTTCCCGCGGTCGGCGCTGTACGCAGTCCGGCGGCTCGACGAGGCGACGGCGCGGGTGACCGACGAGACGTACGGGCACGCGGCGCGGCGGACGGTGGGCCGGTTGCGGGCCCAGCTCGAGTACCGCGAGGCCGACGAGGTCCTGGCCGAGGGCACCGCGGCGTTCACGACGCGGCTGGCCGAGCAGTGCTACGACGTGCACAGCGCGCTGGTGGACGAGCCCTTCGCGCGGGGAGCATCGCTCGCGATGCGACCCATGAGCACGGGAGCATCGCTCGCGATGCGACCCATGAGCACGGGAGCATCGCTCGCGACGCGACCCATGAGCACGGCGGCATCGCTGGCGACACGGCGTGGGGGGGCGGCGTGAGGGTGACGATCCGGCACACGACGACGTTCAGCTATCCCGAGCCGGCGCGGGCGTCGTTCAACGAGCTGCGGCTGACCCCCCGCAACGACGAGGGGCAGAACCTGATCTCGTTCGGGCTGACGCTCGACCCGACGGCGCGGACCACGCAGTTCCGCGACCACTGGGGCACGCTGGTGCAGGCCTTCAACATCAACGCGCCGCACGACCACCTGACGATCACCGGCGAGTCCCGGGTCGTCACCTACCCACGTGCTGCGCTCCCGGATCCGCGGAGCGCGTCGGGCGGCTCGTTCGAGGACGTGGACGACCCTGCCCTGCGCGACCGGCTCGCCGAATGGCTGCACCCGTCTCCCCTGGCCGGCGGCGGCGAGCCACTGTCGACGTTCGCCCAGCACGTCCGCCAGGTGGTGGCGCCGCACTCGGTCCTGGCGCTGGTCGAGGGCGTCGCCCACGAGGTGCACGCGCGGTTCACCTACGTGAGCGGCACGTCGTACGTCTCGTCGACCGTCGACGACCTGCTCAAGCGCGGTACGGGCGTGTGCCAGGACTTCGCGCACCTGATGATCGCGACGCTGCGCGACCTCGGAATCCCCGCGCGGTACGTCAGCGGCTACTTCTACGCCGGCCCCGGTGAGCCGGCGCCCGACGTGGCGCTGGCGGTCGAGAGCCACGCGTGGGTCGAGGCGTACGTGCCCGGCCACGGCTGGGTCGCGTACGACCCCACCAACGACTGCCCGGCCGACGAGCGGCACGTGACCGTCGCGGTCGGGCGCGACTACGGCGACGTGCCGCCGGTTCGCGGGACGCTGCTCGGCGGCCGGGGGCAGCAGCTCGACGTCGCGGTGACGATGGTCGCGCCGTCCTCGCCGTTTCCCGCCACCCCGACGCCCTCGGCCGCCGGCCGGCGGCCCGCCGCGCATCAGATGCCTCGCCGCGACCCGCTCGCGACGCTCCAGTCCGAGCAGCAGCAACAGCAATGAGCGACCGCGCGGGCGCCCCGCCCCCCGAGGACCAGCCGGACTGGTCGGACTGGTCGTCCGACACCATGCACGCGCCGGACGACATCTCCTCGCTGCGCGCAGACGTCCTGGCGTTCCGGCGCGAGGACCGGGCCCGCCGCCGCCGCCAGCGGATGCTGCGGTTGCTGGGCTGGGGCCGCATCCGGGGTTACGGGGTCTCCGTCCCGATGATCGTCGTGGCGGCGCTCGTCGTCGCCGGCCTCGGCGCCTTGCTGGTCGCCGTCGGACCGTCGGGCACCGGGCGGCCCACCGCGGACGCCGCCGTGGGGCGGCCCGGCGGCCCGATGCTGCCCGCGTCGCTCGCCCAGATCGACGGCCGCACGTTCCCCGCCACGTCGATCACCTCCCCTGCCGCCGTCCTCCTGGTCCCCGGCGCCTGTGACTGCGCCGACGTGGTGTCCGCGGTGGTCCGTGCGGCGGTCGGCGACAACCTGCACCCGTACGTCGTCGAGACGAACGTGGACGGGGCCCGCGCCGCGGCCGCAAGCCTCGGCGCGACGGCCGTCGCGCTCGTCGACCGATCGGAGACGCTGCTCGACCAGTACGGGCGTCTCGGCACCGCGCCGACCCTGCTGCGGCTGGATGCGCAGGGACAGGTCCGCAGCGTCCGTACCGGCCTCACGACCGCCGACGCCGCCAGCGCGGTCCTCGCCGGCTGACGGGCGTCGGTCCGCGGCCGACCTCGACAGGCTGGCCGACCTGCGCGGCGCTAGTCTTGCGCCCGTCCGCCGCCGTCCGACCCAAGGAGCCCGACCGGTGTCCCGACGCCTTGTTCGCGCCGTCGTTCCCGTCGGACTCGCCGCCGCCGCCGCGCTGACCCTGGCGGCCTGCGGCAACACCGTCGCCTTCCAGAGCCAGGAGCACCCGGTCGTCGCGGGGGTCGAGGCGACGCTGGGCACGGTGCTCATCCGCAACGCCACCATCACGATCGACCCCGACGGCACGAGCGCGCGGCTGCTCCTGGTCATGTTCAACGAGGGCAAGCACGCGGACGCGCTGACCTCGGTGTCCAGCCCGCGCGTGGCCCAGGTCCGGCTGCCTCCGGCCGCCCCCGCCGCGGACTCGGTGACCGGGTCGGCGACCGCCTCGCCCACGGTGACGGAGACCGCACTCGCGCCGCCGAGCACGCCGGCGACCGCCGCCTCGACCACCGCTGCCCCGGGCGCCTCCACCAGCGCCCCACCGGCCTCGGCGACCCAGGTGGAGCTGCCCCCGATGTCGACGGTGCCGCTGCGCGGCGCCCAGGCGATCACCCTGGACGGCATCTCCGGAGGTCCGCGGGTCGGCAACTCGCTGCCGATCACGTTCCAGTTCGCCGCCGCGGGCAGCGTGAGCCTGCTGGTCCCGATCACCGACGACCTGTACGACACCCCGATGGGTGCCCAGACGTTCGCCCGCAACCAGAACAGCGCCGGGCTCGAGACGTACGCGAGCGAGTCGCCGGGCGTACCCCGCACGCCGCCGCCGGTGAACAGCACCGACAACCCCTAGACCGGCACCTGCGCACCGCGGCCCGCGGGCACGCGAGTCCGACGCGCGCCCTACCCTGGCCCGCGTGCCCGCCGCCCGCGCCGTCAAGCCCTCGTACCGCTGCGCGGAGTGCGGCGCGACCGCCGCGCGCTGGCTGGGCCGGTGCCCCGAGTGCCAGGCGTGGGGCACCCTCGAGGAGGTCGGAGCCCCCCGCGCGCGGACGGTGACCCCGGTGGCGGCGTCCGTGCCGGCCCGGCCGATCGCCGACGTCGACGGCGAGGCGGCCCACGCGCGAGCGACCGGCGTCGGGGAGCTCGATCGGGTACTGGGGGGCGGCCTGGTGCCCGGCGCCGTCGTCCTGCTCGCGGGCGAGCCGGGCGTCGGCAAGTCGACGCTGCTGCTGGAGGTGGCCCACCGTGCGGCGACCGCCGGCGCACCCGCGCTGATCGTCTCCGGCGAGGAGTCCGCCGCCCAGGTCCGCCTGCGGGCCGGGCGCATGGGTGCCCTCTCGCCACACCTCTACCTCGCGGCCGAGACCGACCTGTCCGCGCTCCTCGGCCACGTCGACGCCGTCCGCCCGGGTCTGCTCGTCGTCGACTCGGTGCAGACGCTGACGCACCCCGACGTCGACGGCGCCCCCGGCGGCGTCACCCAGGTGCGCGAGGTCGCCTCCGCCCTGATCCGGGTGGCCAAGGAGCGGGGCCTGCCGACGGTGCTCGTCGGCCACGTGACCAAGGACGGCAGCGTCGCCGGCCCGCGGGTGCTCGAGCACCTGGTCGACGTCGTGCTGTCGTTCGAGGGCGAGCGCCAGAGCGGGCTGCGGCTGGTCCGAGCCGTCAAGAACCGCTACGGCGCCACCGACGAGGTGGGCTGCTTCCAGCTGACCGAACGGGGCATCGAGGGCCTGCCCGACCCGAGCGGCCTGTTTCTATCCGGGGACGCGGGCAGCACGCCGGGGACCGCGGTGACGGTGGCACTGGAAGGCCGCCGGGCCCTCGTGTGCGAGGTGCAGGCCCTGCTCGTCGCCTCCCAGCAGGCCGTCCCCCGCCGCGCGGTGTCGGGCCTGGACGCCGCGCGCGTCGCCATGCTGCTCGCGGTCCTCGAGCGCCGCGCAGCCTGGCAGGTCGGCGGCCTGGAGGTCTACGCCAGCACCGTCGGCGGAGTACGGCTCGTCGACCCCGGCGCCGACCTGGCCCTGCTGCTCGCGCTGGCCGGCGCTCGGCGCGACACCGCGCTGCCCGCCCGTACGGTCGCGATCGGCGAGGTGGGCCTGGCCGGTGAGGTACGCCCGGTCCCTCGCCTCTCGCAACGCCTGGCGGAGGCGACGCGGCTCGGGTTCGCGCAGGCGCTGGTGCCGGCGGGCGGCGAGCAGCCGTCGGTTCCGGCCGGCATGCGCGCGACCCCCGTGAGCCACGTGGCGGAAGCGTTGCGTCACCTCGGCGCGCTGCGTCCGGATTAGCATCGCCCCAGGCCCCGGACCGAGGAGACCAGCGTGCCGCCCAGCAGCGTGGACGAACGCCTGCGCTCGACCCTCGCGCTCCTCGCGCCGGGGACGGACCTGCGCGACAGCCTCGAGCGGATCCTGCGCGGCAAGACCGGTGCGCTCCTGGTCCTCGGCATGGACCGCAGCGTCGACGCCCTGTGCACCGGAGGCTTCCCGCTCGACGTGGAGTTCTCCTCGACCCGCCTGCGCGAGCTGTCGAAGATGGACGGGGCGGTGGTCCTGTCGGCGGACCTCACCCGCATCCTGCGGGCGAACGTGCACCTGTTCCCCGACCCCACGATCCCCACCGAGGAGTCCGGCACCCGGCACCGGACCGCCCAGCGGGTGTCGCGGCAGACCGGCTACCCGGTCATCAGCGTGAGCCAGTCGATGCAGATCATCGCGCTCTACCTCGACGGCTACCGCCACGTCGTCGAGGCGTCACCGGCGATCCTCGGCCGGGCCAACCAGGCGCTCGCGACGCTCGAGCGGTACAAGCAGCGGTTCGACGAGGTGGCCGGCACGCTCTCCGCGCTGGAGACCGAGGACCTCGCCACCGTCCGCGACGTGCTCGTGGCCGCGCAGCGCCTGGAGATGGTGCGGCGGATCGCGTCGGAGGTCGAGGGGTACGTCGTCGAGCTCGGCGTCGACGGCCGGCTGGTCGCCCTCCAGATGGAGGAGCTCATGGAGGACGTCGACCTGGAGCGCGAGCTGCTGGTCGCCGACTACCTGCCGAGCGGCCGGCGCAGCCGCCCGCTCGCCGACGTCCTTGCCGCCCTCGACGCGCTGTCGGCCACCGACCTGCTCGACCTCGGTGCGGTCGCCCGCGCGATCGGGCTGCCCGCCGCCCAGGACGGCCAGGACCAGGCCGTCTCCCCGCGGGGCCACCGGCTGCTCGCCCGGGTGCCCCGCCTGCCGCGGCCGCTGGTCGACCGGCTCGTCGACCACTTCGGCAGCCTGCAGAAGCTGCTCGCGGCCGGCGTGGAGGACCTGCAGGCCGTCGACGGCATCGGCGACACCCGTGCTCGCGCGGTCCGCGACGGGCTGTCGCGCCTGGCCGAGTCGAGCATCCTCGAGCGGTACGTCTGACCGGGCGTCACTCCAGCACGAAGTCGTACGGCGGGCTGGTGGCGCCCGCCCAGGAGGCGGTCACCCGGTAGTGCCCCGGCTGCGCGGTCTGCTGGCCCACGACGGTCGCGCAACCCGGCTTGGACCGGGTGAGGTTCCACGTGCGGGTGGCGGATGCGGACCCGTGGTCGGCCAGCGGGGTGGTCGTGGTGCTGCTGGCCGGGACGCAGTCGGTCGACGACCAGACCCGGTCGCTGCCCGATGTGACCACCACCGACAGCGGGCCGACGGCCGAGCAGGCGGCGCCGGTCGTCGACAGCGTCGCCACGATGTGCACGTCCGCGCCGGCGGCGACGGAGGCATCGGTGGTCTTCACCGACAGCGACAGCGCCGACGCGCTGCACGACCCCGCGGGTGCAGACGTCGTTGCGCCGGGTGGCGACGATGCCGCGGTGTCCGTCGAGGGGTGCGTCGCGGTCGCGGCCGCGGTCGCCGCGGGGGGTGGCGTCATCACCGTGGCCGAGGCCGCCGGCGTCGCGCCACCGCCCCCGACGTGCGTCGCGATCACGACGAGGACGGCCACCACCACGGCCACGACCAGCAGCAACGCGCCGCGGCGCAGCCAGTAGACGGACCGCGGCAGCGGTCCGACCGGGTGCAGGAGCGGACGCCAGTCCATCGGCGGCAGCCTAGTGACCGCCCCGGACGGGCCCTGGGATACAAACGTCGGGTGCCGACCGCCACCCGACCGGGGTCCGCGTCCGCGCTCGACCCGGGGCGGCTGCTGACCTGGTACGACGAGGCGGCGCGCGACCTGCCGTGGCGCGCCCCCGGCGCCTCCCCGTGGGGGGTGCTGGTGAGCGAGGTCATGCTCCAGCAGACGCCGGTGGCTCGCGTGCTGCCGGCCTGGGCCGCCTGGCTGGAGCGCTGGCCGACCCCGGCCGACTGCGCGTCGGCGTCCCCCGCCGATGTCGTCCGCGCCTGGGGACGGCTCGGCTACCCGCGCCGCGCGCTGCGGCTGCGGGAGTGCGCGGTCGCCTGCACCGACCGGCACGGCGGGGACGTCCCGTCCGGGCCGGCGGACCTGGCGGCGCTACCCGGGGTCGGCGCGTACACCGCTGCCGCGGTCGCCGCGTTCGCCTTCGGCCGCCGCGTGGCGGTTGTCGACACGAACGTCAAGCGCGTCGCCATGCGGGCGGGCGCGGGCGTCGACGACTCCCGACCCGTGTCCGCCGCCGACCGGCGCGCCGTGGCGTCGCTGCTCCCCGCGGCCGACGCGCCGCGGTGGTCGGTGGCGGTGATGGAGCTGGGCGCGCTGGTCTGCACCGCGCGGCGCCCGGGGTGCGAGCGCTGCCCCCTGCGCGAGGACTGCCGCTGGCTGGCCGCCGGCATGCCGCCGTGGGCGGGACCGTCGAGCCCGCCGCAGGGGTACGCCGGCACCGACCGTCAGGTGCGGGGGCGGCTGCTCGCGGCGCTGCGGGAGGCCGACGATCCCGTACCGGCCGCCGACCTGGCGCTGCTGTGGGACCGGGCGGAGCAGCGCGAGCGCGCCCTGGCGTCGCTCGTCGCCGACGGCCTGGCCGTCGGCGACCCGGCGACCGGATACCGGCTACCCGAGTAGGCCGAACCTCGCCCCGAGCAGCGGCGTGGACATGCGACGGGCCCGGGCCGTGCGGCCCGGGCCCGTCGTGGCCTGCGGCTACTCCTCGGAGCCGGTGAGCTCCACCGGCGGCGCGTCCGGCACCTGCGGCGGCTTGGTCTCGCCGCGGAAGGTGAACCGCTCCGCGCCCTCGTCCTTGCTGTCCGGGTCGGGCTCGGTGTCGACGACGACGATCTCGCCGGCCCGCAGCTCGCCGAAGAGGATCTTCTCCGACAGGTTGTCCTCGATCTCCCGCTGGATGGTGCGGCGCAGCGGGCGGGCGCCGAGAACCGGGTCGTAGCCCTTCGTCGCCAGCAGCTTCTTCGCGGCGGTCGTGAGCTCGAGCCCCATGTCCTTGTTCTTCAGCTGCGCATCGACGCGAGCGAGCATGAGGTCGACCATCGTGACGATCTCGTCCTGCGACAGCTGGTGGAACACGATGACGTCGTCGATGCGGTTGAGGAACTCCGGCCGGAAGTGCTGCTTGAGCTCGTCCTGCACCTTGGTCTTCATCCGGTCGTAGTCGAGCGCCGCGTTGCTCGTCGAGAACCCGATGCCCGGGCCCTTGGCGATGTCGCGGGTGCCGAGGTTCGACGTCATGATCAGGACGGTGTTCTTGAAGTCGACCTGCCGACCCTGGGCGTCGGTGAGCCGCCCGTCCTCGAGGATCTGCAACAGCGTGTTGAACACGTCCGGGTGGGCCTTCTCCACCTCGTCGAACAGCACCACCGAGAACGGCTTGCGCCGTACCCGCTCGGTGAGCTGGCCGCCCTCCTCGTACCCGACGTAGCCGGGGGGCGAGCCGACGAGACGGCTGACCGTGTGGCGCTCCATGTACTCGGACATGTCGAGCTGGATCAGCGCGTCCTCGTCGCCGAACAGGAACTCGGCGAGGGTCTTGGACAGCTCGGTCTTCCCGACGCCGGTCGGGCCGGCGAAGATGAACGACCCACCCGGCCGCTTCGGGTCCTTGAGCCCGGCGCGGGTACGGCGGATCGCCTGCGAGACGGCCTTGATCGCCGCGTCCTGGCCGATGATCCGCTTGTGGAGCTCGTCCTCCATGCGCAGCAGGCGGGCGGTCTCCTCCTCGGTGAGCTTGAAGACGGGGATTCCGGTCCAGATCGCGAGGACCTCGGCGATCTGCTCGTCGTCGACCTCGCTGACGATGTCGAGGTTGCCGGCCTTCCACTCCTTCTCGCGGGTGGCCTTCTCGGCGATCAGTGTCTTCTCCTTGTCGCGCAGGGCAGCGGCCTTCTCGAAGTCCTGCGCGTCGATCGCGCTCTCCTTCTCGCGGCTCACCTCGCCGATGCGCTCGTCGAACTCGCGCAGGTCCGGCGGCGCGGTCATGCGGCGGATGCGCATCCGCGAGCCGGCCTCGTCGATGAGGTCGATGGCCTTGTCCGGCAGGAACCGGTCGCTGATGTAGCGGTCGGCGAGGTTGGCGGCTGCGACCAGCGCCGCGTCGGTGATCGACACGCGGTGGTGCGCCTCGTACCGGTCGCGCAGACCCTTGAGGATCTCGATGGTGTGCGCGACGGTCGGCTCGCCGACCTGGATCGGCTGGAAGCGGCGCTCGAGCGCGGCGTCCTTCTCGAGGTACTTGCGGTACTCGTCGAGCGTCGTCGCGCCGATGGTCTGCAGCTCGCCGCGGGCCAGCATCGGCTTGAGGATGCTCGCCGCGTCGATCGCGCCCTCGGCCGCCCCGGCCCCGACGAGCGTGTGGATCTCGTCGATGAACAGGATGATGTCGCCGCGGGTACGGATCTCCTTGAGCACCTTCTTCAGGCGCTCCTCGAAGTCGCCGCGGTAGCGGCTGCCGGCGACGAGCGCGCCGAGGTCGAGCGTGTACAGGTGCTTGTCCTTGAGCGTCTCGGGCACCTCGCCCTTGACGATCGACTGCGACAGGCCCTCGACGACGGCGGTCTTGCCGACGCCCGGCTCGCCGATGAGGACCGGGTTGTTCTTCGTCCGGCGGGAGAGCACCTGCATGAGGCGCTCGATCTCCTTCTCGCGGCCGATGACCGGGTCGAGCTTGTTCTCGCGCGCGGCCTGGGTGAGGTTGCGGCCGAACTGGTCGAGCACGAGCGACGAGGACGGGGTGCCCTCCTGCGGCCCACCGGCGCCGGCCGGCGCGCCCTCCTTGCCCTGGTAGCCCGACAGCAGCTGGATGACCTGCTGGCGGACGCGGTTGAGGTCGGCGCCGAGCTTGACCAGCACCTGGGCGGCAACGCCCTCGCCCTCGCGGATCAGCCCCAGGAGGATGTGCTCGGTGCCGATGTAGTTGTGACCGAGCTGCAGCGCCTCGCGCAGGGACAGCTCGAGGACCTTCTTGGCGCGCGGGGTGAACGGAATGTGGCCGGCGGGCGCCTGCTGTCCCTGGCCGATGATCTCCTCGACCTGGGAGCGAACCGCCTCCAGCGAGATGCCCAGCGACTCGAGCGCCTTCGCCGCGACACCCTCGCCCTCGTGGATCAGCCCGAGGAGGATGTGCTCGGTGCCGATGTAGTTGTGGTTGAGCATGCGCGCCTCTTCCTGCGCAAGCACCACCACCCGGCGGGCCCGGTCGGTGAACCTTTCGAACATCGCCCTCTCCTCACCCGCGTAGCGGGTCGCCCACGACCGGCGACATCTCCGCCCCCACGATGGTAGTCGCGCTCACCGTCACCTTCGGTCGCAGCGCGCTTTCCTGGAGTCCCAACCGGCCCCCTCCCGCAGGGCTTCCACCGGCGTCCTTCGCCCACAGCGAACGCGGGGACCGCGGGGCGGGTCAGTCCTGGGGGTTGTCCAGCAGGAGTGCCGCGGAGTCCCGGTCGCCTGTCACATCCAGGCGCCGCACCGCGATGCGGCCGTAGAGCAGCAGTACGAGATCGCTGGCGGTCGCCGTCACGGTCGCGGCCGGTGTCGTCACGTCCGGGTCGTACGGCCGGGCGGTGACGGCGCCCCCGCCGCCGGCCAGGAGCCACGGACGCACCCCGTCGGCCCGCAGCCCGACCGAGACCGGTGCCCGGTCCCAGGGCGGCGCCGCCGCCGGCAGGCTCACGGTGAGGAACTCCTCGACGCCGTCCACCGCCGCGTCGTGGGGCAGCGGCGCGCCGTCCAGGCCGGCGGCCACCTGCGCGTCCCAGCGGTGCACGGCGGCCTCCTGCACCTGGTGGCGCGCGATGGCGCGGGTCGTGTTCGGCTCGCCCCACCAGGTCCAGGCGGCGCCGTCCGGCCCGGTGCCCGCGAAGGTCTCGGCGAAGGTACGGCGGCACGCGACGTACCACGGCTGGACGTCCGCGCCGGGACCGTCCCACGGCGGCGTCGCGTCGTCGTCGGTCATCCAGTCCGCGGGTGCGGCCGGTTCGGCCGCCTCGGCGACGGAGGCCCACACCCGCAGCACGTTGCCGTGATGCGTGATGAGGTCGCGCGCCGTCCATCCCGGGCAGGAGGGGACGGCGTCGGTCAGCTCGCCCGTACCGACTGCCGCGGCGAGGGCCGCAGACTGCTCGGCGACCAGCTCGAGGCACCGCTCGAACGTCAGCGGCATGCGGCGGATCCCCGGTGCAGCGATCTGCGGGCGTGGCGGTTCATGGCGAGCCTCCGCGGTCGGGTTTGGTCAGCGGGAACAGGATCGTCTCGCGCAGCGTGGTCGCGCCGGTGACCACCATGAGCAGCCGGTCGATGCCCATGCCCATGCCGCCGGTGGGCGGCATGCCGACCTCCAGCGCCTGCAGGAAGTCCTCGTCGAGCTGCATCGCCTCCGCGTCGCCGCGGGCCGCCCGCAGGGACTGCTCGGTCAGGCGGGCGCGTTCCTCGACGGGGTCGACCAGCTCCGAGTACGCCGTCGCGAGCTCGAGCCCGAAGACGACCAGGTCCCAGGCCTCGGTGAGTCGCGGGTCGTCGCGATGGGCCCGGGTGAGCGGCCGTACCTCGACTGGGTAGTCGCGGACGAACGTCGGCGCCTGGAGGGTGTGCTCGACCAGCTTGTCGAACAGGGCCAGCAGCACGTCGCCGCGCGTCCGTGCCGCGTCGACGTCGACGCCGTGCTCGGCGGCGAGCGCGCGCAGGTCGGCCTCGCCGGTGTCGGGCGTGACCGGCCGGCCCACCGCCCGGGCCACCGCCTCGTGGATGGTGACCGTCTCCCACGGCTCCCCGAGGTCGACCGTGCCGCCATCCGGCCGCGGGACGACGGTGGAGCCGTTGGCCGCCACCGCGGCGGCGAGGACGAGGTCGCGGGTGAGCGCCGCCATGGTGTCGTAGTCGCCATAGGACTCGTACGCCTCGAGCATCGCGAACTCGGGTGAGTGCGTGGCGTCCACACCCTCGTTGCGGAAGTTGCGGTTGATCTCGAAGACCCGTTCCAGCCCGCCGACGATCGCCCGCTTGAGCCACAGCTCCGGGGCGATGCGGAGGTAGAGGTCGAGGTCGAACGCGTTCATGTGCGTGGTGTACGGGCGGGCGTTGGCGCCGCCGTGCACGGTCTGGAGCATCGGCGTCTCGATCTCCAGGAACCCCCGTGCGTGGAGCGTCTCGCGCACCGCACGGACGACCGCGACCCGGTCGAGCGCCTGCTTGCGCGCCTCCGGACGGACCCACAGGTCGACGTACCTCTGGCGGACCCGGCTCTCCTCGGACAGCGGCCGGTGCTGGGTCGGCGGCGGGCGCAGCGCCTTGGCGGTGATCGCGTACGCGTCGGCGAGCACGGACAGCTCGCCGCGCCGGCTGGTGATCACCTCACCGGTGACGCCGACGTGGTCACCGAGGTCGACGTCCGCCTTCCAGGCCGCCAGCTGCTCGCCGCCGACGCGGTCCAGCGACAGCATGACCTGGATGTCCCCCGGCCCGTCCCGGAGCGTCGCGAAGCAGAGCTTTCCGGTGTCCCGCTTGAACATCACCCGGCCGGTGACCCCGACGGTGGTGCCGGTCGAGGTGTCTGCGGGCAGGTCGGCGTACTGCTCGTGGAGAGCCGCGGCCGTCGTCGTGCGGGGGTAGCCGAGGAGGTACGGCTCGGTGCCGGCGGCACGCAGCCGCTCGTACTTCTCCCGTCGTACCCGCAGCTGCTCGGGCAGGTCGTCCTCGACGGCGCCGCTCCGCGGATCTCCCTCACCCTGCGCGCCGCCGCTCACCGTGCGCACGTTATCGGGCGGCGCCCGAAGCGCCCACTCCGTTACGGTTTCGGCATGCCGGACCGCTCCTCCGCCGACCGGGCCACGCGGGCCCTGTCGTTCGGGCCGGCGGCGGACGTCTACGAGCGCGCCCGCCCCGGCTACCCGGCGGCGGCGGTCCGCGACCTGCTCGGGCCGGCTCCCCGGGACGTCATCGACGTGGGCGCGGGCACCGGCAAGCTGACCCGCGCCGTTGCCGGTGAGGGACACCGGGTGGTCGCGGTCGACCCCTCCGCGGGCATGCTCGCGGCGCTGCGCGTCGCGGTGCCGGGCGTGGAGACCCGCGTCGGCACCGCGGAGTCGCTGCCCGCCGCGGACCGCTCGGTGGACGCGGTGGTCGCCGGCCAGGCGTACCACTGGTTCGATCCCCCGGTCGCCCTCCCCGAGATCGGCCGGGTGCTGCGGCCGGGCGGAACCCTCGGGCTGCTGTGGAACTCGCGGGACGAGACGGTGCCCTGGGTGGCCCGCTTCGGCGAGCTGATCCTTTCGCACGAGGACGGCAGCACCGCCCTCACCGAGCCGCCGATGGCGCCGCCGTTCGGCCGGGCGACCGTGCGCTGGTACGACCACGAGCAGCGGATGACCGTCGACGGCCTCGTCGACCTGGCCCACAGCCGCTCGACGCTGCTGGTGCTCGCCGAGGACGAGCGAGCCGCGTGCCTGCAGCGGGTTCGGGCACTCGGAGAGTCGGTCGCGGCGAACGGCGTCATCACCCTGCCGTACCGACTGCAGGTCTGGTCCGCGACCCGGGACTGACACATGCACGCGCCGCTGCTCGACGCGCTCCGCGCACTGCCCGCGCGGTCGGTGGTCGGGTTGTCGGGCATCGGCGGCGCCGGAAAGTCCACACTGGCAGCAGACGTCGAGGGTCGCCTTCCGGGGCTCGCCGTCGTGCCCGCCGACGGCTTCCTGGTACGCGACCGATGCCTCGCGATCACCGACGACTGGTCGGGGCTCGACCGCGAGCGGCTGGGCGGCCAGCTGCTGGCTCCCTTCCGCGCGGAGGGCGCGGCCACCTGGGACGAGTACGACTGGGCGAGCGACTCGTACGCGCCGCGATCCCTGCCGCCGTGCCGGATTCTCCTGGTGGAGGGCGTCGGCCTGCTGCATCCGTCCCTGCACTGGGATCTTGCCGTGTGGCTGGATGCGGACCCCGACGAGGCGCTGTCCCGGGCCATGGCACGCGACGTCCGGCAGGGCGTCGACCTCGCCGGCTGGGCCATCTGGTCCGAGACCGACCGCCGCTACGTGGCCCGATTCCGGCCGGAGCGCACGGCCGACCTGGTGATCGACGCGGCATCCGTCGGCCGGCGGGCGCGTGCTTGACTGCGAGGCAGCGACCGCAGACGCGAACGAGGTGAGCCCGTGCCCCCTGACCGCCGGCAGCTGGCCATGCTGGAGCAGCGGCGATCAGAGCTGCGCGAGCGCTACCTCGTCCCGCTCGATCACCGCGCTCCGTCCACCGCCGCGGGCATCCACCACGCGGCGCTGATCTGCTCCGACCCGGAGCGCACCATCGACTTCTACCAGGGCCTGCTGGGCTTCCCGCTCGTCGAGCTGGTCGAGAACCGCGACTACCCCGGCTCCAGCCACTTCTTCTTCGACGTCGGCAACCGGACGCTGCTGGGCTTCTTCGACTTCCCCGGCCTCGGGCTCCAGCCGGGCGTCGAGTCGATCGGCACCGTCCAGCACATCGCCGTCCACGTGCCACGCGAGCAGTGGGAGATGCTGCGAGACCGCCTGGACGACAAGGCAATCCCGTACGACGGGCCGGGCCGCGGAATCCCCGAGTCCATGTACGTGCGGGACCCGGACGGCATCACCATCGAGCTGCTGTCCGACCCGCTGATGTTCTTCGGCGGCCATCGCCTGGACGAGGAGGAGCAGTCGTGAAGCTGGGGGTAGGGCTGCCGATGACCGGCGCGTGGGCGAACCCCGGCTCGATGCGGGAGGTGGCGACCCGCGCGGAGGCCCTCGGGTACGACTCGCTGTGGACGTACCAGCGACTGCTGCATCCGGTCGAGGACGACCTGGGGTCGCCGTACCACTCCGTGCTGGACCCGGTCACGGCGCTGTCCTACGTCGCGGGGGTGACGAGCCGGGTGCGGCTCGGGCTGGCGATCGTGAACATGCCGTTCTACGCGCCGATCGTGCTGTCGAAGGCGCTGACCACCCTGGACGTGGTCTCGTCGGGACGGCTCGACGTCGGTCTCGGGCTCGGGTGGTCCCGGCCGGAGTTCGAGGCGGCCGGCATCCCGTACGAGCGCCGGGGGGCGCGCGGCGAGGAGTTCATCGCGTGCCTGCGGGCGATCTGGACCGATCCCGTCGTCGAGTTCGACGGGGAGTTCTACCGGGTGCCGCGCTCGCGGGTCGAGCCCAAGCCGGTGCAGCGGCCCACCCCGCCGATCCTGCTCGGCGGCACCGCCGACGTGGCGCTCCAGCGGGCCGGCCGCATCGCCGACGGCTGGATCAGCAGCAGCCGCGCCGACCTGACCCGGATGGGCGAGTCCATCGCGGTCGTCCGCTCCGCCGCGATCGAGGCCGGGCGCGATCCGGCAGGGCTGCGTTTCGTCGTTCGCGGGGTCGTACGGCTCACCGACGAGCCGGGCCCCGACGACCGGAAACCCCTGCAGGGCAACGCGGATCAGGTCCGCGAAGACCTCGCGTCACTCGCTCGCGTCGGCGTCACCGAGGTGTTCCTCGACCTGAACTACGACGAGCGCACCACGGCCGACGACGTCGACGCCGAGTCCGGCCTCGCCAACGCCCTGAAGACGATCACTGCCCTCGCTCCCGCCTGACCGCCGGCAGCGTCGGCGCGGGTTGCGTCAGAGCCAGGGGTTGCCGGGGCGACCGCAGGTTCTGACACAACGGAGCGGGGGGCGCCGCGCGCCGGTCAGCCGGCGTGGTTGCGCTCGAACACCAGGCGCAGGCCGATCAGCGTCAGGTCCGGCTCGTGGTGCTGCACGGTCTCCGACTCGGCGAGCACGAGCGGCGCAAGGCCCCCGGTCGCGATCACGTGAGTCTCCTCGCCGAGCTCGCCCACGATTCGTCGCACGATGCCGTCGATCTGCCCGACCGTGCCGTACAGCAGCCCCGACTGCAGCGCCTCCGCCGTCGACTTGCCGATCACCGCGCGGGGACGCGACATCTCGACCTTGAACAGCCGCGCGCCGCGCGCCGCGAGCGCGTCGATGCCGACCTCGATGCCGATCGCCAGCACACCCCCGAGGAACTCGCCGCGGGCCGAGACCACGTCGAAGTTGGTGGATGTGCCGAAGTCGACCACCACAGCCGGGCCGCCGTACAGGTGGAACGCCGCCAGTGTGTTGGCGATGCGGTCGGGCCCGACCTCGCGCGGGTTGTCGTACAGGAGCGGCACTCCCGTACGAGTGCCCGGCTCGACGACGATGACGGGAACGTCCGGGAAGTAGCGCTCGACCATGCGGCGCAGCTCGTGCAGGACGGCCGGAACGGTGGAGGAGATCGCCATCCCCGTGACCGTCATGTCGGTCAGCAGGCCCCTGATCTGCAGGGCCAGCTCGTCGCCCGTCGCGTGCGCGTTCGTCCGCACGCGGTACGAGTCGACGAGCTTCTCGCCCTCGAAGCAGCCGATGGTCGTGTTGGTGTTCCCGACGTCGATGGCCAGCAGCATCAGGGGTTCTCCAGGTCGAGGCCGATGTCGAGCACCGGTGCCGAGTGGGTGAGCGCGCCGACGGCAAGAAAGTCCACGCCGGTCTCGGCGACGGCGCGGGCGTTCGCGAGGGTGAGTCCGCCGGAGGCCTCGGTCCGGACCTGGGCCGGGGCGGCGACGGCGACCGCGGCCCGCAGGTCCTCCAGGGACATGTTGTCCAGCAGCACCAGCTCCGCCCCGGCGTCGACGGCCTCGCGCACCTGCTCGACCGTGTCGCACTCCACCTCGACCGCCACCTCCGGGAAGGTCGCCCGCACCGCGGCGAATGCGCCGGCGACGCTCCCGGCGGCCAACACATGGTTGTCCTTCACGAGAGCTGCGTCGGACAGGGACATCCGGTGGTTCGTCCCGCCACCGCAGCGGACGGCGTACTTCTCCAGCAACCGCAGCCCCGGCGTGGTCTTGCGGGTGTCGCGGATCTGCGCCCCGGTCCCCGCGACCGCCTCCACCCAGGCACGCGTCGCGGTCGCGATCCCGGACAGGTGGCACAGGAGGTTCAGCGCCGTGCGCTCCGCGGTCAGCAGGGTGCGCGTCAGGGTACGTACCCGCAGCAGCTGTTCCCCCGGCGCCACCCGCGTCCCGTCCGTGACCAACGCGTCGACGATCACGTCGTCGTCCCCGGCGGCGTCGACGACGGCGGCGGCGACCAGGACGCCTGCCACGACGCCCGCGCCGCGCGGCACGAACACCCCGGGCCGCTCGTCGTCGAAGGGGATCGTCGCGACCGAGGTCACGTCGAGGCCGCCCGCCAGGTCCTCCTCCAGCGCGGCCCGGGCCACCTCCTCGACCGCGGCCGGGTCCAGCCCGAGCGCGGTGATCTCCGCGGCCAGCTCGCCGTTCACCGCACCTCCAGCGCGTCGACGAGGGTCGCGGTCAGGTGCCGCTGCCACGCGCGCTGCGGGCCGTCGTACTCCTCCCGCCAGTGGCTGCCGCGCGTCTCGGTACGGGCGGTCGCCGCGGCAACGAGAGCGGACGCGACGGTGTGCAGGTTGGTGGCCTCCCACGCCTCGTTCGACGGTGACCGGTGGTCGACCGGGATCTCCGCGAGCTCCTGCGCCGTCGCGGCGAGCGACCCGCCGCTGCGCAGGACCCCCGCCCCTCGCGTCATCGCGGCCGCGATGCGTGCCCGGCAGGCCGGCGCGACCAGACCAGCGACGCGATCGTCGACCTGCGGCACCGCCTGCGGCGGCAGCCCGCCCGCGAGCCGGTCACCGATGCGCGACGCGAACACGAGCCCTTCGAGCAGGCTGTTGGAGGCGAGGCGGTTCGCGCCGTGGACGCCGGTGCACGCCACCTCGCCGCATGCGTAGAGCCCGGGGACGGACGTGGCGCCGCCGAGGTCGGTACGGACCCCACCCGACGCGAAGTGCGCCGCGGGTGCGATCGGCAACAGGTCCGCGAGCGGCTCGAAGCCGAGCTCGCGGCAGCGCCGGACGATCGTGGGGAAGCGGGTCTCCAGGTCGGGGACCGCGCGCGCATCGAGGAACAGGTGGTCGACGCCAGTCGCGAGCATCCGGCGCATCATCGCCGTGGCCACCACGTCCCGGGGCGCGAGGTCACCCAGCGGGTGGACGCCGTCCATGACGAAAGTGCCTGCCGCGTCGACGATCCGGGCCCCTTCCCCGCGGAGCGCCTCGGACAGCAGCGGCTGCTGCCCGGTCGAGTCGGGGCCCAGGAACAGCACCGTGGGATGGAACTGCACGAACTCCAGGTCCGCGACCGCCGCGCCGGCGCGCAGGGCCAGCGCGAGGCCGTCGCCGGTTGCCACCGGCGGGTTCGTGGTGGAGGAGAAGACCTGTCCGAAGCCGCCGCTGGCGAGAACGACCGCGCGCGCGTGCACGGCGCCGACGCCGTCGCGGGTGCCCTCGCCGAGGACGTGCAGGGTGAGCCCGGCGGCCTGCCCGTCCGGGCCGAGCAGCAGGTCGAGGACCGAGGCGTGCTCGATCACCTCGATGCCGGCGTGGCCGGCCAGGCGCGGCTGCCCGGCGACGGCGGCCACCAGGGCCCGCTCGACCTCGGCGCCGGTCGCGTCGCCGCCGGCGTGCACGATGCGGTGACGGAGGTGGCCGCCCTCGCGGGTCAGCGCGAGCGCTCCGGACGGGTCGACGTCGAAGGTCGCGCCGAGCGCAGCGAGCTCTCGTACCCGCTGGGGGCCCTCGGTGACGAGGACCCGCACGGCTTCCTCGTCGCACAGCCCCGCACCGGCCACGAGCGTGTCGCGCAGGTGCTCCTCGGGGGAGTCGAGCGGATCGAGCGCCGCGGCGATCCCGCCCTGCGCCCAGCGGGTCGACCCGGCGTCGACGAGCGCCTTGGTGACCAGGAGGACGCGGGCGCCGGTCGCGCGCGCGTGCAGCGCCGCCGTCAGGCCGGCGACCCCGGACCCGACGACGACGACATCAGCGCGGCGTACCCAGCCGGGAGCGTCCGCGCGCAGCCGGTGCGGAAGCCGGACCGCTTGCGCCGCAGGCGAGACCAGCGGTGCGGTCATGGGGAGATCGTGTCGCCGCGCAGGCTCGACACGTCACCGGGCAGCGCGTCGGCCGGGTCGGCGGACAGGCCGCTGATCTGGTTGGCGGCATCGACGAAGACGACCTTGGGCGCGTTCTCCCGGGCCTCGGCATCGGTGACCGTCTGGTACGAGATCAGGATCACGAGGTCGCCGGGTGCGACCAGGCGCGCCGCCGCCCCGTTGATGCCGATGACACCGGAGCCCCGCGGCCCCTCGATCACGTACGTCTCGAGCCGGGACCCGTTGTTGATGTCGACGATCGCCACCTGCTCGCCCGGCAGCAGGTCGGCGGCGTCCATGAGGTCGCGGTCGACCGTGACCGAACCGACGTAGTGCAGGTCGGCCTGCGTCACCGTGGCACGGTGGATCTTGGACTTCAGCATCGTGCGGAACATCGGGGTGTGCGACCTCTTCAGACCAGCTCGGGAACACGGACATCTGCGGTGACCAGCTCGTTGTCGAGCAGGCGGGTGGTGCCGACGCGGGCGGCGACGACGAGGCGACCGGGCGGCGCGGACCGCGGCGCGAAGGTGTCGCTGTCGACCAGCTCGCAGTAGTCGACGTCGAGGCCCGCGGCGTCGGCGAGCGCCGCGCGGGCCGCGTCGAGCGAGCCGGCACGCACGGCCCGGGACAGCGCCAGCGCGGCGGTGCGCTCGGCCGCCGAGAGGTAGCGGTTGCGGCTGGACAGCGCCAGCCCGTCCGGCTCGCGCACCGTGGGTACCTCGACGACGCGGGTGGGCAGGTCGAGGTCGGTCACCATCCGGCGGACCAGTGCGAGCTGCTGCGCGTCCTTCTGCCCGAAGTACGCGACGTCGGCGCGGGTCGCGCCGAACAGCTTGGCGACGACGGTGAGCACGCCGTCGAAGTGCCCCGGCCGGGCGGCGCCCTCCAGGCGCGCGCCGAGCTCGCCCGCGCGTACGGTCACCGCCGGCTGGCCGCCGACGTACATGTCCCTGACCGACGGCGCCCAGACCACGGCCACGTCGTGCGCCTCGCAGAGGGCGACGTCCGTCTCCAGCGTGCGCGGGTAGCGGCCGTAGTCCTCGCCGGCACCGAACTGGAGCGGGTTGACGAAGACCGAGACGACCGCGCCGGGCCCGGCGGCGTCGATGAGGGCCGCGTGCCCGGCGTGCAAGGCCCCCATCGTCGGGACCAGGCGTACGTCGGCAAGGTCGCGGAGCGCCTGCGCAAGCTCCGCCCGGGTGTGCACGACGACGGTCATCGCGGCACCTCCCCCAGGACGCCCAGCAGCCCCTCCGCATCGGCGGCGCGTAGCCGCCCGGAGGCCAGCGCCCGGTCGGCGGTGGCGCGGGCGAGGGCAAGGTACGCACCGCGCGCCGGGTCCGCGGCGAGCACCTCGAGGTGCGCGGCGACCGTGCGCGCGTCCCCGCGGACGACCGGTCCGGTGAGCGCCTGGTCACCCAGGCGCAGCGCGCCCTCGAGGGCGGCCGAGAGCAGCGGTGCGAGGACGTGCTTCGGCTCGTCCACCCCGGCCCGCGTGAGCAGGTCGGCCGCCTGCCCGACCAGCGTTACCAGGTGGTTCGCGCCGTGCGCCAGGCCCGCATGCCAGACCGGGCGCAAAGCCTCGGGGATCCAGACCGGCTCGCCCCCGAGCTCCAGGGCGAGAACCTCGCCGACCGCGCGGAGCTCGTCGGGAGCGGTGACCGCGATCGACGTACCGGTCATCCGGTCCAGGTCGGTCGTCTCGCCGCTGAAGGTCATCGCCGGGTGCAGCGCCAGCGGCAGGGCGCCGGCGTCGGTCGCCGGACCCAGGACCGACAGGCCGTGCACGCCGGAGGCGTGCAGCACGAGCTGCCCCGGCCGGATCGCGTCCTGCGCGACGAGGCCACGGACCAGACCCGCGAGGTCGTCGTCGGGGACGGTGAGCAGCAGCAGGTCGGCGTCCGCGGCCACGGCGGCGGCGTCGCGCCGGGGCAGGTCACCGAGCAGCGGATACGCGCGGCCGGACGGCGTCGCGGCTACCAGGCGGTGGCCGGCGCGCCGTAGCGCCGCGGCGAGCGCGCTCCCGGCACGGCCGGCGCCGACGACACCGACGGCGAGGCGACCGGGACGGTCGGCTGGGGAAGCAGCAGTCACAGTTTCGTTCCAGTCCTGGAGGGGGTACCGGACGAGCCCGTCCAGCATAGGCGGGCGGCACGCCCGGCCGGCCCGCGGGCCCCGTCGGAGGGCCGTCAGGACTGCCGGGCGACCGGACCGATGCGGACGCAGCAGCGTCCCTCCCCCGGCTCGAGGCGCGCGCACAGGGTCCCGTCGCACTGGAGGCCTTCGAGCACGCCCGCGAGCAGGTCCAGGTTCATGCGGCACACGAGGTCGGGGTGGCCGGCGACCAGACGGTGGAACGGACAGTTGGCGAGCTCGATGTCGCGACCGTGCTGCCGGGGTGCGTAGCCGGTGTCGGTGAGGGTCCGCACCAGGGCGGTCCGCGGCGAGGTACGGCCGCGGGATACGGCGGCCTCCCGGCCGAGCTGGACGCCGGTGTCGTGGGCGACGTCGCCGAGCGCCTGGCGCGCGTCCTGCCCCGCCGCAGTGCGGTCGAGGGCGTCGGCGAGCAACGCGCTGGCCAGGTCGTAACGACGCGGGGGGAACGACACGTCGACGTCCGTGGCCGAACGCGCGTACAGCTTGGCGGGCCGGCCGGCGCCGGGTCCGGTCCGGCCCGACGTCCGCTCGTACCGGACGGTGAGCAGGCCGGCGGCCAGGAGCTTGTCGAGGTGGAAGGCGGCGACCGTGCGATCGACACCGAGGGCGGCCGCCGCGTCGTCGCGGCTGGTCCAGCCGCGGGAACACACGAGGTCGTACGCGCGGCGGCTCAGCGAGTGGTTCAGCGCGGCGACGGCGCCGACCTGGTCCCGCTCACGTCCCTGCTCCACCCCTTCACTGTAAAACGTAATGCCCTTGACGCAAGACTCTTCGGGATGATTCTATTGACGGGTTGGATGGACTTTAGAGGGGTTGGCGATGACCGCGAGCGTGATGCGTTCCGTCCGCCCGGTCGAGGGTGTGGATTTGCCCGCGGCCGAGCGTGCCGTTGCCGACCTGCTGGTCGCGCTGGGTGCGGATCTGGCCGATCCGCAGACGCGGGAGACGCCGCGGCGGGTCGCCGCCGCGTACGCGGAGCTGTTGACGGCCCCGGAGTTCTGTCCCACCTCGTTCGCGAACGAGGAGGCGTACGACGAGATGGTCGTGTGCCGGGACATTCCGTTCCGGTCGTTGTGCCAGCACCATCTGCTGCCGTTCTGCGGGGTGGCGCACGTGGGTTACCTGCCCGGCGGGCGGATCCTGGGCCTGTCGAAGCTGGCCAGGGTGGTGGAGACGTACGCGGCGCGGCTGCAGGTCCAGGAGCGGTTGACCAAGCAGGTCGCCGACTGGGTCGAGCGTGAGCTGCACCCGCAGGCGGTCGGCGTGGTCGTGCAGGCCGAGCACCTGTGCATGTCTTTGCGCGGGGTCCGCGCGCACGGCGCCAACACCGTCACCTCCGCGCTGCTGGGTCGGCTTCGCGACGACCCCCGCTCGCGCGAGGAGTTCTTCCGCCTCATCGAGATCGGCCGGTAACACCGGCCCGAAGGAGTCGTTGCCATGAGCAGGAAGTTCTCGGTCCGCCCCACCCTCACCCTGTCCGGCCGCGAGTTCCACGGCCTGCGGGGCTGGGCCGGCAAACCGCTGCACCCACCGCTGACCGACGTCCCGATCGGCCTGTATCTGCTCGCCGGAGTCCTGGACGTGGTCTCCTACATCGGCGGGACCGGCCACGCATGGGCCCACGAGTTCTTCCACGCCGGCACGTATGCCTTCGTCGGCGGCGTGGCGGTGTCGATCCTCGCCGCCCTGACCGGAACCTGGGACTGGTGGAAGTCCTCCGAACCGGGCACCCAGGCCCGACGCACCATCAACACGCACGCCACGATCATGGTCACCGTGACCCTCGTCGCGGTCGCCGACCTGGTCTGGCGGCTGGTGACCTACCACACGTACACGGTCACGTCCGTCGGGATCATGATCCTGTCGATCATTGTGGCCGGGCTCGTGTCCGTCGGCGCCACCTTCGGCGGCACGCTGGTCTTCGACTACGGCTTCAACGTCGAGACCGCCGGCGACAGCCCCGTCTGGCACCAGTCCGAGATCGACATCCGGCACGGCCAGGAACCACCCGCCCCCACCGAATGAACCGCGCCGCGCAGCCGGGTCAGCCCGGGATGCCGTGGCCCGGCAGGGCGCAGGTGTCGACCGGCGGCAGTCCGGCGAAACGGCTCTGGAAGTACGCGAACGCCTGGGCCGAGTAGTCGACGGCGCCGCTGAGGTGCTCGCCGGTCACCCCTCGTACGTAGTCGATCGTGGCGCCTTTCGCGCAGTACGCGGCGACGAGCTGGTCGACCTGCGCGTGCGGCAGGAACTCGTCGGCGACCTCCTGGAAGTAGAAGGTCGGCGCCGTGGGCGCCGGACGCGTGATCAGGTCCAGCTTCGCCAGGGTGTTCTTCACGCGGGGGACCGCGAGCAAGGCCTGCGGCGTCGCATAGTGCGTGTACTCGGCGACGGTCCCGAACGGCGCGTTCGTCACGAAGGCGCCGCAGCCGCCCGTCTCGTCGGTGTGCTTCAGCGCCTCGCCCTTCGCGTTCAGCAGGCCGTCCAGATCGACCTGCGGGTACGCGCGGTCGAGGCCGATGCCGCCGCCGACGATCTCGCCGAAGGCGACACCTCCGTTCTCCGACGCGAGGACCGTCG
>DASVGV010000136.1:0-3390 GCA_036379355.1 Mycobacteriales bacterium | reverse complement strand
ATGGAATCGCCCCGGAACGATCTTCCCGGGGGCGATTCCATGACCCGATTCGACGTGGTGGGGGATCCGCCGTGGATGCGCGCTGGGCCAGAGCCAACGTGATCTCGGTGACGACCCGGGGGTGGATGGGCATCGCCACGTGACCGACCCCGGACAGCTGCACGTTGCTGACGTCCAGGTCGGGGTGGTCCAGGCACGCGCACTGTCGCGGCACCATGACCTCGTCCTGGTCGGACCAGAGCGACAGCATGCGGGTGCGGCACGGGCGCGTCGGCGAGGCGAGGGTGCGCAGGATGTCCGACCCCGGGCGCAGCTGCCGGACGATCGAAATGGGCAGGACCTTCGCCGCCGTCGTGCCGGCATGCGGGGAGCCCAGGGTGACGAGGGTGTCGACCCGGTCGTCGCCGCCCATCTCCTGGACGTACCAGCGCGCGACGATCCCGCCGAGGGAGTGGCCGACGACGTGTACGCGGTCGACACCGGCCCGCGCACACAGGTCCTCGACCCGCTCGGCCAGCAGAGCGGCAGCGGAGCGGACGTCGCCGGTGAGGATCGGGTAGTTCATGGTCGCGACGTGCCGGAAGCCCTTGCGTCGCAGCTGTCGTTGCAGGACCGCGAAGACCGACCGGTTGTCGACGAGACCGTGCACGAGCAGCACCGGGACGCTGCCGGCGCCGACGAGCCCGCGCTGGTGCGGCTTCAGGTCGCTCGTACGAAAGGGCTCGGCACCGGGCCGCGCGCGCTCCGCCCGCACCCCGAGCGGGTAGCCGACGAGCCGCGCACCGAGCCAGGCCACCTCGAGCCCGAGGACTGCGGACGCACCGAGCACGCCACGGGGCTGGGGAACGCGTACCCGCACCGGCAGACCCTCCTCGCGCCTGGCTCGACAGTCGGAGGCGACCTTGCCCCACAGGCGTTCTCGGAACCACCGGACACGCCCGAACCACCCACTCCGGCGCCGGTTCCTGGTCACTCCGGACCAGTGGCGTTAGCCCCAACGGGCCTGCCGCCGCGCGTGGCGGTCCGGGTCGGCGGCGAGCTCGTCGAGGGCCGAGCCGAGCACGGCTGTGGCGCCGTCCGGGTCGAGGAGGCCGTCGCAGATCGACAGCGCGGCGACATCGGCGGGCCGCAGGCGCAGGGTGACCGCGGCCTCCTCGGGCGTGCACTTCAGGGCGGCCGCCGCCCCCTCGGGGACGAGCGCGGCGAAGTACGAGTCGGGCGTCAGCCACAGCCGGTCCGTCGAGAGGGCGGCGAGGACGCCGCCCGAGCCGCCCTCGCCGACCAGCACGCCCACCGTCGGGGAGGGGCAGCGCAGGAGGGCGGCCATGGCCGCGCCGATCGCGGGCGCCAGACCGGCGTTCTCGCTCGCGCTCCGGGCGTCCGCCCCGGGTGTGTCCACGGCCGTGACCAGCGGCAGCCCGAGCCGGCCGGCCAGGCCACACGCTCGTTCCAGCAGTCCGAAGCCGGCGACGCCCGGCGCCTCGCCGCGGTGCACGCCCATCGCGTACGCCACCACGGGGCGCCCGTCGAGCCGGCCGAGCCAGCCCGCGCAGGTGGGGTCCGCGGAGCGGAGCGGAACCGCGCCGTCCGACAGCAGGTCGCGGAGGAACGCGCCGGCGGCCAGGCCGGACGCGCGGGTGGCGAGCACCTGCTTCCACGGCTCCCGGTCGACGGTTTCGGGAGGCCGTGGAACCGCCTGGGCCGCAGGTGGTCTCAGCACGAGCTGGTCGAGTACGCCGGCGACGGTCTCGGCCACGTCGCCGCCGTCGACCAGCACGTCGACGAGGCCGGCGTCGTAGGCCGTCTGCGCGGTGTGCGAGCCGGACGGCCGCACTCCCGTGAGCGCCTCGACGACGCGCGGACCGGCGAACCCCACGACCGCGCCGGTGACGGCGATCCGGACGTCGGCCCGGGAGGCGACGGTGACCCACACCCCACCCGTCGTCGGCTGGTCGCAGACGGCGAGGTGCGGGAGCCCGGCCGCGGCCAGGCGGTCGAGCGCCAGGACCGCCCGCGGCATGCCGGCGAGAGCGGCGATGCCTTCCTGCAGGCGTGTGCCGCCGGAGCGGACCAGGGACACCAAGGGCAGCGCGCGGGCGACGGCGTCATCGCAGGCGGCGGCGAACGCGGTGGACGCGGCGACGCCGAACGAACCGCCGTACACGGCGAAGTCCCAGGCCGCGACGACCACCTCGTGGCCGCGCCACGAGACGACGCCGCGGCGCAGTCCGTCCCGCGAACCGGCCGGAGCCCAGTCGATGCCGTCGAGAGCGCTCGTACGCCAGTCGGCCATCTGGCTAGTCTTGCCGAAGGCGAGCAGCGCGGCGGTGCGCGTGCCGCCGTCCAGCGTGAGGGAGGCAGCGTGGCCGGCGCAGCGGGCAGTGGGTCGGGCCGTATCCGCGTGATCGTCGCGAAGCCGGGTCTCGACGGCCACGACCGGGGCGCGAAGGTGGTGGCGCGCGCGCTCCGCGACGCGGGCGTCGAGGTCGTCTACACCGGCCTGCACCAGACGCCCGAGCAGATCGTCGAGACGGTTCTTCAGGAGGACGCCGACGCGGTCGGGTTGTCGGTCCTGTCCGGCGCCCACATGACACTGTTCGCGCGCACCCTCGAGCTCCTGCGCGAACGCGACGCCGAGGACGTCGTCGTGTTCGGCGGCGGCATCATCCCCGCCGACGACATCCCCGAGCTCGAGAAGCTCGGCGTCGCAAAGATCTTCACGCCGGGGTCGACCACCCAGTCGATCATCGACTGGGTGCACGAGACGTTCGCGCAGACTGCAGCCGTCTGATGCCGGTCCCGATCGCCTGCACGCTCACCCCCACGGGGCAGGCCGATCAGCTCGCCGAGTGGCGGGCGCTGCTGGCCGCGGCGGTCACCGGCGTCGCCGTCGACGGCGGCCGCGCGACGTTCGACCTCGCCGACGGCTTCGACGTGGCAGCCCTGGTCGACCTCGCCCGCCGCGAGCAGGCCTGCTGCGGCTTCCTCGGCTTCTCGCTCGAGATCGCCGCCGACGGCGTACGTCTCGTGATCACGGCTCCCCCCGAGGCCGCCGGCGTCCTGGACGGCTTCGCCTCCCTCACCGCCTGACCCCCCACGGGCACCGCCCGGGGCCTGGATAGGCTCGAACCGGCTGCCGACCGCTGGCCTTCCGGCGCCGTCACGAAGTCTCACGAGGTACGAGGAGCGGCGTGGACCTGTACGAGTACCAGGCAAAGGAGCTGTTCGCCGCCCATGGCGTGCCGACGCTTCCCGGCGAGATCGCCACCGATCCGGCCGGCGCGCGGGCCGCCGCCGAACGCATCGGCGGCGAGGTGGTGGTCAAGGCGCAGGTGAAGGTCGGCGGCCGCGGCAAGGCGGGCGGGGTCAAGCTGGCCACCGGCCCCGAGG
>DASVGV010000135.1:0-28088 GCA_036379355.1 Mycobacteriales bacterium | reverse complement strand
GCTGGTGACCACAACCGCCTCCAAACGGGCTCGCCAGGGGGGTCGCCGGGCTCGGCACGCGTAGCGGTGGTCCGCGACCGCACGTATGGAGGCCGATCTGGTCACCGCGCGGCCATGGCCCTGGCCGTGCGGAGGAGTTGTCGCGTCGTCCACATCTGCGGCCGCGCGGTGCTCGGGGCCGCCGGGATGCGGCAGGGTCGTCGGCGTGCGCCGCCTCAGCCGCCTGCCTGCCGCCCTCCTCGCGGTGGCCGTCGTGGCAGCAGGCTGCGGTGGCGGCCACGTGGCCGCCGCCTTGCCGAGCCTGCCGACCGGGTCGGCGGTCACGGCGCTGGTCGAGCCCGACGACGGCTACGACACGCTCTACGGCTGGCTCGGCGCGGCCCGCAGCACCCTCGACCTGACGATGTACGAACTGGTCGACGACCACGCCGTCGCCGTGCTCGAGGCCGACGCCGCGCGCGGCGTCCGGGTGCGGGTGCTGCTGGACGCTCAACGCGAGCGCCGGGCGAACCTGCCGGCCTACCTTGCCCTCCGCGACCACGGCGTCGAGGTCCGCTGGGCGTCGAACCGCTATGCCGCGACCCACGAGAAGTCGTTCGTGGTCGACGGCCGCGCCCTCGTCGTCATGTCGCTCAACCTGACCAGTCGCTACTACCCGACCTCCCGCGACGTGGCCGTGCTCACGCAGTCGGCCGCCGATGTCGCTGCGGCGGAGCAGGTCTTCGCCGCCGACTGGGCCGGCCGGTCCGTCGGCACCCCGCCCGGAGCCGATCTCGTCTGGTCACCGCGCCAGTCGCAGGCCGACCTGGTGGCGCTGGTGGACTCCGCCCAGAGCAGTGTCTGGCTCGAGTCCGAGGAGTACGCGGAGCGCGACGTGCTCGCGGCGATGATCCGCGCAGCCCGGCGCGGCGTGGACGTCCGCGTCGCGATGACGTACCAGAAGGACTGGGCGAAGAACTGGGATGCGCTCGTCGACGCCGGCGGGCACGTGTCGTACTTCCAGGGCGAGCATCCGCTCTACATCCACGCCAAGATCGTGGTCGTCGACGCGGGCACGCCGCGGCTGCGCGTGTTCGCCGGCTCGGAGAACCTCACCAACTCCTCGCTCAACCTGAACCGCGAGCTCGGCATCGTCCTGGTCGGCGGGCCGGCCGCGGGTCGTCTCTCCTCGACCGTCGCGTCCGATCTCGCGGCCGGCAGAACCTGGCATCCCTGACCGCGCGGCCGCCGTACGCGATGCCACCAGCGCGGCCGCTATCGGTGCAGGCGCAGCCGCCGCTGGAGCTCGTTGCGGACGGCCGGCCACTCCGACCGGATGATCGAGTAGGCGACGGTGTCCCGCACCGTCCCGTCCCGCATCAGCTTGTGACTGCGCAGGATGCCGTCCTGCTTGGCGCCGAGACGCTCGATCGCGTGCCTCGACTGCTGGTTCAGCCAGTGGGTACGGAACTCGACGGCGATGCAGTCCAACCGGTCGAACGCGTGCGCGAGCAGCAGCAGCTTGCTCTCGGTGTTGGTCCCTGTCCGGTGCACCGACCGCGCGTTCCAGGTCCCGCCGATCTCGACATGGCGGTGGGCGCCGTCGATGTTGCAGAACGTCGTCATGCCGATGATCTCGTCGGTGTCGCGTCGCCGGACCGTGAACGGCATGAGCAGGCCCTCACGCTGCCGGTCGAGCCACCCGGCGATGGCCTCGTGCATCTCGGCCGGACGGGGGACCCCGGTGTAGCCGAGGGTCCAGAGCTCCCCGTCGCTTGCAGCAGCGACCAGCCCGTCGTGGTCCTCCACCCGCAGCGGGCGGAGGAGCACCAAGTCGCCGACGAGGTCGACCGGCTCGACGAACGGCATGCGCCCACCGTAGTGACCAGCCCGAAGATCACGAACGCAGGACGAGGTCGGCGACCATCGCGGTCCAGCCGGTCTGGTGGCTGGCGCCGAGACCACCGCCGGTGTCGCCGTGGAAGTACTCGTGGAACTGCACCAGGCCTTCGGGCCAGTCGTTGCGCGGGCCGGCCGCGGGCGGCTGACCTGTCGGCCCCGGCACGAACAGGGACACGAGCCGGGCGGCCAGCGCGTCGGCGACCGCGTCCAGTCGCCGGAACGGCCCGTCGCCGGTGGGGAGCTGCACGGTGACCCGGTCGCCGTAGAACGGCCCGCGGCGGCGCAGGGCCGTGATCACCAGCGCGTTCAGGGGGAACCACACCGGCCCCCGCCAGTTCGAGTTGCCGCCGAACAGCGCCGTCGTCGACTCGCCCGGCTCGTAGTCGACCGGCGGGGTCCACGTCCCGCCGACCTCGATGCTGTACGGCTTCGCGGCGTGCGCCTTCGACAGCGACCGCAGTCCGTACGGGGAGAGGAACTCCCCCTCGTCGAGCACCGTCGGCACCAGCCGCCGCAGCCGGTCGACGGGGACGGCGGTCAGCAGGTACGAGCCGGCGTCGTCCGGGACGACGAACGGGGAGTTCGGCTCGCGATGCTCGAGAAACCAGTCGAAATGCATGCGGAACGCCGGCAGCGCCGACAGTGCCTCGGCCGAGAGCACCCGGGCCGCGCACAGCGAGACGAGGCCGGCGACGGACCGGACCCGCACCGGCGTGCGCTGGCCGTTTCCGGTCTCCAGCCGGTCGTAGAAGAAGCCGTCCTCCTCGTCCCACATCGCGTCCAGCGCGGTGGCGATGTACGTGAAGTGCTCGAAGAACTTGGTCGCCACGTCCTCGTATGCCGGGTCTCTGGTCGCGAGCTCGAGGGCGATGGCGAGCAGGTCGAGGGTGAACGCGGCCATCCAGGCGGTGGCGTCCGCCTGGAGCAGCTGGCTGGCTCCCGGCGGCAGGTGGCTTCGGTCGAAGGCGCCGACGTTGTCCAGGCCGAGGAAGCCGCCCTCGAAGACGTTGTTGCCCTCGTGGTCCTCGCGGTTCGTCCACCAGGTGTGGTTGATCAGCATCTTGTGGAAGATCCGCTCGAGGAACGCCGCGTCGGACCCGCCGTCGATGCGGAACACCTCGAGCGCCGCCCACGCGTGCACCGGCGGGTTGACGTCGGAGAAGTCCCACTCGTACGCCGGCAGCTGTCCGCTCGGCGCCATGTACCACTCGCGGCACAGCAGCAGCAGCTGTTCCTTGGCCAGATCCGGATCGACATGCGCGAGCGCGACGCAGTGGAAGGCGAGGTCCCACGACGCGTACCAGGGGTACTCCCACGGGTCCGGCATGGAGATCACCTCGCGGTTGTCGAGGTGCCACCAGCGCGCGTTGCGTCCGGTCCGGCGCGCGGCCGGCGGGGTCGGTTGCCCGGGATCCCCGTCCAGCCAGTCGAGGACGTTGTAGTGGTAGAAGCACTGCCCCCACACCAGTCCGGCCAGCGCCTGCCGGGCGATCGCCGCTTGCGGCGTGCCGGGCGCGGCGTCGGCCGGCAGCAACGAGGCGTGGAAGTCGTCGGCCTCGGCCCGGCGGGTGGCGAGCACGTCGTCCGCCACCGCGTCGGTCGGCGTGCCGAGCCGGAGCGTGATCGCCGCGGTCGCGCCCGGTGCGACGGTCAGCACGTGGTGCAGCGCACCCTTGGAGCCGGTGCCGGACGGGTTCACGCTGGCCGCCCCGTGCACGACGTGGTCGCCGATGCCGTTCGTCGGGTACGCGGGGCCCGGCGCGCCGTACCGCCCGGCGAGGTCGGTCTCGTTGTCGCATACCAGGGGGGTGCACGGCGCGCCGCTGTGCAGACGGACGGCGCCGACCACGGGGTCGGTGGCGACGAGGACCCCGCCCTCGACGTGCACCGTGGGTCGCGGCGTGCGCTCGCCCCAGCTCCAGGTGTTGCGCAGCCACAGCGTCGGCAGGACGTGGAGGGTGTCGGCGGCCGGGCCGCGGTTGGTCACCTCGACGCGCAGGACCAGGTCGTCCGGGGTCGCCTTCGCGTACGTCGCCTCGATGAGCCAGTAGCCGCGGTCGAGGACGCCGGTGTCGGCGAGCTCGTACTCGGGCTGGTGCCGGTCGCGGGCCGCATTCGTCGCCCGGAGGTCGGCGTACGGGAACGCCTGCTGGGGGTAGTGGTACCGCCAGCGCAGGAAGCTCGCCGTCGGCGTCGCGTCGACGTACCACCACAGCTCCTTGGCGTCCTCGCCGTGGTTGCCCTCGGCGTTCGACAGCCCGAAGACGCGCTCCTTGAGGTGGTCGTCGCGGCCGTTCCAGAACGCGAGCGCGAAGCAGACGCGCTGCTCGCGGTCGCACAGGCCGGCCAGGCCGTCCTCGTTCCAGCGGTAGGCGGTCCGACGCGCCTCGTCGTACGGGAGGTACGCCCACGCGTCGCCGTCGGCGGAGTAGTCCTCGCGGACCGTGCCCCAGGCGCGCTCGGCCAGCCACGGGCCGAACCGCTTCCAGTCGACGGTCCCGGCGCGGACCTCGGCCAGGCGCCGGCGTTCGGCCGCCCCGGTCGGGGACGTCGTGTTGGCGGCGGGCACGCGCCGAGGCTAGCCACCGTCGGGGTCGCGCCGCTCGGCCGCCGGCAGGTAGCACTGCACGTCCACTGCGGCTCCGGTTCCGCGGCTGAGGACGCCGCGGCCGGGCAGGGCCAGGTCTCGGCGTCCTGCGGCCGGGCCGTCGACGTGGTCGCCCGGCAGCTGGAGCAGCCACGGTCGGGCGGAGCGCAGGCGCGCCGCGAGCGGGTCGAACGCGTGCGCCAGCGCGGGCCGTGCGACCGCCACGTGCAGGCCCACGTCGGGTGCGTACGGCAGGAGTGCGGCCAGGTCGGTGAGCGGGCCGGCCGCGGCCGGGTCCGCGGCGATCAGGTCGACGTCGTCCAGGACGACATACGTGGACTGGCCGGGAATCGTTGGACGGCAGGTGATGTCGGCGGATGACGTGGCGCCGGGAAGGCGTTCACGCAGGGCCGCGACCAGCGCGCGCAGCACGGACGCCGGATCGCCGGCCGTGGCGGGCAAGGACCGACGCGGGTCGACCACGTGGACCTCGGCGCGGCGACCGAGGTGCCCGACGAGGCGGCGCAGGACCGTCGTCCGGCCGCTGCCCGCGTCTCCGGCGACGACCAGATGGCGGCCGGCGACGTGCATGTCGAGTGCCAGGGGGGCGCAGTCGACCCCGCCGACGCCCAGGACGAAGGCCGCGGAGCGCCCGGACGGCTCGCGGACGGCGAGCGGCAGGACGCGTACCGGATCGATCCGCAGGGTGCTGCGCACCGATCCGGAGGGCAGCGCGATCTGGCACTCCGAGCCGTCGGCGAGCAGCCCGCGGCCCGGGACGTCGGGCAGGGTCGCCGCCCGGGCGCGGCCCGCGATGCTCTCGGCGGGGTCACCGAGGCGGAGCTCGATCTTGGTACGCGCGGCGTCGAGGAGGCCGCCGCGCAGCTCGGACCAGCGGCGGCAGCCCACGGCCAGGTGCACGCCGAGGCCCAGCCCGCGCGCGGCGACGTCCGCGAGCACCGACTGCAGGGCCCCGTCGTCGGCGCTCGACAGCGCGGCCACCCCGTCGACCACGAGCAGCAGCGGCGCCCCCCCGGAGCCGGCCGCTCGGCGCGCCACCTGGTGCCGGACGGCGGCGAGGACCGCACGGACCCGCTCGGGCTCGTGCGGGCCGGCCACGGTCCCGACGTGCGGCAGCTCCGCCAGGTCGCGCAGCCGCCCGCCCGCGTCGAGGACGTGGACCGCGGCGTCCGTCGCATGGACGACGGCGCGCAGTGCTGTCGTGACGCCGCTGCCGGGCGCGCCGGCGACGGCGACGTGCCCGCGCGCGACCAGCGGCGGCTGCGACCGCCGCGCGGGCAGGTCGAGCCGGCCGATCGAGCCGTCGGCCGGCCAGCGCAGCACGGTCGGCAGGGGCGGCAGCCAGACCGCCTCCGCGCGGCCCGGCCGCAGCGGGACGACGGACGCCGCCGGGTCCGGCGCCGGGATGACGTCGACGCGGGTCAGCTCCCCGTCCACCGCAAGCCACGCCGCGCCGGGCTTCGACGGCAGCGTCCGCGCGGCGTTCGTGCCGAGGACGGCGCGGCTGTCGTCGGGGTTCACCGTGCGCAGGCAGATCCGGTATCGAAGGTGGGCGTCCAGCGCGTGCAGGCGGTTCGCGTCCCAGGACTGCGTCGACACGAGCAGGTGCACGCCGAGTGATCGCCCGACCCGTCCGATGCGCGCCAGGACTTGGGCCACGTCCGGGGCGGCGGCGAGCAGCTCCCCGGCCTCGTCGATCACGACGACGAGCGAGGGCACGACGTCCGGGGCTTCGCGGACGGACGCCGCGCCGTGCTCGCGCAAGGTGCGCTGCCGGCGGTCCAGCTCCGCGCCGAGGGCGACCCCCATCCGGTCGACCAGCCCCGGGTCGTCGGCCAGGTTGGTCACGAGGCCGGCCACGTGAGGGAGGTCGGCCAGGTCGGCGAACGCCGCGCCGCCCTTGTAGTCCACGAGCAGCAGGGCGAGCCGGTCCGGACCGTGCCGGGCGGCGAGCCCGGTCACCACCGTCCGGAGCGCGACAGACTTGCCGCTGCCGGTGGCGCCGACGAGCAGGCCGTGCGGACCGTGACCGCCGGCGGCGGCCTCGCCCAGGTGCAGGCGTACGGCGGCACCGCCCGGGTCCAGCCCCAACGGCACCGCGAGGTCGTCCGCGGGCTCGTCCAGCAGCGCGGGGAGGGCCGGCCGCTGGACCGGAGGGGCGAGTGCGTGCAGCCGGCGGGCGATCTCGCCGGTGCGGGCCGGGTCGAGCCGGTCCACGTGATCGAGACGTACGACGCTTCCGCCGCAGGTGAGCGTCCCTGCGGTGGCGTCCAGGATCGCGCCGGCGGCGGCGGGGACGTCCTCGTACCGCCGGCAGCCGACGATCGCCGGAGCCGGACCGGCTCGTGCTCCCGGGGCGTACCGGCTCACCACCGTGAGGCGCACGTCGCCCTCGCGATGCGGCCAGCGGTCGTCGCCGGAGATCGCGACCTCGCCGGGTGCGTGCAGGACCGCGACCTCGGCGACCAGCCGGTCCACCACCGCCGGGTCACCGACGACGGCGAGGATGCCGGCCGCGCGAAGGTCGACGGTCACCGGGGCAGCGGGAAGGACCGCGGCCCGCGCGCAGGCCAGCCGGGCGACGTCGAGGAGTGCCGGGTCCACGTCGTCGAGGGGTCCGACGGGCGGCGGCTCGAGGCGTACGCGCGCCGCCACCATGCCGGACCCGACGGCGACCACCAGCGCGTCGGCGTCCGACGGACGGCGCTCGAACGCCCACCCGGCCTCGATCGCCGCGCCCAGGTCCGCCGGGTGCCGGCGGTCGAGTGCCAGCCGCTGCCCGTCGGCGGCAGCGGTGCACCGGGCCGCCAGGTCGTCGACGTGCGCACGCCAGCGGCTGACCGCGCGGGTGTGGTTGGCGCGTGCGTACCGCCGCTGGCCCACGACCACGCCGACGGTGCCCACCAGGACGGGGACCACGAGCAGCAGGACCAGCGCGCCCGAGCCGCGCATGCCCAGGGCGACGAGGGGCAGCAGCCCGAGCGCGGGCAGGACACCGAACAGCCAACCCGGACTCCCGGCGGGGCGGACCGGCGGTGCAGCGAGTGGCAGCGCGGCCTCGGCCGGCTCGGGCAGCGGTCGGCGGGCGGGACGGTGGGGCACGGTCACGGCGCCAGCGTGTCGCGGCGCCGGTCGATCAGCGGGTCGTCATCCACAGTCCGTGTCACCATGCGGTGTGTGACCGTGGACATCGACCGGGCGGAGCGGCTCCGCGCCGCCGTCGAGGCGATGCCGCCTGGTCCGAGCCGCGCCCGGTTCGCCGCCCTTGCCGCCTCCCTGGGCAGGTCGGTGGCCGCGCCGGCGGGATCGCTCGACGGGCCCGGCGCGACGGACGAGCGTGCCGCGGCCCCGTCCGAACCGGCGGGTGCGGCGGATGCGCCGCCGCCGATCGACCCCCCGGCGCCCCGTGAGGTCATCGGCCGGCCCGCCGTCGAGGCGGTGCCGCGGCGGCTGCTGCCCCTGGACGACGACGTGCTCCCCGACGAGGACGTGCTCCCGGCCACCGACTCCGCCGACGACGAGGTGCCGATCGGACAGTGGCGCACGTGGGCTCCGCCCCCGCGGCAGCCCGCGGCAGTACCGGCCGGCACGAACGAGGACGCCGCCGCGCCCGCCGCAGTCCGGCCCGTCGTCGAGCTGTCCGCCGACCTGCGCGAGAACGACGACGTCGGCGGACGTCCCGCCGTCGTACGCATCCCGGCCGACCGGCCGCCGCCGGCGAACGAACCTGTGGACCAGCCGGTACGACGCCGACGGTGGGGCCGTCGGCGGCCGTCCTGAGCGAGGTCGCCGGTCCGGTCGAGCAGCTCGAGCGGATCGCGTACCTCCTCGAACGTGCGCAGGAGCCCACGTACCGCGTCCGCGCCTTCCGGCGGGCCGCCGAGGTGCTGCGCGACCGGGACGACCTCGCCGAGCGCAACCGGGCCGGCACGCTCACCGAGCTGCCGGGCATCGGCGCGGTGACCGCCCAGGTCGTCACGGACGCGCTCGCCGGGGAGGTCGCGGTCTACCTGCGCCGACTCGAGGCCACCGCGGGGACGCCGGTGGCCGAAGGCGGTGAGGACCTGCGCCATGCCCTGCGGGGTGACCTGCACACGCACTCCGACTGGTCGGACGGGGGGTCGCCCATCCGCGAGATGGCCTGCGCGGCCAGGGATCTGGGCCACGACTACCTCGCGCTGACCGACCATTCACCACGGCTGACGGTGGCCAACGGCCTCAGCCCCGAGCGGCTGCGCCGGCAGCTGGACGTGGTCCGCGCGCTCAACGAGCAGCTGGCGCCGTTCCGCATCCTCACCGGCATCGAGTGCGACATCCTCGACGACGGGTCGCTCGACCAGGAGCCTGCCCTGCTCGCCGAGCTGGACGTCGTCGTCGCCAGCGTCCACTCCAAGCTGCGCATGGAGGGTGCGGCGATGACCAGGCGCATGGTCGCGGCGATCGCCAACCCGCACGTCGACGTACTCGGCCACTGCACCGGCCGGATGGTCAAGGGCAAGGGCCGCCCGCCGTCGGACTTCGATCCCGAGCTCGTCTTCGCCGCCTGCGCGCGGTTCGGAGTCGCCGTCGAGGTGAACGCGCGTCCGGAGCGGCTCGACCCGCCCAAGCGCCTGCTGCGCCTGGCGCTGGAAGCGGGCTGCGACGTCAGCATCGACACCGACGCGCATGCGCCCGGCCAGCTCGACTGGCAGCCGTACGGCTGCGCCCGCGCCGCTGCCTGCGGCGTGCCGCCCGACCGCATCGTGAACACGCGCGGCGTCGACGAGCTGCTCGCCTGGACCGCCCGCCACGACTGAACATTCGCCGCGACCCGCCTCCTCGGCGAGGCGGTCGGATCCGCCTCCCACCGTGCCGCTGCGGCGACGGCGTCGGGCGGCGCTCAGCCCGCGGGGCGGCCGGGAGCACCCCTGGAGGGCGATCTGGTCACGGTGGCGCAGGCAGGCGGTCCGCCGGGAAGCGACGACCGGTGCGCGGACACCCAGCGATAGACCCACCCGGAGACGGGCTGAACGGCGAGCAGGACGCGGCCGGCGACCGGCCACGGGCGGCGCCCGGCGCGCAGCGCGTGGGCGATCGCGACCTCCCCCGACGACGTCCCACCGTCGTCGCCGACCCACTGCACCGCGGTGCGGCACGCCGCCTCGGTCAGCCCCAGCGCGCCGAGGTCGGCGGCCTGCCACGGCACGGTACGGACAGCCGGGACGAGGCGGCGCAGCAGCCGCGCCGACGACGTGCAGAAGCCGCAGTCGCCGTCGAAGACCAGCGTGCCGGTCAGGTCGCGCCGCCCTCGATGGCACTGCCGAGGTCGGCCACCGTGTCGTCGTCGAGCCGGTAACGGGCCACCGCCTCGGCGACCGTCTCGGGCTTGACCTCGCCGCGGCGCGCCAGCGCGGCCAGCACGGCGACCGCGACCGAGGGCCCGTCGACGTGGAAGTGGCGCCGCAGCGCCGCGCGCGTGTCGGATCGGCCGAAGCCGTCGGTGCCGAGCGACGACCAGTCGCTGCGCACCCAGGGGGCGATCTGGTCCGGCACCGCGCGCATGAAGTCGGTGACCGCCACGATCGGACCCGCCACGTCCTGCAGCGCCTCTCGAACCCACGGCACGATCGGCGGGTCGTCGGGATGCAGCAGGGCGTGCTCGTCCGCGGCCATGGCCTCCCGCCGCAGGTTGGACCAGGACGGCGCCGACCACACGTCGGCCGCGACGCCCCAGTCCTCGGCCAGCAGCTCGGCGCCGCGCAGGGCTGCGTACATGCCGGTGCCGCTGGCCAGCACCTGGGCGCGGGGCGCCCGCTCCAGCGGGGAGGCCTGGTAGCGGTACAGGCCGCGGAGCAGCTGTTGCTCATCGACGTGCTCGGGCCGCTCGGGCTGGCGGATCGGCTCGTTGTAGACGGTGAGGTAGTAGAAGACGTCCTCGCTGTCGGGGCCGTACATGCGCCGCAGGCCCTCGTGGAGGATCGCGGCGACCTCGTACGCGAACGCCGGGTCGTACGCCACGCATGCGGGGTTCGTCGAGGCCACGAGCGGCGAGTGCCCGTCCTGGTGCTGCAGGCCCTCGCCGTTCAGCGTGGTCCGGCCCGCGGTGGCGCCGAGCAGGAAGCCGCGGCCGAGCTGGTCGCCGAGCGACCACAGCTGGTCGCCGATCCGCTGGAACCCGAACATCGAGTAGAAGATGAAGACCGGGATCATCGCCTCGCCGTGCGTGGCGTACGCGGTGGCCGCCGCGAGCGTCGACGCCATGGCTCCGCCCTCGCTGATGCCCTCGTGCAGGATCTGCCCGTCCTTGGCCTCCTTGTACGACAGCAGCAGGTCCCGGTCCACGGCGTCGTACTGCTGGCCGTGCGGGTTGTAGATCTTGGCGGTCGGGAAGATCGCGTCGAGCCCGAAGGTCCGCGCCTCGTCCGGGATGATCGGTACGAACCGGGCGCCGATGCCCTCGTCCTTCATCAGGTCCTTGATGATCCGTACGGTCGCCATCGTCGTGGCCACCGCCTGCTTGCCCGACCCGGCGTCCATCGCCGTGTACGCCTTGGTGTCCCGGGGCGGCAGCGGGAGTGGCTTGGCGCGCACGACCCGCTTCGGCAGCGAGCCGCCGAGCAGCGCGCGCCGCTCGCGCAGGTAGGACATCTCCTCGGAGTCCTCGCCGGGGTGGTAGTACGGCGGCAGCTCGCCCTCGAGCTCGGCGTCGCTGATCGGCAGGTAGAGCCGGTCACGGAACTCCCGGAGCTCCTCGTGGGTCAGCTTCTTCATCTGGTGGGTCGCGTTGCGGGCCTCGAAGTCCTTGCCGAGCGTCCAGCCCTTGATGGTGTGGGTGAGGATCACCGTCGGCTGGCCGACGTGCTCGCGCGCGCTCTTGAACGCGGCGTAGACCTTGCGGTAGTCGTGGCCGCCGCGCGACAGGCGGGTGATCTGCTCGTCGGAGAGGTGGTCGACCATCGCCCGCAACCGGTGGTCGACGCCGAAGAAGTCCTCCCGGATGAACGCGCCGTCACTGACCGAGTAGGTCTGGAACTGGCCGTCCGGCGTGGTGTTCATCCGGTTGACCAGGACCCCGTCGCGGTCGGCGGCCAGCAGCGGGTCCCAGTCGCGGCCCCAGATGCACTTGATGACGTTCCAGCCGGCGCCGCGGAAGTACGACTCGAGCTCCTGGATGATCTTGCCGTTGCCGCGGACCGGACCATCCAGCCGCTGGAGGTTGCAGTTGACGACGAACGTCAGGTTGTCGAGCTCCTCGCGGGCCGCGACCCCGATGGCCCCCAGCGACTCCGGCTCGTCCATCTCGCCGTCACCGAGGAACGCCCAGACGTGCGACTCGCTGGTGTCCTTGATGTGGCGGTCGTACAGGTACCGGTTGAACCGCGCCTGGTAGATCGACGCGAGCGCACCGAGCCCCATCGACACGGTCGGGAACTCCCAGAAGTCCGGCATCAGGCGCGGATGCGGGTACGACGGCAGGCCGCCGGGCTTCGACTCCTGCCGGAACGCGTCCAGCTGCCGCTCCGACAGCCGCCCCTCGAGGTAGGCGCGGGCATAGATGCCCGGTGACGCGTGGCCCTGGAAGAACACCTGGTCGCCGGATGCGCCGTTGTCCTTGCCGCGGAAAAAGTGGTTGAAGCCGACCTCGTACAGGGACGCGGCCGAGGCGTACGTCGCGATGTGGCCGCCGACACCGATGCTGGGCCGGTTCGCGCGCGAGACGAGGATGGCCGCGTTCCACCGGATGTACGCCCGGATCCGCCGCTCGATGTGCTCGTCGCCCGGGAACCACGGCTCGGCGTCCGCCGGGATCGTGTTCACGTAGTCGGTGGACGTCAGCGACGGAACGCCGACCTGTCGCTCCCGGGCTCGCTCGAGGAGCTTGAGCATGAGGAACCGGGCCCGGCTCGGGCCGGCCTCGTTCACGACTGCGTCGAAGGACTCGATCCACTCGGCCGTCTCCGACGGGTCCACGTCGGGGAGCTGGCTGGGCAAACCGTCGGTGATGACCGCTCTACGGGTGTCTGCCATACCTCCATCCTCCGCCCGCGCCGGTGGGCCTGACAGGCTGGGCGGCATGAGGACGACCACGTTCGAGATCGAGACCGGCCGGGACCTTGCCGTACGGGACATCTCGTCCGCGTGCGCCGACTTCGTCGGGGGGTCGGACGACGGCCTGCTGTCGGTCTTCGTGCCGCATGCCACGGCCGGCGTGGCGATCATCGAGCTCGGTGCCGGGAGCGACCGCGACCTGCTGGCCTCGTTCGACTGGCTGCTGCCCGGCGACGACCGATGGGTGCACCGGCACGGCTCGCCGGGCCACGGCCGGAGCCACGTGCTGCCGGCCTTCGTCGCCCCGTCCGTCACCGTCCCGGTGCTCGACGGGCGGATGGCCCTCGGGACCTGGCAGTCGGTGGCCCTGGTCGACCTGAACGTCGACAACCCGGTGCGTACCGTGCGGCTCTCGCTGCTGACCTGAGCGGCGCGCACGACGAGGGGCCGGTCCACCTCGTGGTGTCCCGGCCCCTCGTCGCCGCTGCATGTCTGTATCGGCCTACGTGACGGCGTCCTTCGCCTTCTTGGCGGCCTGCTTCACGTCGCTCACGCCCTTCTGGGTGGCGCCTTCGCGCCGCAAGTCCTTGTCGCCCGTGGCCTGGCCGACCTGCTGCTTGGCCGCGCCCACCGCCTCGTCCTTCTTGTTGCCGAACATGTCTCTCAACTTGTCCATGGCACCCATGCGAGACCTCCTTCGTGCCGGTGCTGCCGGCGACACGGGTGTGCCCACACCGCGGCCACGTATGTCCCGATCACCGCGCGACTCTCCTGTCGCTCAGGTGAGGTTGGGGGCATCACCTCCGCGTCACCGGGTACGAGTCCGGCGCGACCGGCGACTGTGCGCCGGCACGACGTGCGGAGGAAGCAATGCGCGAGACATGGCGGGGCATGATCATCGGGGCGTTCACGGGCGCGGGCGTGGGCATGCTTCTCGACTCCCGGAAGTGGGCGGCGACCACCGGTGCGGCGGCAGGAGCCGCGGTTGCCGCGCACGCGCGTACCGCCGCCCAGTCCGCACGGCACCAACTGCACGACGCCGACCTCCCGGCGAAGGTGGCGGACGCGAAGGAGGCCGCGGCGAAGGCGGTCAAGGACGCGGACATCCCCTCGCGGCTGTCGGACGCGCGTGACGCCGCCGCCAAGGCGGTCCGGGACGCGGACGTCCCGGCGAAGGTGGCGGACGCGAAGGAGGCCGCGGCGAAGGCGGTCAAGGACGCGGACATTCCCTCGCGGCTGTCGGACGCGAAAGACGGCGCCGCCAAGGCGCTCGCCGACTCGGGGCTGTCCTCCGCGGCAACCGACGCCACGAAGGCGGTCAAGGACGCAGCCGGCACCGTCGCCGACGCGGCGCAGGACGCCGCCGCCCGTGCGCGTCGCTGACGACCTGTGCGCTTGCCATCCGAGCGGCCGATCGGTGCACTAGCCTCGCGCTCACGGAAGCAGGCGTGAGCCGACCTGCTCACCAACGAGAGGAGGCCGCGTGACCGCGTCCGGCGCGGCAGGAGAGGGCGCCCCGCGGGGGGTCGCCGAGCGGCTGGGGATCAAAGCCGGGGATCTCGTCCAGCAGTTCGGGTCCGGCGACGACATCGATGCCGCAGCCGTCGCCGACATCGAGAGCGTGGTCGGAACCTTGGTTGCCGAGGACTCCGACGACGTCGTCGACTTCGTGCTGCTGTGGTTCCGCGACGGGGACGGCGACCTCGTCGACCTCCTCGTGGACGTGCGCCGAGGCCTGTCCGACGACGGCGCGATCTGGCTGCTCGCGCCCAAGGCTGGGCGCGACGGGCACGTCGAGCCCGCCGACGTCCTGGAAGCGGTCCCGACGGCGGGCCTCGCGCAGACCAGTACGGTCAGCGTCGGCCAGGACTGGACCGCCATGCGCTTGGCCGCGCCGAAGGGCACCCGCGCCCCTCGCCGCTGAGCCTCTCGCGCGAAGGAGACCGTCATGGCCGTCGAGACCGGTCAGCCCGCCCCGGACTTCACCCTCCGCGACCAGGAGGGCAAGGACGTCACTCTGTCCTCGTTCCGCGGGGCGAAGAACGTCGTGCTGGTGTTCTATCCGCTCACGTTCACCAATGTCTGCAAGGGAGAGCTGTCCGCCCTGCGCGACGACCTGGGTACGTATCAGAACGACGACACCCAGGTGCTGGCGGTGTCGGTCGACTCGGTGTTCGCCCACCGGGTGTGGGCCGAGGAGCAGGGCTACGAGTTCCCGATCCTCGCGGACTTCTGGCCGCACGGCGAGGTCGCGAAGACGTACGGCGTCCTCGACGACGCGATGGGCGTCGCCAAGCGCGGCACCTTCGTGATCGACAAGCAGGGGGTCGTGCGTTGGAGCGTGATCAACGCGATCCCCGACGCGCGCGACCAGGCCGAGTACGAGCGCGTCCTCGCCGACCTGTCCTGACCGCCCTGCCCGCCGAGATGCGTCCGGGTGCCGCAGTTCGAGGCTCAACGCGTGCGCTTGCCGCATCTCGGCGGGGCCCCGACAGGGGCATACGCGTCAGGCGGACGTAGGGGTCCAGCCGGGTTCGCGCAGGACGTACGACAGCCGGTCGCGCCAGGAGGTGCTCCCCGCGACGTCGCGGAGCATCTGCGCGTGCTCGTGCGTTGCGATGCGGGTGGGGTTGAAGGTGTCGAGGTTCGTGGTGAGGCCGTAGACCACCGGCTCGTCCTCGCGCTGGAAGGTGGCGAACAGCCGGTCCCAGACGATGAGGATGCTGCCGTGGTTGCGGTCCAGGTAGCGCCGGTTGCTGCCGTGGTGGACCCGGTGGTGCGACGGGGTGTTCAGCACGGCCTCACCCGGGCCGATGCTGCGCACGGTGTCGGTGTGGATCCAGTACTGATAGAGCAGGTTGATGGCGCGGGCACGGGCCACGTGCTCGGGACGCACACCGAGTAGGCACACCAGCCCGTACGGGAGGGAGACGCCGAACGCGTCCCCGACCGGCTGCCGCAGCGCGGTCGAGAGGTTGTACCGCTCGCTCGAGTGGTGGATCGAGTGGATCGCCCATAGCCAGCGGCTCTCGTGGCTGAACCGGTGGTTCCAGTAGTACGCGAGGTCCCACGCCAGGACGGCCACCGCTGCGGGGACGACTCCACCACCCAGGTCTCGGACGAACCGCCGCCGCCACAGCGCCTGGGTGGAGGTCAGCGCCGCCCACGCGGTCGTGGTCGCGACGCCGCCGGCGACGACCGCGGTCACGCCACCGGCCCGGGCGACGCGCCGTGCCGCCCGGCGCAGTCGCGGGCCACCCCGGCGGGAGACCGCGTCGGCGACGGTGGTCGCCGCGGCGGCCGCGACGGCGGTCCCGACCAGGGCCTTTCCGTACCGCCCGCGACCGGGTGTGATCGGCCGGAGCAACCGCTCGGTCACCAGCGGCATCAGCACGCTGCCGAGCCCCATGGCGAGGCTGGCCAGGGTGTCGCGCTGCTCGTAGTCGGCCGGCCCCGGAGCGCCGGCGGCCGCGCGCTCGCGCAGCAGCCGCCGCTCCCCGGCCATGGTGCCGAAGTACGCCGGGATCGCCACCAGCGTCAGGTCTACTGCCACGCGCGATCCTCCCTGCGTCGTGGGCACGGCTGGGATCGAACCAGCGACCGCCCGCTTGTAAGGCGGGTGCTCTCCCGCTGAGCTACGCGCCCCGAGCCCGACGAGGGTACCGGCCCGTACGGTTGTCCGGTGCGCGAGTTGCGGCTGCCCGACGGGACGCCGGTGCGGATCCGGCCGATGGTGCACGGCGACCGGCTGTGGCTCGCCGAGGCCGTCGAGCGGCTGACGCCCGAGAGCCGGTACATGCGGTTCCTGTCGCCGCTGCGGACTCTCGACGAGACGATGTTGCGCCGTCTCGTCGACTCGGTCGACGGCGTCGACCACGTCGCGGTCGTCGCCACCCTGTCGCCGGGGGAGCCGGAAGCACAGCGCGGGTCGGTCGCGCGGTACATCCGGCTGCCGCACGAGCCGGACGTCGCCGAGCTCGCGATCACGGTCGCCGACTCGCTCCAGGGACGAGGCCTCGGCTCGCTCGTCGGGCGCTGGCTCGCCGATCATGCTCGGGCCAACCACATCACCACGTTCGGCGCCACCATCGCCGCGGACAACACGGCAAGCATCAAGATCATGAAGGGGCTGGGCGAGGTTGTCCGTCGGGAGCACCCGTCGCCGGGCGTGCTCGACATCCGTGTCCTTCTAGGCTCGGGCGGGTGACGACCCTCGGCGGCGTGATCGAGCGCCTCGAGCGCTGGTACGACCCCGCCTGGGCCGAGCCCTGGGACACCGTCGGACTGGTGTCGGGCGACCCGGACCAACCGGTGAACGCCGTCCACCTGGCCGTGGACCCGACCGAGGCGGTGGCCGCCGAGGCGCACGCGCACGGCGCGGACCTGCTCCTCACGCATCATCCACTCTTCCTCGGCGGCACGACCTCGGTGGCCCGGGTCGGTGCGAAGGGCCGGACGCTGGCTCGCCTCGACGCGCTCTACGTGGCCCACACGAACGCGGACGTCGCCGACCCGGGAGTCTCCGACGCGCTGGCGCACGTGCTCGGAGTGACCGGTCTCGTGCCGCTTCAGCCACAGGACGAGCGCCTCGACCGCTGGGTCGTCCACGTGCCCCGTACGCACACCGAGGCCGTGCTCGACGCGATGGCCGCCGCCGGCGCGGGCCGGATCGGCGATTACGAACGCTGCGCGTTCGCGACCGCCGGCGAGGGGACGTTCACGCCGCTGCCGGGAGCCCGGCCGTACGTCGGTGCGGTGGGCGCGCCGGAGCGGGTCGAGGAGGACCGACTGGAGATGGTCGCCGATCCGCGCCGGCGTACGGCAGTCGGCGCGGCGGTGCGGGCAGCGCACCCCTACGAGGTGCCGTCGGTGACCGTCGTGTCCGCAGCCACGCCGTCGACCCGCGGCCTGGGTCGAGTCGGTGACCTCACCGAAGCCATTGCGCTGCAAGACTTCTGCAGCGTCGTCGCCGATCGGCTCCCACGTACGGCATGGGGCGTTCGCGCCAGCGGCGACCCTGCCGCGCCCGTCCGGCGGGTCGCCGTGGCGGGTGGCGCCTGCCTCGACCTCGTGGACGCGGCCGCGGCCGCGGGCGCGGACGTGCTGGTGACGTCCGACGCCAAGCATCACCGCGTCCAGGAGGCTCCGATCCCGGTCATCGACGTGGCGCACTGGGCGGGGGAGTGGCCGTGGGTGGCCGCCCTCGCCGATCGGCTGCGGGACGCGTTCCCGGGGCTGGTCGTGTCCGTGTCGGACCTGGTGACGGACCCCTGGTCGGTGCACAGGGCAGGATCGATGCCGTGAACGCCGACCCCGACGCGCAGCTCAGGCTCCTCGACCTGCAGGCCCTCGACACGACGCTCTCCCGCCTCGCCCTGCGCCGGCGGACGCTGCCGGCGCTGGAGACGATCGCCGCGGCCGAGGAGGAGATCGGCCGGCTGTCCGGCAGCCTCGTCGGCTTCGAGACCGAGGTCGCCGACCAAGGGCGGGCCGCGGCGAAGCTCGAGACCGAGATCGAGCAGGTACGTGCGCGCTCCGACCGCGACCAGCAACGCCTGGACACCGGAGCCGTGCCCGCCGCGCAGCTGGAGAGCCTCCAGCACGAGATCGCTTCGCTGGCTCGCCGGCAGTCCTCGCTCGAGGATGACGAGCTGGAGATCCTCGAGGCGAAGGAGAGGGCCGAGGCAGGCGTCGTCGAGACGCGTGCGCGCATCGCCGAGGCGGACGCCCGCCGGGTGGCGGCGGAGGCCGAGCGCGACCGCCAGTTCGCGGAGATCGACGCCGAGTCGGCCGAGACGACCAGCCGCAGGGACGCGCTCGCCGCCGGCCTGCCGGACGATCTCCTGCGCCTCTACGAGCGGCTGCGCGCCGACCACGCGGGCGTCGGCGCCGCGGCACTGCTTCGCCGCCGCTGCGAGGGCTGCCACCTGGAGCTGGCCGGCAACGAGCTGACCGAGTTCCGGGACGCGCCGCCGCAGGAAGTGCTGCGCCACGAGGACTGCGGCCGCATCCTGGTGCGGACGGGCGAATCGGGCCTGTGACGCGCCGCTTCGTCGTCGAGGCCGACGGCGGTTCGCGGGGCAACCCGGGACCGGCCGGCTACGGCGCGCTGGTGCGCGACGCCGGCACCGGCACGGTGCTGGCGCGCCGCAACGGCTTCCTGGGGACGACGACCAACAACGTCGCCGAGTACACCGGCCTGATCGAGGGGCTCAAGGCGGCCCGGGCCCTCGACCCGACCGCCACGATCGACGTCCGCATGGACTCGAAGCTCGTCGTCGAGCAGGTCTCCGGGCGGTGGCGCGTGAAGCACGAGGGCTTGAAAAGCCTTGCGCGAGAAGCAGTGTCGCTGACCTCGACGTTCCCCTCGGTTCGCCTGACCTGGGTGCCGCGGTCCCAGAACGCGGACGCCGACGCCCTCGCCAACGAGGCGATGGACGCGCGCGCCTCGACCCACGATGCGCTCACCGACGACGCCCTCGCCGACGGTGCCGGCTCGGGCGACGACGGGCCCGACCCCGCGCCCGGCCCGCGGTCCGTCGCGCCGACCTGGGGAGCCGTGCCCGACACCGCCACGCGGTTGCTGCTGCTGCGGCACGGACAGACGGCGCTGTCGGTGGACCGGCGGTTCTCCGGCCGCGGCAACCCACCGCTGACGGACGCCGGCCGCCGCCAGGCAGGCCAGGCGGCCGCGCACCTGGCCGGCCGCGGCCTCGACGTGATCGTGTCCTCGCCGCTGGCGCGGGCACAGGAGACGGCGGCCGCCGTGGCGGACCGCGTCGGGGTGCCCGTGGCAACCGACGAGGGGTGGGTCGAGCTCGACTTCGGCAGCTGGGAAGGGCTGACGTTCGAGGAGGTCCGGGTCCGCGATCCGGAGGGACTCAAGGCCTGGCTGGCCTTCGAGGGTGGGCCCGCTCCGCACGGCGGGGAGACGTTCGCCGCCTGCGTGGCGCGCGTCACCTCCGCCCGTGACGCGCTCGTGGCCGCGTACCCGGGGAAGTCCGTGCTCGTGGTCAGCCACGTGACACCGATCAAGACCATGGCAGGGCTGGTCCTTGGGTCGCCGCCGGCGGCGATGGCGGTGATGCACCTGGACCTGTGTTCGCTGTCCGAGGTGCTGGCGTACGGGGACGGCAACGGTCAGGTGCGCGGCTGGAACGAGACGTCGTACCTGACCGGCTGACGGCTCACGCGGGGTCGGGCTCGCGTGCGGTCTCGGCCTGCTCCTGCTCGATCCGGCGCTGGCGCGCGACCGCTGCCGCGTGGGCGAGGTCGCCGCCCGGGCCCACCGGCCGGTCGTCGAGCTCGCGCAGCAGCTCCCCCCGCCCGTACACGATGAGGATGTCGCCGGCGTCCAGGACGGTCTCGCCGGTCGGCGCGCCGAGGTAGACGCCGCTCTTTCGCGTGATGCCGAGGACGACGGCACCTTCGTCGCGCAGGGCCAGGTCCTGGAGCCGGCGGCCGGCGATCCAGTCCCGTTCGGTGACCGCGAGCTCGTTCACGGCGTACTCGCCGGACAGGTCCAGCAGCCCGGCGAGGTCGCGCGTGGGCAGGTCCGTGTAGCGGTCGATCGCCCGCTTGATGAGCCGGGTGAGGCGCTGGTCGACCCATCGGCTGCGGGACAGGTACAGGAGCGCGACGAGGCCGGCGACGAGCTCGAGCACCCGCCAGCCCTGGTGCCCGATGCCGCCACCGCGAAAGCCGAGGATCGTGGTGCTCGCGGCCGCGACGATGCCGGCGTTTCCCAGCAGCATCAGGGTCATGATCACGCGGCGCCGCAGCGGGTTGTCGACGACGCGCTCGGACTCGCTGGTGGTGAAGCCGGAGCCGGTGAACGCCGACCGGGCCTGGAACTGCGCGGCCTGCCGTGACAGCCCGCTGGCCGTGAGGATCACCGTGGCCACCCGCGTCACGATGAGTGAGATCGTCACGACGAGCAGCAAGGTCGCGATCGCAATCATGGGGCCACCACTACCCGCGTACGGCCGGGGTGACCCCCGAGGCCGGCACCGGGGCAGGGGGCGTGGCGCGCGGGCAGCCCGCGTACTTGTCGGAACCAGGCGGTGTCCGTAACGTCGAGGGCAGCCCAGACGAAGCAGCCGACTCTCCCGGCGTGCGTGTCCTCGCACTCGTCTCGGCGGAAGGGTCGGATGTCGAGGGTTGAGCAGTGGGTCGCAGAGCGGGTGGCGCAGGACCCGCAGATGCGCTCCGCTGCCGCCGCGCGAAGCCTGCACGTCGGGGAGTCGCGCGGCCCGGACGGCGCGCACGAGCTGCTGGCCGTGCTGACCCGCCAGCACGATCACCTGACCGCTCTCGGGAAACGGCTGGGAGCCATCCCCGCCTACGGCGCAAGCGACGAGCAGGTGCAGCAGCGGGCCGCGATCATCGACCTGATCCGGGACGTGGCGTCGCGGCACGAGAGCGCCGAACGGCGTTACCTGTGGCCAGCGGTCCGCACGCATCTGGCGGACGGGGACGCGCGAGCAGATGCCGCACTCGCGCAGGAGCAGCAGAGCAACGACACGCTGGCGGCGCTCGCGACAGCGGCCCCGGACAGCGACGAACATGGCCGCCTCGCGGAGCAGTTGATCTCGCAGCTGCGGGCCCACGTCGCGTACGAGGACAAGGTCTTCCTCGACCTGCGTGACGCCACCGACGAGCAGACCCGAAGCGAGCTGGGCGAGCGGTTTCTGCAGGCGTACGAGCGTAAGGAGCCGGCATGAGCATCCGCACCTTCCTGGGCGGCTGGCCCGTGATGCGCCAGGCCACCGAGGGCGACGCGCTCGGGCGCGGGCGGGCGGCGATGAGTCGCAAGACCGAACAGCTCTCGTCGCGGATCGCGACCGCCGACAAGGTGGTGAAGTCGGTCTGCCCGTACTGCGCGGTGGGGTGCGGGCAGAACGTCTACGTCTCCGGCGACAAGGTCGTGCAGATCGAGGGTGACCCCGACTCACCGGTCAGCCGAGGCCGGCTGTGCCCCAAGGGGTCGGCGACGCTGCAGCTCACCACGGGCTGCGCGCGCGAGTACGGCGTGCTGTACCGCCGGCCGCACGGCACCGCATGGGAGCGGCTCGAGCTCGACAAAGCGATGGACATGATTGCCGACCGCGTGATCAAGAGCCGGCGCGAAGGCTGGCAGTGGGAGTCCGGCGGCAAGCGGGTGCGGCGGACGATGGGCATCGCATCGCTCGGAGGAGCGACTCTCGACAACGAGGAGAACTACCTCATCAAGAAGCTGTTCACGGCGATGGGCGCGATCCAGATCGAGAACCAGGCCCGCATTTGACACTCCTCCACGGTGCCCAGTTTGGGTGCCTCGTTCGGTCGCGGCGGCGCGACGACCTTCCAGCAGGACCTGCAGAACTCCGACTGCATCGTCATCGAGGGTTCGAACATGGCCGAGTGCCATCCGGTGGGGTTCCAGTGGGTGATGGAGGCCAAGGCCCGCGGCGCGACAGTGATCCACGTCGACCCGCGCTTCACCCGGACCAGCGCGCTCGCTGACCTGCACGTCCCGCTGCGCGCCGGCAGCGACATCGTCTTCCTCGGCGGACTGATCAACTACGTGCTGTCGAACGACAAGTACTTCCGCGAGTACGTCGTGCACTACACGAACGGGCCGGCCATCCTGCGGGAGGACTTCCGCGACACCGAGGACCTCGACGGGGTCTTCTCGGGTCTGGATCCCGACAGCCGCACGTACGACCCCAGCACGTGGCAGTACGAGGGTATGGAGGTGCAGGCCGCCTCGGGCCAGCGCGACCAGGAGTACGGGGACACCGGGGCCGGCCCGGCGAGCACGGCCGCCCGCGGTCACGCGATGGGCTCCGGGGGTGCGGCCATCGGCGGGCTGCAGCCGCCCCGCGACGAGACGATGCAGCACCCGCGCTGCGTGTTCCAGGTGCTGAAGCGGCACTTCGCCCGCTACACCCCGGAGATGGTGCAGGACGTGTGCGGCATCCCCCCGCAGCTGTTCGAGCGAGTGGCCACGGCCGTCACGGACAACTCGGGCCGCGACCGCACGACCGAGTTCGTCTACGCGGTCGGGTGGACGCAGCACACGGTGGGCGTGCAGTACATCAGGACCGCCGCCATCCTCCAGCTGCTTCTCGGCAACATCGGACGGCCCGGCGGCGGCATCCTGGCGTTGCGAGGACACGCGAGCATCCAGGGGTCCACCGACATCCCGACCCTTTTCAACCTGCTGCCCGGCTACATCCCGATGCCGCACGCGCACAAGGACGAGACCCTCGACTCGTTCCTCGACGCCGAGTCGACCGACAAGGGCTACTGGGCGGAGATGCGCTCGTACCTGGTCAGCCTGCTCAAGTCCTACTGGGGCCCGGCGGCGACGCCCGAGAACGACTTCTGTTTCGACTACCTCCCGCGGCTGACCGGCTCGCACAGCACGTACGAGACGGTGCAGAGCCAGATCGACGGGGAGACGAAGGGTTACTTCCTGTACGGCGAGAACCCGGCCGTGGGGTCGGCCAACGCCAGGCGGCAGCGGCTCGGCCTGTCGAACCTCGACTGGCTGGTGGTCCGCGACTTCAGCCTGATCGAGTCGGCGACGTGGTGGCAGAACGGACCGGAGATCGAGTCCGGGGAGATGCGTGCCGAGGACATCGGTACGGAGGTCTTCTTCCTCCCGGCCGCCGCCCAGACGGAGAAGGACGGGTCGTTCACCAACACCCAGCGCATGCTCCAGTGGCACCACCAGGCCGTGGAGCCGGCGGGTGACGCGCGCTCGGACCTGTGGTTCACCTACCACCTGGGTCGCCTGATCCGCGAGAAGCTCGCGGGGTCGGACGACGAGATGGACCGCCCGCTGCTCGACCTCACGTGGGACTACCCCACGTCCGGATCGCAGGCGGAGCCGGTCGCCGAGGCGGTGCTGGCGGAGATCAACGGGTGGGATGCGGAGGGCCGGCCGCTGTCGTCGTACGAGCAGCTGCACGGGGACGGGTCGACGGCGTGCGGCTGCTGGATCTACTGCGGTGTCTACGCCGGCGGCGAGAACCAGGCCGCGCGGCGCAAGCCCGCGTCGGAGCAGGACTGGGTCGCCAACGAGTGGGGATGGGCCTGGCCGGCCAACCGGCGCATTCTCTACAACCGCGCCTCTGCCGACCCGGACGGAAGGCCTTGGAGCGAGCGCAAGGCGCTGGTCTGGTGGGACGAGGACTCGGCCCAGTGGACCGGGCACGACGTCCCCGACTTCGCGGCGCACACGTCGCCGTGGCACCGGCCGGCTGACGGGGCGCGGGGGGCCGAGGCCCTGTCGGGGATCGACCCGTTCGTGATGCAGGCCGACGGCAAGGCCTGGCTGTTCGCGCCGGCGGGACTCACCGACGGGCCGCTGCCCGCCCACTACGAGCCGCAGGACTCGCCGGTCGACAACCCGCTGTACGCGCAGCAGCGCAGTCCGGTGCGCCTCGTCACGGCGCCGCGGGACGACAACCGTTACCAGCCCAGCGGTAGCGAGCCGGGTTCGGACGTCTTCCCGTACGTCACCACCACATATCGGCTCACCGAGCACCACACCGCCGGCGGCATGAGCCGGTTCCTGCCGTACCTCGCCGAGCTCCAGCCGGCGATGTTCTGTGAGATCTCGCCCGAGCTCGCGCAGGAGCGGGGCGTCGAGCCCGGCGGCTGGGCCACGATCGTGACGGCGCGCGGAGCGATCGAGGCCAGGGTGCTGGTGACCCGGCGGATCAGTCCCATCACGGTACGGGGCCGAGTCCTGCATCAGGTCGGCCTGCCCTATCACTGGGGGGCGAACGGCCTGTCCACCGGTGATGCGGCGAACGAGCTGGCTCACCTGTCGCTGGACCCGAACGTGCACATCCAGGAGGTGAAGGCCTTGGCCTGCGACATTCGACCCGGCCGCCGGCCGCGCGGCGCCGCACGGGACAGGCTGGTGGCCGACTACCAGCGACGGGCCGGCATCACCGAACGGACGGGGACCGAGCAGTGAGCACCGTCTTCCTCGGGGACATCGACCCGGCCGGGCGCGCCGGGCATGAGGATCACCCGCCCCGAATGGGCTTCTTCACCGACACGTCGGTCTGCATCGGCTGCAAGGCCTGTGAGGTCGCCTGCAAGGAGTGGAACGCGATCCCCGAGGACGGCATCGACTTCACCGGCATGTCGTACGACAACACCCAGGGTCTCGGCGGCTCCACCTGGCGGCACGTCGCGTTCATCGAGCAGGCCAAGCCGCTGGCCGCGCAGGTGCCGGGGGTTCAGCATCCGGCGGGAGAGCCCGCGGATCTGCGCTGGCTGATGGCGAGCGACGTGTGCAAGCACTGCACGCAGGCCGCCTGCCTCGACGTGTGCCCGACCGGTGCGCTGTTCCGTACCGAGTTCGGCACCGTCGTCGTGCAGGAGGACGTCTGCAACGGCTGCGGCTACTGCGTCCCCGCCTGCCCGTACGGCGTGATCGACCAGCGCAAGGACGACGGCCGTGCCTGGAAGTGCACGTTGTGCTACGACCGCCTCGGCGAGGGGCTCGAGCCGGCGTGCGCCAAGGCGTGTCCGACCGAGTCCATCCAGTACGGCCCCCTGGAGGAGCTCCGGCGACGGGCCACGGACCGGGTCGAGCACCTGCACCGGAACGGCGTGACCGACGCCCGGCTGTACGGCGAGGACCCGCACGACGGTGTCGGCGGTGCCGGTGCCTTCTTCCTTCTCCTGGACGAGCCGGAGGCGTACGGCCTGCCCCCGGACCCGATCGTCACCACGCGGGACCTGCCGGACATGTGGAAGCACGTCGGGATGGCCGCGGCGGCGTTGGTGGCCCTCGCGGTCGGCGCGTTCGGCGCAGGGCGATGAGCGGCAGCACCGGAGGGCGCGGCCGGCGTCGTGGGCGCGGCCGGCGCGGCGAGCAGCCGATGGTCCCGGACGCCGAGTTCACCTCGTACTACGGCAGGCCGGTTCTCCACGCGCCGACGTGGCGCGCGCCCGACATCCCCGGCTACCTGTTTCTCGGTGGTCTTGCCGGAGCCGGGTCGCTGCTCGCCGCCGGCGCCGCGGTGACCGGGCGGCCCGAGCTCGCGCAGGTCATGAAGGTCGGGTCCCTGGGGGCCATCGGTCTCGGCGCCGTAGGCCTCGTTCACGACCTGGGCCGGCCGTCGCGGTTCGCCAACATGCTGCGCGTGTTCAAGCCCACCTCGCCGATGAGCGTCGGGTCGTGGCTGCTCGCCGGGTACGGCCCGGCGGCGGGCGTCGCCGCGCTGACGGCGCTGACCGGACGGGCGAAGACGCTCGGGGCTGTCGGTACTGCCGCCGCCGCCGTCCTCGGGCCGGGTGTGGCCGCGTACACCGGCGCGCTGGTCAGCGACACTGCCGTTCCTGCGTGGCACGAGGGCTATCGCGAGATGCCGTTCCTCTTCGTCGGGTCCGGCGCCTCCGCCGCCGGCGGTCTCGGACTGCTCGCGGTGCGCCTCGCGGAGTCCGCGCCGGCGAGGTCCATGGCCGTACTCGGGACCTGCCTGGAGATGGGCGCCACCCAGGTGATGGAGCGGCGGCTCGGGTTCGTGGGGACGCCGTACCGCTCGGGCTCCGGAGGCCGCTTCATGACGGCCAGCAAGGTGCTGGCCGCTGTGGGGACCGCCGCGGCGTTGGCCGGACGGCGATCGCGCTGGATGAGCGCGGCAGCGGGCGCCGGGTTCCTGGCGTCGTCGGCGTGCACCCGGTGGGGCGTGTTCCACGCCGGTCTGGATTCCGCGCGCGACCCGGCGTATGTGGTTCGGCCTCAGCGAGAGCGGGTCCAGATCGGAGCACAGGACGACGACCGGTGACGGCCGGCCGGCGGTGGTCGCTGCTCAGTGCGTGAGCAGGAGTGCGCCGTAGCAGCCGAAGACCAGCGGCGGGACGACGAGCAGGCCCGAGCGCAGGAACTCGCCGATCCCGATGTGCAGGCCGCGGGCCGTGCAGCGCTCCCGCCACAGCAACGTCGCGAGTGAACCCCAGACCAGCAGCAGCGGGCCGCAGTTGGTCCCGACGAGCAGCGCGAGCAGGTCCGTGACGTGGTCCGCGGGGACGGCGTGCTGGACGGCGAGGTACGTCGGCAGGTTGTTCGCGACATTCGCGCCGCCGGCGCCGACCAGCGCGGTGGGCAGGCTGCCGTGGCGGGTGACGTGGGTGAGCGCGTCGTACAGGCCGTGACGGCCGAGTGTCGCGACGACCAGGAACAAGCCCTCGGTGAGGAGCACCAGCCGCCACGGCACCAGGTCGGTGCGCAGGTCGGTCCGGCGCCGTACGGCGAAGGCAACGGAGAGCACCGCGGCAGCGGGGAGGGCCGCCTTCCAGGGCGCGATGCCGAACAGCGACGCGGGGGCCACGGCCAGGCAGCAGGCGGCGGCGAGCACCAGCAGCGGCCGGTCCGTGATCGCGTACGGGTGTGGCGTGTCGTGCGCGACACGCAGCGACGATCGGAACCGCAACAGCAGGACGCCGACGACCACCACGACGGCCACGAGCTCCGGCAGGAGCATCCGTCGCGCGAAGCCGAGCTCACCGAGACCACCCAGCCGGGTTGCGGCGAGCAGGTTCGTGAGGTTCGACACCGGCAGCAGCAGGCTGGCGGCGTTGGCCAGCCAGACGGCGGCGTACGCGAACGGCCTGGCGTCGACCCGCACAGCCGCGGCGAGTGCGAGCACGACGGGCGTCAGCAGCACGGCGGTGGTGTCGAGCGACAGCGCCACGGTGACGAACGAGGCGAGCAGGCAGACCAGCAGGAACAACCGCCGGGTCGAGCCGCCTGACAGGCGCGCCGTCCGCCTCGCGAGCACCTCGAACAGTCCGGCGGCGTCGGACAGCTCGGCGAGCACCGTGATGCCGACGAGGAACGCGAGGACGGGCGCCGCGGTCCGCGTCGTGTCGACCGCGTCGTGCCAGGGCAGGGCGGTCGTGGCGATGGCGAGCAGGCCCGCCAACGACGCTGCCCACCACACCGGGTTGACCCTATGATCAGCAGTCGGGACGAGTCGGTCGGGCGGCCGCGTCCGCCCGCGAGGGCGGCCGAGGAAAGTCCGGGCTCCGAAGGGCAGGGTGGTCGGTAACGCCGACCCGGGGTGACCCGCGGGACAGTGCCACAGAGAACAGACCGCCGGGGCTTCGGCTCCGGTAAGGGTGAAACGGCGGTGTAAGAGACCACCGCGCTCCTGGTGACAGGGGCGGCACGGCAAACCCCACCCGGAGCAAGGTCGAAAGGCATCGGTACGCCGGTGCTGCGCAGGCGTTCGAGGGCGGCCCGCCCGAGCCTGCGGGTGGACCGCATGACCCTGGCGGCAACGTCAGGGCGAGAGAGATGGTCGCCGACCCGGTGTCGCGAGGCGCCGGGTGCACAGAACCCGGCTTATAGGCCGACTCGTCCCTTCCAGTTCGTCTATCACGCCGACCGCGGTCCGGCCCGCAGGGTTGCTGGTGGTCATTTCCGATGCGGGGGCTTCTGGACCCAAGCCGCCTGTTCTTCTGCGGGTGTGGTGCCGGGGCGGGCGAGGCCGTGTTCGTAGGCGTAGACGACGGCCTGGACGCGGTCGCGGAGGCCGAGTTTGGCGAGGAGGCTGCC
>DASVGV010000134.1:0-5323 GCA_036379355.1 Mycobacteriales bacterium | reverse complement strand
GACGACCCCGTGGCCACAGGCTCCCGGGAAGATCAACCGTTCACGCTATGGCTTGGTCACCCCTGCCTGCCTCCGACGGTATGTCGACGACGCTTGGAGCCTATCCAGACACCCAGCCCGAAAGCGCTCAAGGCGCATGATCACAAGCGTGGAGCCCGATGGGGAACGCGGCTTGCCAGTCCACCAAGCCAACGGTGCTCAGCATCTCGATCCGAAACGTCGGTGCCGGTCGTTGCCCGTCAGCACCACCCACGCTCCACCGACCCGCGCTCGGAGGCAACGTGTTAGGGGACGAGTATGGATTGATCTTGAAAAGCATCAAGCCCACGATCGTTGATCATGGGCTTGACCTGCTGTTTCGCTAGTAGCGGGGGCAGGATTTGAACCTGCGACCTCTGGGTTATGAGCCCAGCGAGCTACCGAGCTGCTCCACCCCGCGTCGGTACGGACCACTCTAGAGGGGCGACCCGTTCCCTGTCACGCTCGATTGCGGCGCGACTCACGACCTACCCCCTGTTGATCATGATGTTGCAGTCATCTGGTGGGGCCGAAGGTGACTGCAACATCATGATCAACACGAAGGGTTGGTGGCGGCTGGGAGACCGCGGGTATCCGAGATGCGGTATCGTGAGGCATGGCGAACGCGGCGTTGGACACCCCGGCGACTCCGGCTTCGAGCAGGGCCGCGACCGTGGCTTCCAGCAGGGCCGCGAGGGTACGGCGCGAAGCGACGGTCGCGCTGCGCACGGAGGCCCGCTGGCTGGCCACGCACCGCAGCGTGCGCACGCTCTCGCAGGTGCAGGCACGCCGTGGGCTGCCGCTGGCGAGGCTCATGGTCGACCCCCGCGCACGCGCCAACCCGTACCCGTGCCACGAGCAGATCCGCGCGTACGGAAGGCTGGTGAAGACGCCGCTGATGTCCGTCACCGTCGACCACGCGCTGGTCTCGGGCATCCTGCGCGACCAGCGGTTCGGTGTCGCGATCGGCGACGCGGGCGGCCTGCCCAGTGTCGTGTCGTGGGCCTTCCGCAGCCCCGACCCCAACGTCGCGTCGGTGGTCGACAAGCCGTCCCTGCTGGCCGTCGACCCGCCGGAGCACACGCGCTACCGGCGACTGGTCAGCCGGCCGTTCACGCCCAAGGCGCTACGCAGCGTCGCCGAGCGGGTCGAGTCCCGCGCCGTCGAGCTCCTCGACGGGCTCGAGGGACGCGAGGTCGTCGACATCGTCGCCGAGTACGCCAGCCAGCTCCCCGTCGCCGTCATCAGCGAGATCCTCGCCGTCCCCGAGGACATGCACCAGCAGTTCCTCGAGTGGGGCAACACCCTCGTCCCGGTGCTCGACATCGGCCTCACCCATCGCGAGTACCGCAACGTCCTGCGCGGCGAGCGCCAGCTCAACGACTGGTTCGACGGCCACTTCGAGAAGCTCCGCCGCGAGCCCGGCGACGACATCCTCAGCCAGCTCGTCAACGCCGACCCCGACGACCGGCTGAGCGACGTCGAGCTGCGCGCGACCGCGATCCTGCTGCTCGGCGCCGGCTTCGAGACCACCGTCAACCTGCTCGGCAGCGGTGTCGACGTGCTGAGCGGCAACGAGAAGGCGCGGGAGCGGCTCGCGGCGGACCCCGCGATGTGGCCGCAGGCGGTCGAGGAGCTGTTGCGGTTCGAGAGCCCCGTCCAGCTCACCGGCCGGGTGTGCCGCGAGGACGCCGAGGTCGACGGCGTCGAGATCGCCCGGGGCACGGCGATCATCTGCCTGCTCGGTGGCGCCAACCGCGACCCCGACGTCTTCGCCGACCCGGCGACGTACGACCTGGACCGGCCCAACTCCAAGGAGCACGTCGCCTTCAGCGGCGGAGTGCACTACTGCCTGGGCGCCAACCTCGCCCGGATGGAGGGCGAGATCGGACTGCGCCTGCTGTTCGAGCGCTTCCCCGACCTGCGCGTGATCGGTGGTACGCGGCGGGACCTGCAGACCCTGCGCGGGTACGAGTCCCTGGTGGTCGCCCTGCGCGGCTGAGCGAGGATGCACCCATGCGGTTCGTGGTGCTGGGTGCGGGAGCGATCGGCGGAACTATCGGCGGGCGGTTGGCCGACGCCGGCCACGACGTCCTGCTCGTCGCTCGGGGGGCCCACCTGAAAGCGTTGCAGGACAACGGAATCCGCTTGGCCATGCCGGACCGTGTCATCGAGCGGCACATCCCGGCGACCGGTGTGCAGGACCTCGACCTCGACGCCGACGACGTGCTCGTCATCGCGACCAAGGTGCAGGACGCAGACGCCCTCCTGAGCCAGGTCGCGGTGCAGTGCGACGGCACGCTGCCGGTGGTCTGCGCCCAGAACGGCGTTGCGGGGGAACGGCTGGCGCTGCGGCGTTTCGACCGCGTCTACGGCATGTGCGTCATGCTGCCGGCAACCCACCTCGAGCCGGGCCGGATCGTCGCAGCAGGCACGCCGTACAGCGGGCTGCTCGATGTCGGCCGGTATCCCGCCGGGCGCGACGAGACCGCGGAGGCGGTCGCGGAAGCACTGGGGCACAGCGGCTTCGGCTCGACCGTGAGAGACGAGATCATGCCCTGGAAGTGGGCCAAGCTGCTGCGCAACGTCGGCAACGCGATCCAGGTGCTGCTCGGCGACGACCGCGAGGAGGACGTCGCCGGGGACCTCGACCGCCGGGCTCGGGCCGAGGCCGAGGCCGTCCTGACCGCCGCCGGCATCCCGTGGACGCCGGACGACGAGTGGGACGAGTTCCGCCGGGACCGGTTGCGGCTCGCGCGGGTCGAGGGTGAGAAACGCGGCGGCGGGTCGTCCTGGCAGTCCGCAGCCCGCGGCCTGCCGACGGTCGAGTCCGACTACCTCAACGGGGAGATCGCGCTGCTCGGGCGGCTGCACGGTCTGCCCACACCGGTCAACACGCTTCTGCAACGCGAGGCGAACGCCCTCGTGAGCCGCGGTGACCCGCCGGGCTCGGTGTCCGCGGCGGACCTCCTCGCCCGCCTCTGAGCGCCTGCTCGGGCGCCCGGTCGCGAAACCAGCAGGACACCCGCCGCGCACATCGGCCAGGGTGGTGCCAGCACCCGCGGAGACATCGGTGCCAGCACCCGCGACAGTGTCGGTGGCCGCTGGCAGGCTCATCGCAACCCAAGACACGAGACTGGAGCGTGCCGTGGACCGGCTCACCGACCTCTGCCTGCGCCATCGACGCATCGTGGCGCTGCTCTGGCTGGTCGTGACGCTCGTCGGGCTCGGCACCGCCGGCGGCCTGCAGAAGCGGCTCGACGCCACCTTCTCCCTGCCCGGCCAGAAGGCGTACGAGGTCAACCAGGCCATCCAGCAGGCGTACGGGAACGGCGGCAACGCCAGCCCCATCGTCATCGCGGTCACCGACCGGTCGACGCGGCTGGACACCCCGGCAGCGCGCGCGGCGCTCACCACGGCGTTCACGAAGGCGGCGGAGGTCGGGCGACCGATGCCGTTCCGGGCCCTGTATCCCGGCACTCCCGGCGCGGCCGGCTCGGTCGACGACGCCGCGCTGCTGTCGCACGACGGGCACACCGCGTTCGGGTTGGTGCTCCAGCCCCAGCAGGGTGGGTTCGACGCGACCGACCCGGCCACGGCGATGCGCCCCCTCGTCGCGTCGTCGCTCGCGACCACGCTGCCGGGCGCGACCGTCGGCGTCACCGGCTTCGACCAGCTGGCCTCGAGCGGTGGCGGGGGAGGCGGCAGCGGCGTGCTCGTCGAGACGTTGCTCGGCGCCCTGGGCGCCCTGGTGATCCTCGCGTTCGTCTTCGGCTCGTTCCTGGCCGTGCTGCCGATGCTCATGGCAGCGTCGGCGATCGGCACCACCTACCTGCTGGTCACCGGCCTGACCGAGGTCACCAGCGTGTCGTTCATCGTGCAGTTCCTGGTGGCCCTCATCGGCCTCGGTGTCGCCATCGACTACGCGCTGCTGGTCGTCACGCGCTGGCGCGAGGAGCGGGGCAAGGGACTGGAGAACGAGGCGGCGGTCCGGCAGGCGATGCGGACGGCCGGGCACTCGGTGGTCTTCTCCGGCGTCACCGTCGCCGTCGGCCTGTTCTCGCTGATCTTCCTGCCGGTGCCGTTCCTGCGGTCGGTCGCCTATGGTGGCGTGCTCATCCCGCTGGTCAGCGTGCTGGTGGCGACCACGCTGCTCCCGGTCCTGCTGCTGTGGTGGGGGCCCGCGCTGGACCGGGTCGGGGTTCGCAAGCACGGTGGCGACGTCAGCCGGCCGTGGGCCGGGTGGGCGCGCCTCGTGGTCCGCTTCCGCTGGGTCGCGGCGGCCGTCGCGCTGGCGATCCTCGGCTCGCTGGTCTTCGCCGCGTCGCACATCGCCGTCGGCGAGCCCCGCGCGTCCACGCTCGCCAAGTCCGGTCCGGCGTACGACGCGCTCCAGCAGCTCGAGGCCGCCGGCATCCCGGTCGGGACGCTGACCCCGGTGGAGGTGCTGGTCCCGCACGGAGACGGATCGGCGGTCGTCGCCGCGACCCGGGACCTGCCGGGCGTGCTCACCTCCTTCGTCAGCGGCAGCAAGCCGGGCGCCACCACTGTCGAGGTGCTCCCGGTCGCCGACACGAACCAGCCCCCCGGGTCGGGCATCACGCACGTGATCGCCAAGGCGGTGGCGCCGCTCGGCGGCGAGGTCGGGGGGACCGGCGCCGGCCAGCAGGCGTTCGAGCACGCCGTCTACGGCACCTTCCCGCTGATGCTGGCGGTGATCGTCGTGCTGACGTTCCTGCTGCTGGCCCGCGCGTTCCGGTCGATCCTGCTGCCGATCAAGGCGGTGATCCTCAACCTGATCTCGGTCGGTGCGACCTACGGCGTGCTCGTCCTCGTCTGGCAGGAGGGGCACGGGTCCCGCCAGATCTGGGACATCGGGGCGACCGGGGCGATCACCAGCTTCGTGCCGCTGATGGTGTTCGCGTTCCTGTTCGGCCTGTCGATGGACTACGAGGTGTTCATCCTCGCGCGGATGCGCGAGGAGTACGACGCGGGCCGCGACACGAACGCAGCCGTCGTCGAAGGCGTCGGCCGCACCGGTCGGCTGGTGACGAGTGCCGCTTTGATCCTGTTCGCGGCGTTCCTGTCGCTGTCGCAGGCACCGAACACCGACATCAAGATCTTCGCGACCGGCCTGGGGGCGGGCATCCTGCTCGACGCCACTGTCGTGCGCGCTCTGCTGGTCCCAGCCCTCGTCTCGCTGTTCGGCCGCTGGAACTGGGCGATGCCGGCCCCCTTCGCCAAGGCTCTCTGGGTCCGCCCGTCGCCGCTCGAGCCGCCCGGCCGCGAGCCGGAGCGGGAGCCC